>CACKFY010000027.1 GCA_902599495.1 uncultured Pelagibacteraceae bacterium | reverse complement strand
AGGTTAGGATTAATAGGACTTGGAAAAATTGGAAGCCAAGTTGCTAAAATTGGTCAAGCTTTTGGTATGGAAGTATCTGCATGGAGTGAAAATTTAAATTTATCTGAAGCTAATAAATTAAATGTTTTACCAATGAGTAAAGAGGATTTGTTTAAAACTTCAGATATTTTATCTATTCATGTTGTTTTAAATGAAAAATATAAAAATTTAATTACAAAAAAAGAATTTAAGCAAATGAAAAAATCTACCTTTTTAATCAATACTTCAAGAGGAGAGATTATAAATGAAAAAGATTTAGTAGAAGCTTTAGAAAATGATGAAATTGCGGGCGCTGGATTAGATGTATATACCCAAGAGCCTCTACCGCAAGACCATAAACTGAGATTTTTACCTAACGCTTTCTTATTGCCACATATAGGATATGTAACTGTGGAAAATTATTCCAAGTTTTATTTTCAGATGATCGAAAACCTCAATTCATGTATTAATAATAAGCCGATTCGAGAAATAAAATAAAATAAAGATTACAATTTGAGGTTGTTTTTGATAGGCTCATTGTGAGCGGATTGTTGTTTTTAACATTCCTAAAAAGCGTATAAGTGTTTTTTAAAGAGAGGGAAAATTGAAAAAGTTAATAGTAGGATTATTATTATTTGTTTATCTAACTGGATGTGCTGAAACAGTCGCTTTCCTAGGACCTTTATCAACTGGCGCAAGCGGAGGTAACGTAGCTAGGTCAACTTTAACCTCAGCTATTGATTATGGAATTAAAAAGTCGACTGGAAAATCAAGTGTTGAGCACGCTATAGGTTTTGCAGAAAGACACAATCCAGATAGAAAAAAAGTCAAATGTGTCAATTTTCTTGAGGCTACTGAGTCAGAAGTTTGTGCTATGCTTAAAAAAAGAGTAACCGAATTAAAAATTCAAATAAATAAAAGTTCAAAAATCAAAATCTTAGATTAATTAACTGGCTGACATTAAATTTTTTTGGTACCTTTAGTTGTGAAAAAAAAATATTCAATTACAAGCTTAATAAAAAATTCACTTTCAGATAATGAAAATTGGGGAAAAATGTGGAGAAACCCCAATCCAAAAAAACATTACGATGTTATTATAGTCGGAGGTGGCGGACATGGTCTAGGAACCGCTTACTATCTTGCTAAACATCATGGGGTAAAAAATATTGCAGTTATAGAAAAAGGTTGGTTGGGTAGTGGGAACACAGGACGAAATACTACGATCATTAGATCTAATTATCTATGGGATGAAAGTGCAAATCTATATGACCATGCAGTTAAATTATGGGAAAATTTATCCGAAGATTTAAACTACAATATGATGTTTAGTCAAAGAGGAGTTTTAAATTTAGCACACAATGAGCACGATATTAAAGAAATTAAAAGAAGAGTTTCTGCAAATAGATTAAATGGACTTGATACCATGTGGTTAGATAAAAAAGATGTTAAAGATCTAGTTCCTATTATGAATACGGATAATCTAAGGTACCCTGTTCTTGGAGCAGCTTATCAACCTCGAGGAGGGGTAGCAAGACATGATGCTGTTGCTTGGGGATATGCTATGAGAGCTGATGAATTAGGAGTAGATATAATTCAAAACTGTGAAGTTAAAGGAATTAAAACAGATAATTATAAAGTCGAGGGAGTTGAGACTACTAAAGGTTTTATTAAGTCAAGCAAAATTGGTGTCGTAGCATCAGGTCACACAAGTGTTCTTGCAGCAACAGCAGGAGTAAGATTGCCATTACAAAGTAGACCTTTACAAGCTTTAGTTTCTGAACCAATTAAACCAGTTATAAACACAGTTGTTATGTCTAATGCTGTACATGCTTATGTAAGTCAATCTGACAAAGGAGAATTAGTAATTGGGGCTGGTACAGATGGTTATAATTCTTTTACTCAAAGAGGTGGTTATGATGTAATTGAAGAAACAGTCAGAGCAATTGTCGAATTATATCCGATTTTTGGAAAAATGAAAATGCTAAGACAATGGGGAGGTATAGTAGACATTTGTCCAGACGCAAGTCCAATTATTAGTAAATGTGATGTTGAAGGTTTATATTTTAATTGTGGTTGGGGAACTGGTGGCTTTAAAGCTACTCCTGGAAGCGCAAATGTATTTGCGCACACAATTGCAAAAGATGAACCACATAAAATAAATGCTCCATTTGCTTTAAGTAGATTTTCCGACGGAAGATTAATCGATGAGCATGGCGCTGCAGCTGTTGCACACTAGTTATGATTTTAATTAAATGCCCATATTGCGGTGAAAGAGATCAATCAGAATTTGCTAATGGTGGGGAAGCTCACGTAATTCG
>CACKFY010000026.1 GCA_902599495.1 uncultured Pelagibacteraceae bacterium | reverse complement strand
TTCAACCATCTGAACTAATGAAAATTGGTCTAATTTTATTTTTAGCGAAATATTATCATCGTATTTCAACTCAGGATGTTAACAAGTTGAAGTTTTTGTTTTTACCTGTAGTAGCTTTAGTTGCACCAGTTTTATTAGTTGTTGCTCAACCAGATTTAGGTACCTCGATACTAATTGCGTTGGGAGGGGTAACAGTATCGTGGCTTGCTGGTGTCCGAGTAAAATTTTTTGCTTATGCATCTATATTATTTATTTCTTTAACCCCCATAGCAATTGCATTTTTAAAACCTTATCAAAAGGCAAGAATATTAACCTTTTTAAATCCAGATAGAGACCCATTAGGAGCCGGATATCAAATAATACAATCTAAAATAGCCATTGGATCTGGAGGATTATTTGGTAAGGGATTTTTAAATGGATCTCAAAGTTATCTAGATTACCTTCCAGAAAAACATACTGACTTTATATTTACTTTATTTTCTGAGGAATTTGGCTTTGTGGGCTCATTGTTTATTTTAATACTTTATAGCATTATTATATATAGGCTTATAAATATTGGAAATATAACGAGAAGTAGCTTCGGCAAGCTGTATTGTTACAGTTTTGCCACTGCTTTTTTTATATATGTTGCAGTTAATATGGGTATGGTACTTGGTCTGCTACCTATTGTGGGTGCCCCTCTTCCAATAATGTCATATGGAGGTTCTTCTATGATGGCAATTATGTTAGGTTTGGGTATAGCAATGTCTTGTAGAATATACAAAGATACGCCAGTCAATTAATTTAAAAAATCGCATTTGTCGGACCAAAATGAACCTAATTTAAAAAAATTAACACTTGCTTTAATTTAATTTAGATGGTCTACTTTTAAATATTTATATTATGTTTGGTGATAAAAAATCGATAAAAGACACTGAAAGATCTTTAATTAGTGAAACAGTAAGCATAGATGGCACTGTAAATAGTTCAGGAGCTATTGACGTGGCTGGCCTTGTAAAAGGTCCAGTTTATTCTAAAGAGATTGTTATTAAAGAAACAGGTTCAATCTCAGGAGGCGTGGAAGCCGAAACAGTAGAAATCCACGGTCACCTTGATGGAAAAGTTTCAGCTGACAACGTAGTAATAGGTTCTTCTGGTGTAGTAAAAGGCGACATAGAATTTTCCAACAATTTAAGGACTGAAAACGGAGCTGATATAGAAGGCTACATTAAAAAAACAGCTTCAAAAAGTAAAATTACTGGAGACTTTTTATTTTCGAAATCAAAAGAAGAGAAGAAACCAAAAAAGAACGGTAAACCAGAAGCAAATGTAAATAAAGAGAGCGAAGCTCTGATCTAATCTATCGCACTATAAATATTTCAAAATTTCAACTATATTCAATGCATGAGTAATTATAAATGTAACTCTGTAGGAATTGTAGGTGCAGGAATACAAGGTGTTTGTATCGGATTGCAACTTATAAAAAAAGGGATTCCAGTTACAATTTTCGATAAAAATGATCCTGGGAGTATGAGCTCATACGGTAACGCAGGTCATTTTTCTCCCTACGCGGTTGTTCAATTAAATAGACCTGATGTTATTTACGATATACCAAAAATGCTATTAAGTTCCTATGGACCTTTAGCTTTAAAGTGGAATTATATTCCCAAAATGATTCCGTGGATTTTAAAATATCTAAAATCTTCAACAAAAAAATCAATGATGCATACAACTAAATATATGCATCAAATTTTGGATTTATCTCTTGATGCATATGATGAAATTCTAAGTGAGATTGATACGACTAATTTAGTCGAGAGAAAAGGTATTATTTATGTTTGGACAAATAAAAATTTAAAAAGCAGGAAAATGGAAATTAAAATTAGAAACGATCTCGGAATTAAGCAAAGACTCTTAACTAGAGATGAGGTCTTAGAGCTAGAACCCAATCTGAGTCCAGTTTTTGATGCTGGTGTCATTTATGACTATGCTTATCACGCCAGAGACCCTAAGGAGATAACAAAAAAACTTTTTGATCTTTTTTTAAAATCAGGAGGTGATTTTAAAAAAAAGGAAGTAGTAAGTGTAGAACAAACAAGATATAATCAAACACAAGTCAAAACTGAGTCGGAGAAATTTAATTTTGAAAAAATTGTTTTAGCTAGTGGTGCGTTCTCAAAAAAATTAACTGATAAACTAGGTGAAAAAATTCCTTTAGATACTGAAAGAGGATATCATGTACATTACAAAAGTATGGATCATCTGCTTAAAAGACCAGTCATTTTTCTCGATAGAGGTTTTGGAATGACTCCGATGAATCAAGGTTTAAGAGCAGTGGGAACTGTAGAATTGGGTGGATTTGATA
>CACKFY010000025.1 GCA_902599495.1 uncultured Pelagibacteraceae bacterium | reverse complement strand
ATACGATCTTATTAAAAGAGAAATTATTGAACTCGAGAACGAATTCCCATATTTAATAAGAGAAAAGTCTGTTCAAGATCAAGTTGGTGCGCCAATTACAAAAAAATTTAAAAAGATAAAACATGCAAAGCCTATGCTATCTTTATCAAACACATTTAATGCTGATGGTATGAATGACTTTATAAATAAAATTTCAAATTATTTAAACATCAAAGAAAAAAATTTTGATTTTTCATCTGAGTTAAAAATAGATGGAATATCTGCATCTTTAACTTATGAAAATGGAAATTTAAAAAAGGGGTTATCCCGAGGGGATGGAATTACTGGAGAGGATATTTTGGAAAATTTAAAAACAATTAAAGATATTCCGATAAAAATATCTGACAATAATCTACCTAAAATTTTGGAAATTCGAGGTGAAGTCTATATAGGTAAAAATGATTTTGAGAAAATTAAAAAAAATTTTGCTAACCCCAGAAATGCTGCTGGCGGCTCTTTAAGACAAAAAGATCCTAAGATAACGCAAAAAATACCACTTAAATTTTTTGCTTACGGATTTGGTGTCATAAGTCCCATGATTTATAAAACGCAATCTGAATTTATTTCAAAGTTAAAAGATTGGGGGTTTACAGTAAATCCTCATAGCGCTTTAGTAAATGGTGTTGAAGAAATTGAAAAACACCATAAAAAAATCGAGTCTATTAGATCTTCTTTAGACTACGATATAGATGGAATAGTTTATAAGATTGATGATTTAAATTTACAGCGTAGACTAGGCAGCACTTCAAACTCACCAAGATGGGCTACAGCATATAAATTTTCCTCTGAGAAAGCTATTTCAATTATAAAAGCTATAAACATACAAGTTGGAAGAACTGGTGCAATCACACCTGTTGCTAGGATAGAACCAGTAACAGTAGGAGGGGTAGTAGTGTCAAACGCAACTTTACATAATGAAGATGAAATAAAGAGAAAAGACATTAGAGTAGGTGATACTATTGTAATTCAAAGAGCTGGAGATGTTATTCCTCAAGTTGTTTCAGTAGATCTTAACAAAAGAAAAAAAAATTCAAAAAAATTTATTTTTCCAAATAAATGCTTATGCGGAGGCGAAATTAAAAAAGATTTCAATTTATCAACCGATAAAGAAGATGCAGTAAGAAGGTGCAATAAAGGTTATGATTGTTCTTTTACTGCTAAGGAAAAGTTAAAACATATTGTTTCTAAAGAAGCGTTTAATATTGATGGTTTAGGAAAAAAGGTTATAGACCAATTTTGGAAATTAAATTTAATAAAAGATCCTTCGGATATTTTTGAACTCAATTTTGATAAGATAAAAAAAATGGAGGGATGGGGTGATTTATCAGTAAAAAATCTTAAAACTGCTATTAATCAATCAAAAAATATTTCTTTAAATAGATTTATATATTCAATTGGAATAAGACATATAGGCCAAGAAAATGCTAAAATTTTAGGAAGTTTTTTTAAATCTATAAAGCATTTTGCAAATTTATTTGAACAATCAAAAAGAATAGAGATCCTTAAAAATTTAAAAGATCTAGATGGAATTGGAGACACACAAATACTTTCCATTAAAAACTTTTTTAAAAATAGTCGAAATAATGAAATTGTAAAAAATTTAATTACAAAATTAAATATAGAAAATTATAAAGAAATTAATAAGAAAGGAAAATTAAGCAATACAAATATAATGTTCACAGGGAGTTTTAAAAAAATTAGTAGATCAGAGGCCAAAACTTTAACTGAAAATCTAGGTGGAAAAGTTTTGGCCTCAGTTTCAAAAAAACTAAACATTTTAGTTGTAGGTGACTCAAAACCAACAAAAAAAAAAATTGATAAAGCAAAAGAACTCAAAATAAAGATTTATTCCGAGAGTGACTGGTATAAGTTTTTAAATATTTGAACATGACTTTTTTAAGAGAATTAACTCACTTTGATTCATGTATTTTTTAAGTTTATTATAAACTTTTTGATGATAGTTATTAAACCAAAACACCTCTTTTTTATTCAATAAATTTTTAACAATTAGTCTTTTATCTATGGGAACATATGTAAGATTTTCAAACTTCATTTTCAATTTATCTTTTTTAACATAAATTAAATTTTCAATACGTAATCCATATTTCCCCTTTTTATAGTAACCAGGTTCATTTGAAAGTATCATACCGGGTTTTAATTTTACTTGATTAAGTTTAGATATTGATTGAGGCCCTTCGTGAACGTTTAAAAAATAACCTACTCCATGACCTGTTCCATGAGAATAATTTAATTTCATTTTATTTAATTTTTCTCTTGCAATTTTATCTAAAGTCGATCCTGTTGTTTTATTTGATAATTTATAATTTGATAAATTTAGATGACCTTGTAAAACTCTTGTAAAGACTTCCTTAATCTTTTTATTTTTGTTATCTAAAGAAACTGTTCTCGTAACATCAGTAGTTCCGTAATGATATTGTCCACCTGAATCAATTAAATAAATATTTCCTTTTTTAAGAACTTTATTCGTTTTTTTTGATGCATTGTAATGTACAATTGCACCGTTTGGGCCTGTGCTCGAAATAGCTGGAAAGCTTTGAAATTTAAATTTTTTAAATTTTTTTCTAAAAGTTAAAAGTTTCCTTTGAGCCGTTAATTCAGTAATTTTTTTTTTTTTATAATTCTTTTCTATCCAAAAAAGAAATTTAGTTAAGGCAGCACCGTCATATTCATGAATTTTTTTCGTATTATTTATTTCAATATTATTTTTTTGAGATTTAAAGTAATAAATAGGATCTATTTCATTTTTAATGGTATTATTTTTTTTTATTATTATTTTATAAAATATTGAACAGGTTAACCCATCTACTGAGAAGTTTTTATTTTTAATTTTT
>CACKFY010000024.1 GCA_902599495.1 uncultured Pelagibacteraceae bacterium | reverse complement strand
GTCTTACAAAGAAGTTTTTGAGGACTACCATGGTATTATTACTCCATCTTCCAGCGGAGTTGCAGACAAAGGCTTGAAGTCTACCGGCAGTGCAGATTTTCAAAAAATTTGGACCTATATGGGATTACCAGCTATTTCACTTCCTTTACTTACCGGTGAAAATGACTTACCATTAGGTGTACAGCTTGTTGGTGACAAGTTAGATGATTTAAGATTTTTAGGAACTGCTAATTGGTTGGAGAAAAATTGTAAAGATGAATAGAAAATTTGCTACTATTACCGGATGTGTTTTATGTATTGCTTTTCTACTTGGATTAGCAACTACTTTAACAAGATCTATGATGATTGGTTTCACCGACGTTTTGCCAGTTTATATTCTAATGGGAATAGTAATTGTCATGATGCTTTATGAAGCCTTCTACGACAAAAAATAATAATTTTTTTCCTTATATATTATTATTTGTGCAGCCTATATTTATGGCAACAAATATAATAGTTGCAAGAGGTGGTGTAGAATATGTTCCGCCAATTTCATTAGCTTTTTGGAGATGGTTTTTTGTATTTCTAATTTTATTACCTTTTTTTTATTCTGAAATTTATAAAAAAAGAAAATTTTTAAAAAAAGAATTTTATAAATTATTTTTCTTGGGTTTAATGGGGTGTGGAGTTTGTGGAGCATTCCCTTTTATCGCTGGTATGTCTACCACAATGGCTAATATGGGAATCATATATACCTCCTCTCCAGTTTTTATTGTAATTCTGTCAGTATTTTTGTTTAGTGAAAAAATTAGTTTAAATAGAATAGTAGGACTCATAATTTGTTTGATCGGAGTTATCACCATAATTACAAAAGGTAATTTTAATTACCTAATAAATTTTAGTTTTACTACCGGAGATTTTTGGATGTTAGGTGCTGCAATTGGTTGGGCCCTATATTCAATTTATCTTTTAAACTGGAAAAGTAAATTTAGTTTAATGGGAAGATTTACTTTAATTGCCTTTTTTGGTTTTATCTCATTGTTTCCTTTTTATATATTAGAAGAATCTTTATTTTTTAATACCAAATTCAATTCTACTTTTTTAGCATGGGTTTTGTTTGCTGCTATTTCACCAGGTATAATCGCATTTAGTTTGTACACAAAGGTACAAAGATATTTAGGTGCATCGTTAACAGGATTCACGCTTTATTTATTCGCTGTTTATGGCGCAATATTTGGGATTATTCTTTTTGAAGAAATGTTACTGCCTTTCCATTATTATGGAGGTGCATTAGTTTTTGCTGGTGTATATATAGCAAGAAAAATAAAAACAATATGAAATATATTTATATTCTAATTTCTTCAGCATTAATAATTTATTTGATTTTGTTAACTTTGATTTATGTAAATCAAAGAAAATTACTTTATCTTCCTAGCGAAAACAATTATTTAGACGATCCTATTAAATTTGATTACAAAGAACTTTTCATAGAAGTTGATAAAAATATTAAACTAAAGTCTTGGTTGATTGAAAAAGATTTAAAAAAATATAAAACAATTTTATTTCTACACGGAAACGCAGGAAATTTGTTTAATAGATCATACAAGCTCAACAGATTTAATGAGCTAAACTTGAACGTTTTAATTATTTCTTGGAGAGGCTTTAGTGGTAACTCTGGAAAGCCTAATGAGATCAATCTATATAAAGATGCAAAAAAGGCAGTGAAGTGGTTAAACGAAAAGGGCGTCGCAACCGAAAACATTATATTGTACGGAGAATCACTTGGAACAGGAGTTGCAGTTGAAATTGGTCAAACAAATGAATTTAATAGTATCATTTTAGAGTCACCATACACATCAATGGAAAAAGCAGCAAAAATTTATTATCCATATTTACCAGTGAAATTGTTATTAAAAGATAAATATAATTCAGAAAAAAAAATTAAAAACATCAAAACTCCAATTTTGATAATGCATGGTAAAAGAGATAACATCGTTCCATTCTACATGGGAAAAAGATTATTTGAAATTGCAAATAAACCAAAAAAATTTTTACAAGTAGAAGAGGATGATCACATGCTTACTTTCAACAATAATTTACTTTCAGAAATTAAAAATTTTATAAATAAATATTAATTTATTGAGAGCAAAGTTTTTGTAAACAAATCTGCTTTAAAGGGTTGAAGGTCGTCTTCTTTTTCTCCCATACCTACAGCAATTATCGGTAATTTGTATTTCTTACAGATGGCTAAGACTATACCACCTTTCGCAGTACTATCTAATTTAGTAATTATTAAGCCAGTCAAGTTATGTATTTTAGAAAATTCTTCTACTTGGTTTAAAGCGTTCTGCCCTGTTGTAGCATCAAGAACTAAAATTATTTCATTAGGATAATCATTATCTATTTTTTTTAGAACATTGATTATTTTTTTATATTCTTCCATTAAGTTTTTTTTGTTTTGTAATCTTCCCGCTGTATCTATTAGCGCAATATCAATACGATTTTTTTTGGTGAATTCAGCAGTCTTGAAAGCTACAGACGCGGGATCGCTACCAGTTTCGGATTTGATAATATCCACTTTTATTTTTCTAGCCCAAAGCTCTAATTGATCAATAGCAGCAGCCCTGAAAGTATCTGCGGCTCCAAAAACAACTGACTTGTTATTGTCTTTAAAAAATTTTCCTATTTTTCCAATCGTTGTAGTCTTTCCAACTCCATTTACACCTGAGACAACAATAACTGCAGATTTATTATTTCCAAGGTCATTTAAATTCTTTTCATACTTAATTAGTTCTAAAGAAAGTTTATCAGCTAACAATTTAAGAATTTCTTTGTGATCATCTATTTTTTTATCTATTCTAAATTTTTCAAAATCATTCTTAAGATTTTGAGCAGTTTCAATACCAACATCTGAACCAATTAATAAATCTTCAAATTCTTGTAAAATATCTTGATCAACTTTTCTCTTTTTAAAGATGTTATTTATTCCCTCAGATAAAGAGGA
>CACKFY010000023.1 GCA_902599495.1 uncultured Pelagibacteraceae bacterium | reverse complement strand
AGATCAACCAGGCTATTGTTCTACAATTTGGTGACCCAAAAAAAATTGTAAATAAATCAGGTTTAAACTTTAAATTGCCGTTTATCCAAAATGTTGCATACTTAGACAAAAGAGTTTTAAATTTAGATAACCCTCCAGAAGAAGTTATAGCTGCAGATCAAAAAAGATTAATAGTTGATGCAATTGCTAGATTTAAAATAGTTGATCCACTTAAGTTTTATATTTCTGTTGGTAACGAAAGAGTTGCTAGACAAAGACTTGCAACTATTATCAATTCAAGAATTAGAGGAGTTTTAGGTAAACAAGAACTTGCCACTCTATTATCAAAAGATAGAGCAAAACAAATGTCTATAATTCAAAACGATGTAAACACTGAGGCTAAAAATTTTGGAATAGAAATAGTGGATGTTCGAATTAAAAGAGCAGACTTACCACAGGCAAACAGCGAAGCTATTTATGCAAGAATGCAAACTGAAAGACAGAGAGAGGCAAAAGAATTTAGAGCACAAGGAGCTGAGATAGCTACAAGAATTAAATCTACAGCCGATAAAGAGGTAACAGTAATTCTAGCAAACGCTAAGAAGAAATCAGAAATTATGAAAGGTGAGGGAGATGGCCAAAGAAACAAAATATTTGCAGATGCTTTTGGGAAGGATCCACAATTTTTCAGTTTTTACAGAGCTATGCAATCTTATGAAAAATCTCTTATAGGCGGAGATACATCTCTTATACTTTCACCAGACAGCGATTTCTTTAAATTTTTTGGAAAATCTGGTCTAATTAAAAAAAATTAATCTAAAATATGAGTGATCTTATTACGGCTTTAGGATTACTTTTTTTTATAGAAGGTTTTTTACTTGCCATGTTTCCGTCAAGAATAAAAAATATGCTTAAAGTTATAGAAAATATGTCAGAAAATAAGCTAAGGTATTCAGGTATATTTTTTTTACTGATAGGATTTATAATAATTTGGTATATGAGGCATTAGATGAGAATACTTAAAAAATTTATCATAATTTTATTAATTTCCTCTTTTTCTAGTAATATTAATGCCAATACTAGACCAGACTCTTTTGCCGATTTAGCTGAAAGACTTATGCCAGCAGTTGTAAATATTTCAACAACTCAAACAGTCCGTACAACAACCAATAATCAATTTCCTTTCCAATTTCCTCCGGGATCCCCTTTTGAAGATATGTTTAAAGAATTTCAAAGACCAACTGAGCGAAAAGCTTCCTCTTTAGGATCAGGCTTCATTATTAAAAAAGAAGGCATAGTAGTAACTAATAATCATGTTATTGCTAACGCTGAGGATATTATCGTGCGGATTGGCGATAAGGAATATAAAGCAGAAGTTTTAGGTTCAGATCCTTACGCAGATGTTGCTGTTTTAAAAATTAAAGATAACAAAAATGATTTTGAAGTTGTGGAGTTTGGGGACTCTGATAAAGCAAGAGTTGGAGACTGGGTTGTGGCAATAGGAAATCCTTTTGGATTAGGTGGAACTGTTACTTCAGGAATTATTTCAGCAAGAAATAGAGATATTAATTTAACACGATATGATGATTTTATTCAAACTGATGCATCAATAAATCAAGGAAACTCTGGAGGTCCTCTTTTTAATTTAAAGGGTGAAGTAATTGGAATTAACACAGCTATAATTGCTCCTGGTCAAGCTGGATCAATTGGAATTGGTTTTGCAATTCCAGCAAATGCTGCCTCAAACATTATTGATCAATTAATAAAATATGGTGAAACAAGAAGAGGTTGGCTTGGAGTTAGAATTCAAGAAGTCACCAAAGAAATAGCAGAAGTAGAAAATTTAAAAAAACCATCTGGAGCACTAGTGGCAAGTGTTGGAGAGAAAAGTCCAGCAGATAAAGCTGGAATAAAAGCTGGAGATATCATTCTTGAGTTTGATGGAAAAAAAATTGATACAATGAGAAAACTTCCAAAGGTGGTTGCAAGCACTGAGGTTGGAAAAAGTGTTACGCTTAAAATTTGGAGAAATAAAAAGATGATCGATAAAAGACTTACTCTTGGTAGACTTGAGTCTTCAAGTGAATTTAAAGAAAAGAAAGCTGAGTTACCAAAAAAAACCAAAGAATTAGATGTAGAAACATTAAAAATTACTGTAAGAAATCTAAATTCAGATGATATTAAATTAAGAAATTTAAATAAAAGTTTAAAAGGAGCAGTCATCGTAGAGATATCGAAGAGAAGTCCTGTAATAGGTTTATTAAATGTAAATGATGTGATAATTGAAATCCAAAAAAAACCGATACAAAAAATTGATAACTTAGATAATTTAATTAAAAAAGTTAAAGATAAAGGACAACCTTTATATCTAACAATTATTAATAACAACAATCAACGAAGATATCTAGGCGTAAAACTCAAATAGTTTTGAAAAAAAAAATTATTTTATTAGCTGGTCCGACTGCATCAGGTAAAACAAAAATAGCAATTAAATTAGCTAAAAGAGTTAATGGCGAGATTATAAATACAGACAGCATGCAAGTATACAAAGATTTTGAAATTTTAACTTCTAGACCAAGTAAAGATGAAACGAAATTAGCAAAACATCATTTATATGGATTTCAATCTTCTGGAGTTATTTTTTCTACAGGTAAATGGCTTAAACTTGCTGCATATAAAATTAACCAAATAGTTAAAAAAGGTAAAGTGCCAATACTAGTAGGGGGAACTGGTCTTTATTTTAAGGCAATAACTGATGGTATAAGCAAAATTCCAAACATAAAATTTTCTGATAGAAATAGAATAAGAAATTTACATAAAAAATTAGGTCAGAAAAAATTTTTTGAGAAATTAATAAAATTAGATCCTATTTCAAAAAATAAAATTTCCCCATCTGATACTCAAAGATCACTTAGAGCATATGAGGTTAAAAAATTTACGAAAAAATCAATTTACCAATGGGCAAATAAAACAAAACCCTTATTTAAAAATTATGATTTTAAAAAATTTTTTATAAATACACCAAAAAAACAACTACTTAAAAATATTGAGTCGAGGACTAATTCTATGATTGAAAAAAAATGTATTAATGAAGTCATAAGGTTTAAGAAAAAAAGGCTAAAAAAAACATTATCACTTAATAAGATAATTGGAGTCCAAGAAATTCAAAGATTTTTGAGTGGAGATTTAGACCAAAAAAATCTCATAGAATTAATGAATATTAAAACGAGACAGTATGCTAAAAGACAAAAAACTTGGTCTAGAGCGCATATGAGTGATTGGCATATGATATATTCTAGCAAATCTTCTATTCTCATAAAAAAAATTTTAAATCTTGTTAGCTAAAACTTGACCAAAGTAGATTCTCCGGTAGATTGTATAAATGCCAAAATTATTTACTGGAGCAGAAATAGTTTTTAAAGCTTTAGAGGACCAAAATGTTGAATTCATTTTTGGCTATCCTGGGGGAGCAGTCCTACCAATTTACGATGAACTAAAAAATCATAAAACGATTAAACATATTCTAGCAAGACATGAGCAAGGAGCAGGTCATGCTGCAGAAGGTTACGCTAGATCAAG
>CACKFY010000022.1 GCA_902599495.1 uncultured Pelagibacteraceae bacterium | reverse complement strand
CGCAGATGAGGCAAAAATAAAGTTAAAACATTTTAAATTTGATTTGATTGTCTTGGATGTAATGATGCCTGGTAAAAACGGATATGAATTGACAAAAGAGATTAAGAAAGAAAATTGTCCACCTATAATACTTTTGACTGCGAAGGGTGAAGTAGAAAATCGAATTAAGGGGCTGGAACTTGGAGCTGACGACTACCTGGGAAAGCCATTTGAGCCTAAAGAATTACTTTTAAGAATTAAAAATATCATATCGAAAAAAGTGAAAATTGACTTTGGAAAAAAATATTCTGTTGGTAAAGCTGTTATAGATTTAAATAAAATGATTATACAATTAGAAAATAATCTGAGAAAAATTAATGCTACAGAAAAAAAAATTCTAATAGAGATGTTATCTAATCCTGGCAAGACATTTTCAAGATTTCAAATAGGACAATTGTCCGGAATTCAACAAGAAAGGTCTATTGATGTTATGATTACACGTCTAAGACAAAAAATAGAGATAGATCCAAAAAATCCTAAATATTTACAAACTATGAGAGGCTCAGGTTATGTTCTCTGGATTGAATAGATTTTTTAAAAAATTTTTACCTAAAGGTTTGTTTTACAGATCTCTAATTATTGTTGCGGCGCCCATAATACTTTTACAACTCATAGTCACTATTGTTTTTTTTGATAGTATATGGATTAAAGCTAACAAAGGAATGACACGTTCGTTAGTTGGTGAAATTAAAACTTTAAGTGATGTTTATAGCAAGGGGGATAAAGAGCAAATTTTCTATTTTACAGATATATATAAAAAAAACTTTGATTTCGTAATTAATTCTTTAGACGAAACTTTTCCTAAAGAAAACTTTGAAAGAAGATTTAGTCCCATGGATAGATCATTGAGGCGTGAACTAAAATCTACATTTGGTAATGATAATTATTGGTTTAATACCGTAAACTACTTAGATATTGTAGAAGTAAGAATAAGATCTGGAAATAACCATTTGCAGTTTTTTTTTCCAAAAGAAAGAGTTGCTACATCTTCTGTGCGCCTTTTTGTTTTATGGATTACTTTGCCTTCATTAATTTTAATTTTGATTGCAATACTTTTTTTAAAAAACCAGACAAGACCTATTACTAATCTCGCTAAAGCAGCACAAAGATTTGGTAAGGGAGATTATATTAACGAATTTAGACCCTCAGGTGCTAGAGAAATCAGGAATGCTGCTTATGAATTTGATAGAATGGCAAAAAGAATTAATAGACATCTAAATCAGAGATCTGAAATGTTATCTGGCATCAGCCATGATTTAAGGACTCCCCTTACTAGGTTAAAACTTCAAATAGCCATGATCAATAACAAAGATATCTCAAACAATATGTCTAAAGATATTGATGAAATGGAAAATATGTTAAATGACTATCTGCAATTTGCTAAAACTCAGGCAAAGGAAAATACTGAAAAAATATCTTTAAAAAATTTATTTCACAATATTGAGAGTAAAATAGACAATTCTAACCTTAAAATAAAAATTGATAATGAATCCACTTTATACGGAAGAAAAAACTCACTTGAGAGGTGTTTCTCTAACATAATAAATAATGGTTTAACCTACGGGAAAAAAGTAAAAGTTTCTTTTCAAAAAAGTTCGAATAGAATTGTTTTTTTATTTGATGATGATGGGCCAGGTATTCCCGCTGAACATTATAGAAATGTATTTAAACCATTTTTTAGACTTGATAAAAGCAGAAGTTTAAACAAATCTGGGGTTGGATTAGGACTAGCCATTGTTGAAGATATAGTTAATTCACATGGAGGAAGTGTTCAGCTGTCAAAAAGCAATATGGGTGGATTACAAGTTAAGGTTTCTTTGCCTTTTTAGCTTTTTTTATTAATTTATTAATTTTTAAGTCTTGCTTTTCAACGATTTTTTTAAGAATTTCAAATTCCTCTCTAGAAACTAGATCTAATTTGCTAACAATATTCTGTTTTTTAAATTTAAAATTTGTTAGTAATTCTTTTTTAACATCGTTCGCTGTTAAAATTCCCGTTTCAAGTAAGTCTGATAGAGTTTTTAATATTTTTTCTTTGTCCGCCACACCACATCTTATTTGATAAGTAAAATAATTTCAATTATGTTATTATCTACAATGTATATTCATGATCTTAACCCGGTAATTTTTGATTTCGGTCTCTTATCCTTGAGGTGGTATTCTTTAGCTTATATTATTGGTATTTTGTTTGGTTGGTGGTACGGAAAGAAAATTATTTTATTTTTAAATAACCAGCATAATAAAAATTATAAATTAGCTTTATTTGATGATTACATTTCTTATATAATCATTTCAGTAATCATTGGTGGTAGATTAGGTTATATTCTATTTTATAACTTAAATTATTTCTTTTCAAACCCTCTAGAAATTTTTTTTATTTGGAAGGGCGGCATGTCCTTCCATGGAGGTCTTTTAGGTATAATTATAGCTACAATACTTTTTTCCAAAAAAAAGGAATTTGATAAACTGGTTTTATTAGATATTGTCTCATGTGTTGCTCCCATTGGTATATTTTTTGGTAGGATAGCAAACTTTATTAATGGCGAACTTTATGGAAAATCTACAAACTTGCCTTGGGCTGTTATTTTTCCAATGGTTGACTCAGAAGGAAGACACCCATCTCAAATTTATGAGGCTCTCCTTGAGGGTATGCTATTATTTTTAATTTTAAATTTAGTCATTAGAAAAATGCATTATAAAAAAGGTACGTGTGCTGCTTTGTTTTTAATATTTTATTCAGTCTTCAGGATTTTATCAGAATTCTTTAGAGAACCAGATCCACAAATTGGATATATTTTAAATTATGTCAGCATGGGATCTTTGTTAAGTTTTCTTATGTTTAGTATAGGAATTATAATGTATCTTAGAATAAAATGATTAGTCAAAACGGAATTCACTCAGTTGATAAATTTATAGAAAAAGCTTTGTATGATAAAAAAATTGGTTATTACTCCCAAAATAATCCATTTGGTAAAAAGGGTGATTTTGTTACAGCGCCATTAATTTCACCTTTGTTTAGTGAAATGATAACTGTATGGGCAATTTCTTATTGGATAAAACTTGGAAAACCAAATAAGTTTTCTTTTGTTGAATTGGGTCCAGGGGATGGTACATTCTGTAAAACATTTTGTAGAGTTTTAGAAAATTTTCCTGAGTTTAAAAAATCAGTAAAAATATACTTATTCGAAAAAAGTATAAAATTAATAAAAATTCAAAAAAATTTAATTAATAATAAAAAAGTTGTATGGATAAAAAGTTTAAATGAAATTAAAGACGGTCCTGTGCTTTTTTTTGGAAATGAATTTTTTGATTCTATTCCTATAAAACAATTTAAAGTTAAAAAATTTAAAATTTACGAAAAATTTTTGCAACTAAAAAAAGGTAAATTTGATAAATTTATTTTAAAAAAGACATCACAAAATATGACTAAAAAACTTAGTGATTTAAATTTAATTAGAAAAAAAGGAATTATTGAATATCCTGAACAGGGCTTGAAGATTTTAGATCATATAATAAAAAAGATTCACAGTCTAAAAGGGGGTATTTTGTTAATTGACTACGGGTACATGGAAGCGAATGGAAAAGATACATTACAATCTTTAAAATCTCACAAAAAAAATATTTATTATAAAAATATTGGAAAAGCAGATATTACATATCTTGTCAATTTCCAACTTTTAAATAAATATTTATTAAAACAAAGACTATTGTTAAATAAAATTGTAAGCCAAAGTTTTTTTTTAAAAAAATTAGGTATAATTGAAAGAGCTGAAATTTTGAGTAAAAAAATGAGTTTTAAGGAAAAATCTGACTTATATTACAGAATTGAAAGGCTTCTGAGTGAAAAAAAAATGGGTAAGTTATTTA
>CACKFY010000021.1:0-2500 GCA_902599495.1 uncultured Pelagibacteraceae bacterium | reverse complement strand
AGTCCCAGGAAATAGCTCCATCATAAGACCGTACCCTAAACCGACACAGGTGGATTATTAGAGTATAATTAGGCGCTTGAGAGAATGATGTTGAAGGAACTCGGCAAAATGCCTCTGTAACTTCGGAAGAAAGAGGACCTTTTGTAAGGCAACTTATCAAAGGTGGCACAAGCCAGGGAGAAGCGACTGTTTATCAAAAACACAGGGCTCTGCTAACACGTAAGTGGATGTATAGGGTCTGACGCCTGCCCGGTGCTGGAAGGTTAATGTGGTGAGTGCAAGCTCACTCCTGAAGCCCCAGTGAACGGCGGCCGTAACTATAACGGTCCTAAGGTAGCGAAATTCCTTGTCGGGTAAGTTCCGACCTGCATGAATGGCGTAACGATTTCTCCGCTGTCTCCAACATCAACTCAGTGAAATTGAATTCTCCGTGAAGATGCGGAGTTCCCGTGGTTAGACGGAAAGACCCCGTGCACCTTTACTACAACTTTATATTGGTGTTAGGAATGATATGTTTAGCATAGGAGGGAGACTTTGAAGCTTGGGCGTCAGCTCAAGTGGAGTCAACAGTGAAATACCTCTCTTATAATTCTTGACATCTAACTGCTTGCCGTAATCCGGCAGCAAGACATTGTATGGTGGGTAGTTTGACTGGGGCGGTCGCCTCCCAAAGAGTAACGGAGGCGTGCGAAGGTAGGCTCAGAACGGTCAGAAATCGTTCGTAGAGTGCAATGGCATAAGCCTGCCTGACTGCAAGACTGACAAGTCGAGCAGAGTCGAAAGACGGTCATAGTGATCCGGTGGTTCTGAGTGGAAGGGCCATCGCTCAACGGATAAAAGGTACGCCGGGGATAACAGGCTGATACCCTCCAAGAGTCCATATCGACGAGGGTGTTTGGCACCTCGATGTCGGCTCATCACATCCTGGGGCTGGAGCAGGTCCCAAGGGTTTGGCTGTTCGCCAATTAAAGTGGTACGTGAGCTGGGTTCAGAACGTCGTGAGACAGTTCGGTCCCTATCTGCCATGGGTGTAGAAGAATTGAGAGGAGCTGTCCCTAGTACGAGAGGACCGGGATGGACATACCACTGGTGGACCGGTTGTAGCGCCAGCTGCAGTGCCGGGTAGCTAAGTATGGAAGAGATAACCGCTGAAAGCATCTAAGTGGGAAACTCACCTTAAAACTAGTTCTTCCTATAGAGCCGTAGTAGACCACTACGTTGATAGGCTGGATGTGGAAGCGTGGTAACACGTGTAGCTGACCAGTACTAATAGCTCAATTGGCTTGATTTATGCACTGAAAAAAATTTATATTTTTAGTTTAGATCTAATTTTTGTTGCAGATATTTCTCTAAATTTTTTGGGTGTTAAAATTCTATTTATTTTATAACCAACTTTTCTACCGTAGAATATATTAGTTACATTAGGCACTTTTGTAATTTTAATTCTATTTTTGAAATCAATTAAATCTTTAAAAATAATTTTTTTAATTTTTTTAAATGAAAAAGGATTTTTATTATCTAATCCTTGAGAGTCTTTTACTTGAATATTTACTTGTAAATCTTTTTTTACAATACACTCAAATAATTTTCTATGGCCAAGGTGCCATGGCTGGTATCTGCCTAACATTTGTGCAGTGGGTTTTTTGTTATTCCACCTTTTTTTTTCAAGGAGATCAATGACAGCAAGTTTCCACAACTTTGCATCCTTACTAGTCACTCTGAGATTAAATTTTTTTGGTTTTCTAAAAATAGGGTTTATGTCGTCAAGATGTTTTCTAATATGTCTTCCTTTTTTTATTGTATCCATCCAAATAATAAAATCAGCCTTGAAATATTTGAAAGAATCTTTATTTGGACAAATAAAATCAACCACAACATTTTTTCCTTTTTTGATATGATAATTGGATATTTTATTTAATCTTTTTGCCTGTCTTATTCTTCCTTCTTTTGTAAAATCCCAATCTTTGAATTTTTTTCTTACTTCATCACCATTTATTCGAATCGCATTAAAGTGTTTATATATTTCTTTTGCAAGATAAGTTTTTCCAGCACCTGGAAGACCCATTACAAGTATTTTTCTTACTTTTTTATTTTTAGACATAAAACTTCTTCTTTGAATTAAAAACATTTATAATTTTTGACAAAAGCTTAACACATTCAATTGGATGCTTACCCATGGCTGTTTCTCCAGCTAATACTAAACCCTTTGCTCCCATCTCAAGCGAATTGTAAATATCATTTACTTCAGCTCTTGTTGGATATGGTTTCGTTATCATCGACTCTAAAAAATTTGTTGCTACTACAATATTTATGTTTCTGAATTTTTTTGATCTTTTAAAAATTAGTCTTTGCGCTAGCGGTACATTTTCTATACCAATATCTTTTGACAAATCACCTCTATCAATTAAAAAATTTTTTTGTTTTTTAAAGAAATAATTAATAGATTTCAAACCATTCATAGTCTCAATTTTAAAAAATTTTTTATCTTTTGGTAAAAGAT
>CACKFY010000020.1 GCA_902599495.1 uncultured Pelagibacteraceae bacterium | reverse complement strand
AGACGCAACCGATAAAGCTATGAAGGGTGGTTGGTTCCACACTGGGGATTTAGCAGTAATGCATCCTGATGGATATGTAAAAATTCAAGATAGATCGAAAGATATAATTATTTCTGGAGGTGAAAATATTTCGTCTATAGAGATTGAAAATACTTTAGCAAAACATCCATCCGTATCTATCGCGGCTGTTGTTGCAAAACCTGATGAGAAGTGGGGAGAAGTACCATGTGCATTCATAGAAATGGTAAAGGATAAACCGGTCACAGAAAAAGAACTTATCTCTTTTTGTAAAGAAACCTTAGCGGGATTTAAAGTTCCAAAAAAAGTTGAATTTTGTGATCTACCAAAAACCTCTACGGGAAAAATTCAAAAGTTTGAGTTAAGAAAAAAAGCTAAAGAGTTAATATAATTTAATTATAATAATGGCAAAAATTTCAATTAATCTTAAATGGAGTCTTAATGATGGGGAATTATCACCTGGTAGATATTCGAATAAACATCAAATTGAATTTAACGATGAAATTGTTATTAATGGAGACGCAGCTCCTGATTGGAATGGAAGCAAACAAAATAGTAATCCTGAACAAGCCCTTGCAGCAGCTTTAAGCAGTTGTCATATGATGACTTTTTTAGCTCTTGCAGCAAAAATGAATTGGCCAGTATCTGGATATACAGATAACGCAATAGCTACTTTAGGAAAAAATTCCAAAGGCAAAATGTCAGTAACAAATATTGAATTAAATCCACAGGTAGTATTTTCAAAAGAATTTTCTGTAGATGAAAACAAAATGAAAGAGGTGCAAGAGAGAGCTCATCGATATTGTTTTATAGCTAACTCTTTGTCAGATGAGGTAAAGGTAAAGATTAATTAACCAATGAATTATAGAAAAAATAGCAAAATTTTAGAAACTTATTTAAACGAAAATGGAGTGTTACGTTTTAACTTAAATAACCCAGAGAATTTAAATGCTCTTTCTGAAAATATGATGAATTCATTACAAAATGCTTTAGACAAGGCAAGTATTAATAAAAATGTAAGAGTAATAATAATTTCAGGAGAAGGATCAACATTTTCATCTGGACATGACTTAAAAGAGTTAAAGGCTGCCAGAAAAGGTGCAGATAAAGGAAAAAAATATTTTTTAAAAATAATGAAAAAATGCTCAAAAATGATGCAAACAATAATTAAATGTCCAAAACCCATAATCGCAGAGGTCGCTGGAACAGCTACAGCCGCTGGATGTCAATTGGTTGCAAGTTGTGATTTAGCATACGCAAGTAGTTCAGCTAGATTTGCAACGCCTGGAGTAAATATAGGTCTATTTTGTTCAACACCAATGGTCGCTATTTCAAGAAACTTATCCAACAAACATTCTATGGAAATGCTTTTAACTGGAGAATTAATTTCATCAAATAAAGCCGCTAAAATTGGTTTAATCAATGATGTTATTGAAATGAATGAACTTAAAGACTTTGTATTAGATAAAGCCAAAAAAATTTCAAAAAAATCCTCAGTAACTTTAAAAATTGGTAAAGAAGCTTTTTATAAGCAATTAGATATGAAACTTTCCGATGCTTATGATTATGCCTCAAAAGTAATGGTTCAAAATATGCTTAAACTGGATGCAAAAGAGGGTATCGATGCTTTTATTGATAAACGAGAACCTAATTGGAAAGATAAATAATTTTTTAAAGGCTTTGAATTGATTACAGAAATTAAAAAGAAAAAAATATTTTCAAATGATGTTGGTCATCCTTTTGATAAAAAAAAACCGACTATTATTCTATTACACGGCAGCGGCCAATCTCATGTTGTTTGGTCTTTAACCGATCAATTTTTAGCTGATAAAGGTTTTAATGTATTTACTTTAGATCTTCCGGGACATGGTAATTCCGAAGGACCTTGTTTGAAATCAATAGAAGAAATATCAAATTGGATAAACGATTTTGTTGATCATGTTGGTATTGAAAAATCTATATTGATTGCTCATTCTCAAGGTTGTTTAGAGGCTCTTGAATTTGCGAAAAGCTTTCCAAAAAAAGTAGAAAAAATAGTTTTTATTGCAGGATCCTATTCTATACCTGTTAACAAAAGTTTAATTGATCTAGCTTTATCTGGTGATATGGAAGCTTTAAATTTAATGATGAAATGGGGATACGGATCTTCAAAACAATTTATTGGAGGCAATCCATTACAAAAAATACTTAATTCTTCTAGAGAGGTAAGAGAGGTTCTAGCTGTAGACTTAATTGCTTGTAATAATTACAAAAATGGTGCTGATGCGGTAAAAAGCATAACGTGTCCAACATTTTTTATTTTTGGTGAAATTGATAAGATGATTAGATTAGAATCAGGAGAAAAATTTGCAAAAATGATTAACAAATCTAAAGTTCATATAATTAAAAATTGTGGTCATATGATAATTTTGGAAAATGCGTTTGAGATGAGAGAAAAGATTTTAGAATTTTTAAATAAATGAAGAATTTTTACTTAAGTAAATCACGAAGAGTAAGGTCTACACCTTTTACAAAAAAAATAGAAGAGCAGGGTGTCAAAAGCTATACAGTTTATAACCATATGTTATTGCCAACCTCTTTTTCCAATGTTGATGAAGAATATTTGCATTTAAAAAAAGATGTTCAAATTTGGGATGTTTCAGTGCAAAGAGAAATAGAAATTTCTGGTAAAGACGCACATCAACTAGTGCAATTAATGACATGTAGAGATCTTTCTAAATCAAAAGTAGGCAGTTGTTATTATGTACCATTAATTGACTCAAATGGTGGAATGGTAAATGATCCTTTAATTTATAAGTTAGAGGATAATATTTGGAGAGTTTGTATAGCTGACTCAGATGTTCTTTTGTATGCTAAAGGAATTGCAGCAGGAAAAAAACTAAATGTAAAAATATTTGAGGCAAATATTGATACTTTGGCTGTACAAGGTCCAAAGTCATTTAAATTAATGGAGGATGTGTTTGGAAAAGAAATTAGTGAGTTAAAATTTTTTAAATATAATTTTTTTAAATTTAAAAATAATAAGTTTTTGATTTCTAGATCAGGTTTTTCTAAACAAGGAGGTTATGAAATTCATGTAGAAAATGCAAAAGCTGGTTTAGAACTATATGATTATTTCTTTGAGGTAGGAAAAAAATATAATATTAAACCAGGAGCACCTAATCATGCTGAAAGAATTGAAGGAGGCTTATTGTCATATGGAAACGATATGCTTATTAGCGATAATCCGTTTGAATGTGGTTTTGAAAAACTAGTTCATCTAAACGACAATGTAGAGTTTATAGGGAAAGACAGTCTAAAAAAGATTTTGAAAAATGGTATTAAAAGAAAACTAATGGGTGTAAAAATTAATTCAGATACATTAAACTTAACCAGCGTGGATTTGTTAAATAAAAAAAAACAAATAATAGGTAATTTGAGATCTGCAGCTTTTTCTCCAACTTTCAAGAAGATAGTTGGAATAGCTATGATTAATAAAGAATATTGTAAAAATAATGAGATTTTTAATATCAATTTAAATGATAATTTAGTTGATGGTGAAGTTTGTGAATTACCAATAATTTAATATGAAAAAAGCAAAAATTTATATTCCTTCCAAAACTGCAACTCAATCGGGTTTGGGGAAAGAGGATAAGTGGATTTTAGAGTTTGACACTAAAGATACAACCACAAATCCATTAATGGGGTGGGAGTCTTCAAATGATACAATGGGAGAGGTAAAACTTGAATTTTCAACAAAAGATAAAGCAATAGAATATGCTAAAAATAACAATATTTCTTACAAAATCATTGAGCCTAATAAAAGAAAATTTATTATCAAATCTTATGCGGAGAATTTTACTAAGAATTAATTATGTGGCGTAGTTTTTTTACAGATAAAAAATGGCTTTTATGGTCCTGGGGTGGTTTCGCTTTTATAATACTATCTCTTTTAGCTCAGACCTATATAGATGTTAAAATAAACGAGTGGTATAAGGGATTTTACGACCTTCTACAAAAAGCCCCAGAACGTGAATTATCAGAATTTTATGACGGTATTTACCTATTTATGAAATTGGCTATCCCTTACGTCATTATTTATACAGTTACCAATTATTTTACTAGACTTTGGGCTTTTAGATGGCGAGAGGCTATGACATTTTCTTATATGCCATATTGGAGAGCAGTTGATGCTAAAGTTGAAGGTGCCTCTCAAAGAATCCAAGAAGATGCCATGAATTTTGCCAAAATAGTTGAGAGTTTAGGCTTACAAATAGTAAGAGCTATAATGCTTTTGATAGCTTTTATTCCCATTTTATGGGGCTTATCATCAAATGTAGTAATACCTTTTTTTAAAGATATCACTGGATCTCTAGTTTGGGTTTCTTTAACAGCTAGTTTGGGAGGTTTAGTAATAAGCTGGTTAGTTGGAATTAAACTACCAGGTTTAGAATATAACAATCAAAAAGTTGAAGCAGCCTTTAGAAAGGAACTTGTCTACGGTGAAGATGATAGAAAAAACTATGTTCAAGCACCAACAATATTTCAATTATTTACCGGAATAAAATTTAATTATCATAGACTATTTTTACATTATGGCTATTTCGATCTTTGGATAATTATGTACAACCAAACAATGATAATAGTTCCTTATCTTTTAATGGGACCTGGGTTATTTACTGGTGCAATGACATTAGGTGTTTTAATACAAACCTCATCAGCTTTTAGAGAAGTTCAAAGTAGTTTTTCTTTATTTTTACAAAACTGGACAAGAATAACTGAATTAAGATCTATATATAAACGTCTTAATGAATTCGAGACTGCGATTAATTTTAGAAATAAGTTGAGAAAACCTCGAAAATCTGATGTAAGAGCTTAATGGAGCTCTATTTAAAGTTAATTGATGTTCTTTTCCCTGTCTTCTTTATTATTGGAGTAGGTTATTATCTTGGTAAAAAAGATCCAAATTTTGATACAACTTTCATAACAAACTTTGCTGGAAATATCGGTACACCAGCTATGATTTTTTATACAATTACAACAACTGGTGTAACTCTTGATGTATTTATAGAATATTTTATTTATGCTGTAATAATAATTGCGGGCTTCGCAATTGTCGGTTTTATATTTTTATTTATTCTTAAAAAAGATACTATTACAGAATTGCCGCCATTAATTTTACCAAATACTGGCAACATGGGTGTTCCTATTTGTTTATTTGCGTATGGTACAGAAGGCCTAGGAGTGGCATCTGCTATTGCATCTGTAATTATTTTATTTCACTTCACTATCGGTGTTTTATTAGCCAAAAAAAGTTTTTCATTAGATATTTTAGTAAAAAACGTTCCTATCTATGGAATTATTATTGCAGTTCTTTTTCTTTACTTTGAATGGGAGGTTCCAGGTTATATTGAGAACACTACATTTTTATTAACTTATACAACAATATTTTTAGTTTTAATGTCTCTGGGTATTGCATTAACAAGACTTAAAGTTGTTTCTTGGACACACGCATCTATACTTGGGGCGGTTAGGGTAATTATCGGTCCAATTATAGGGTTTGCTCTTATTAAATTTTTAGGACTTACGGGTTTTGCTGCTGGGGTACTCCTAATTCAATCTTCTATGCCTAGTGCAGTTTTAACTTATTTAGTTGGTTCAATGTATTCCGAAAAGAGGGCAGTAGACAACGTAGCTAGTGTTATAGTTACTTCTACGTTAATGTCGTTTATATCAGCTCCTATTATCGTTTATATAAGTTTACGTTTTTTTCAATAAATACAATGATTTAATATATATAGTTAAAGTAAAATATTAATATATAAGTAAATAATACTTACCCTAAAGTAGAAATAACAACAAAAAGCATTGGTATTATTGACGTATTTACAGAAAATTTTGAAAAAAAAAATTATAATAAGTAAAAATCATCAAATCAGAGCTTAAAAATAACACTAAAACCTAACATTTTTTGGTCTTCTAGAATCAGCTAATAGTGCGAATTCTAGAGCAATGCATAAAGGGAATATAGTGTTTAAAAGGCCATAGATAGCATTTTTTTTGCGATTTTATATTTTATGGTACAACTAAGTCGCGAGTAAGTAAAAAAAACAACTAAAGATTGAGAGTTATGCTAAAACGCCCGTTAAACAACAATTCTAGAGCGTTATACCCTCCTTTTTTAGCAGTTTTCTCTTAGTTTTAATACCACCTTTAGCTGAATATCCTCCT
>CACKFY010000019.1 GCA_902599495.1 uncultured Pelagibacteraceae bacterium | reverse complement strand
TTATAATTCCATAAGTTGGTTCTAAAATATTTTTTAAACTTGGATGAATATATTCAGGCTCTTTAACTCCATTTTTGCAATCGTTATATATAGGTATGTTGCTCATTGGCCCAGGTCTATATAAAGCAACCAATGCGATAATATCATCAAACTTGTTTGGTTTCATTTGTTTTATAGCCTCTCTCATACCAGTGCTTTCAAGTTGAAATAATCCAGTGGTTTCTCCAGTGGACAATAAGTCAAAAACTTTTTTATCTTTTAAATTAATTTTAGATATATCGAGGTTTAAATTTTTTTTATTTACCATTTTTACTGTTTTATCTATTACAGTCAGAGTTTTTAAACCTAGTAAATCAAATTTAACTAAGCCAGCGTTTTCTGACGAATACATGTCGTATTGAGTCGAAGGTAAAGGCAGTTTAGAAGAATGATCAATATAAAGTGGTATTTGATCTGAAAGTTCTTTTCCTGCAATTACTACGCCTGCGGCATGAGTAGCCATATTTCTATTCAGGCCTTCTAATTGCAATGATAGCTCTATTAATTTTTTTACTTTCGAATTCTGATTTATTTCATTTTGAAAACGAGGTTCTCTGTTTATAGACTCTTGTAACGTTAGTGGGCGAGATGGATCAAAGGGAATCATTTTACAAATTTTGTCAACATGACCATAAGGTAATCCCAACACACGTCCTATATCTCTTAAAGCCATTCTAGCTTTTAGTTTCCCAAAAGTAATAATGTGAGCAACTCCGCTACCATATTTTTGCTTCAGATATTCAAAAACTTTATCTCTTTTTTCCTCACAAAAATCGATATCAAAATCTGGCATAGATATACGATCAGGATTTAAAAATCTTTCAAAAATTAAATCAAATTCAATTGGATCTAAATCGGTTATATCAAGACTATAAGCTACCAAAGATCCTGCTCCTGAGCCTCTACCTGGACCTACAGGGATTGAGTTTTTTTTAGCCCATCTTATATAATCAGAAACTATTAAAAAATAACTAGGATAATTCATAGAATTAATAATATTAATTTCATGGTTTAATCTATCGTTGTATAATCTTCTAAGTTTTTCAGGGTTTTTATCTTTATTTTTTAATAAAATAAAATTTTTAAATCTATTATCTAAACCTGATTGAGCTTGTGCTAACAGCTCTTCTTCAGCTGTTTTGTTTTTTCCTAAAGTAAGACTAGGTAAAATTGGTTTTGTATTTTTAGGTTTAAAACTAAATTTTTTTGGAAAATTGTAATTATTTTCTAAAGCCTCTGGTATATCTTTAAATAAATCTTCAAGGTCATTTAAATTTTTCAAATAGTGGTTATTTTTAAATTTTTTTCTATTTTTGTCATCGACAAAAGTTTTTTCTCCAATACAAATAAGAGCGTCATGTGCCTCTGCCATTTCTTTTTTAATGTAAAATACCTCTTGTGAAGAGATTAAAGGGGCACCCAGTTCAGAAGATATAGAAATCAGAAAATCTTCGAAATTCTTTTCGTCATTTTCTAAATGCCTTTGAATTTCAATAAAAAAATTATTATTAAAAGTTTTATTTAGTTTTATAATTAAATTTTTAATAACATTTATTTTATTTAATTTAAATAACTTCCCTATTAGATCGTATATTGTTCCTGAAAGAACGACTAATCCTCTTGAGTTATTATATAAATTATCTAATTTACAATTAGGTTCCGAGGTTGCCTCACTCTCCAAATAGCTTATAGAGGATAGTTTAGTTAAATTTTTATAACCTTCCTTAGTTTTTGCAAAAATTGGTATTTTCCCCACGACATCTTCGACTTTAAAGTTTATCTGAGATCCTATAATTGGTTGAGTACCTACTTTACTTATTTTTTCTGCGAACTCCAATGCTCCACATAAATTAAAACTATCACATAAACCTATAGCTTTTACCTTATTGTTTTTGCAATATTGTACTAACTCATCAACTTTAACAGCACCTTCGCAAATTGAGTATTGAGAATGTATTTTAAAATTTGTAAATTGGATATCATTTTTTTCCATTAATTCTTTTTATATTACCATTAAAAATACTCAACTTATAATCGGCTTTGTTAGCAAGTTCTCTATTATGGGTTGCAAATAAAATTGTTTTTTTCATTTTTTTTAATTTCAAGAAATAATTAAATATTTCAACAGAAGTTTTAAAATCTAAATTTCCAGTAGGTTCATCAGCTAAGATTAAATCTGTTTCTGCTATTAAAGATCTAGCGATTGCAACTCTTTGTTGTTCGCCTCCAGATAAATCTCTTGGAAAAAAATCCCATCTATTGGAAAGATTCACTAAAGAAAGAATTTTTTTTGATTTTTCATAACATTTTTGTCGATTTTCATTCCTAATTAAAAGTGGGAGCATTACGTTTTCAATAACATTTAAATCAGAAATCAGGTTATTATTTTGAAATATTATAGAAATATTATGTTTTCTAACTTTACTTATTTCTTTTTTATCAAAATTATTAATATTTTTTTCTAAAAAAAATATACTTCCAGAAGACGGTTTATCCAAAAGGGCTATTAAATGTAATAATGTAGATTTTCCAGAACCTGATGGTCCTGTTAAAGCAATAAGATCCCCTTTTTTTATTGAAAAGTTTAAATTTTTAAGCACCTCTATCTTTTTATTTTGATGAATAAAATTTTTTTTTAAATTTTTTATATTTAATATAACTTTATTCATATTTTAGTGCTTCGGTTGTTTTCATCTTTGATATAGTTTTTGCAGGAAAATATGAAGCTACAGACGTTATTACCAGAGATAAACCTAATATTACGACTACAGATACAGGATTAATTTCACTTGGCATTTTTTCTAAATAATAAACGTCTGAAGGGAAAATATTAATTCCTAAAAACATTGATAATACATTTCTAATTTCATCAATATATAACGAGAATAAAACACCTAAAAATACTCCAGTGATAGTTGCTAAAAAACCAATTGTAAATCCAGTTAGGAAAAATGATTTTATGATTGAACTTTCTGAAAGTCCTAACGTTTTAATTATGGCAATTTCTTTTGTTTTATTATTAATTAAGATTGTTAAGCCTGAAATGATATTAAATGCCGCCACAATTATAATTAAGGTAAGTATAATAAACATTACATTTCTCTCAACTTTTAGAGCATTAAAAAATGATTTATTTGTGTCTGACCAGGTAGTAACAAAAATATTTGGATTTAAAATTTCGATATTTTTTTTATATTTTTCTGCTAAAAACGGATCGTTTAAAAATAATTCTAAATCTACAATACTTCCTTCTTTATCGAAAATAGACCTGCTATCATTTAATTCAATATAAATTAAATTTTGGTCAAATTCATAAAAACCACTGTTAAAAAAACCTGCGATTACAAAACTATCCTGTTTTGGGATACTACCAAAAGGTGTATCTGTAAAAGAAGATGAGAGAATATTTATTTTATCACCTAATTCTAAATCCAAGTTATAAGCAAGTTCTCCTCCGATCATTACTTTACCTGCAGAAAAATTATTTAAATTTCCTTTTGTAATTTCTTTATTTAAAAAGAATTGAAATTTTTCCTTCTCGTCTATTCCTTTGACAATTACACCTTTGGCCTTTTTATTAGAAAGTATAATTCCTTCTCCAGTAATTGACCTTGTTAAACTAATTTCTTTATATTTTTTTGATAACTCACTTTCTAACTTTTCAATGTCATTTTCGTTATTAAATTGAAGAATTAAGTGTGGGTTTAAACCAATTATTTTATCTGTCAAATCGGCACGAAATCCATTCATAACTGACATTACTATTATTAAAACAGCAACACCTAACATTATTCCTAAAAAGGAAAATAGTGATATTATTTTTAAAAAACCTTGTTTCCTTTTAGGTCTCAAGTTTCTAGTTGCAATTAGTCTTTCAGTTTGAGTAAACAATTTACTTTGTCAGTTTAGATTTAATATCTTTCAAATCAAGAAATGAACTTTCAGAGTTTACCTCTTTAAATTCAAACTTATTTTCTGTTGATTTTGATCCAACAATAATTTGATATGGTATACCAATTAAATCATGTTTTTTAAATTTTTGTGACATATTTTCATCAACATCGTCTAACAATACGTCAACATTTTGTTTTTTTAAATCATCATATATTTTTATTGATTTTGAAAGGTTTTCTTTATTGTTTTTACTAAAACTTGGAATTATTACTACATCGTATGGTGAAACAGATTTTGGCCACTTCATTATTTCTTTGTTATACTTTGCTTCAATTATAGCTCCCACTAATCTTGAAACTCCTATTCCGTAGGAACCCATTTTTACAGCATTTTTTTTACCATCTTGACTATCGACATAACAGTTTAATGGTTTTGAATATTTATCACCGAAATAAAAAATATGTCCAACTTCTATACCTTTTGTAATCAGTTGGTTTTGTTTTTTTACCTTTTTATCGAATTCAGTTTTTTTAAATTTTTCATCAGTGACTGCGTATACTGAAGAATAATCTTTCACCATTTTTTCTAATGTTGAATTATTAAAACTATAGTTATTTAAGTCTATTTCGAAAATACTTTTGTCAGTGTAAATTTTACTTTCTCCTGTTTCAGCTAAAATAATAAATTCATGTGAAAGATCGCCTCCAATTGGTCCGGTTTCAGCAGCCATTGGTATAGCTTCAAGACCTAATCTTTTAAAAGTTTTTAAATATGAGAAAAACATTTTATTGTAAGAAATTTTGGCACTAGCATCATCTAAGTCAAAGGAATAAGCATCTTTCATAAAAAATTCTCTGCATCTCATTACTCCAAACCTCGGTCTTATTTCATCTCTAAATTTCCATTGTATGTGATACAGCATTTGCGGTAATGATTTATAAGATTTAATGGATGATCTGAATATCTCAGTAACTAACTCTTCATTAGTTGGTCCATACAACATTTCTCTTCCTTGCCTATCTTTTATTCTAAGCATTTCTTCTCCATAATCATTATATCTTCCACTTTCTTTCCATATCTCAGCTGATTGTATTGTGGGCATAAGCAATTCTTGAGCGCCAATTTTATTTTGTTCCTCTCTGACTATTTGTTCAATTTTTTTCATAACTTTAAGGCCCAGAGGTAACCAAGAATAAATTCCAGCTGATGATTGTTTTATCATGCCTGCTCTGAGCATTAATTGATGTGACTTAATTTTAGCATCAGATGGAAGATTTTTTGTAATCGGTAAAAATAATTTTGATAAAAACATTATTTAATAAATTCTCTTAAATTAAAATGACCATTTTCAACAATATAATATATTCCTGCAAAAATTACTGAAGTAATTAGGGTTGTGTATAAAAATTTTTTAAAGATATTTGGGTTTTTAGGGGCCCCTGGATCGATGCCTTCTAAATCATTATTAAATGGCTTATCGTTATGTTTAATACCTACAGGTAAAGCTGAAAAAAAAACAATCCACCAAATAATTACATACATTACAATTGAACCAGTAATACTCATTAAATTCTTGCTATATTTACGTTTGTAAATGGTTTTTTGCCAGTTTTTTCTCTTACTATTTTTCTACAGTTTTGCTTAATAGCATCGATTAAATTTTTTTCTTGCTTGAAGTTGTTTAAAGCAAAACTTTTACATGTTTTTGTAATCTCGTCCTCTAAATCAAATTTAAAATTCTCATTTACTTCGTCTCCAGGAATGCCACGAAAAGAAATAATTGGTTTTTTTACTTTTCCATTATTTGAGATTATTAATGTAATCTCTAAAAATCCATTAAGCGATATATTCTTTCTTTCTTTTATTGAAGCCGAGTCAAGGCTAACAGCTATATTTCCGTCTAAATAAATTTTTCCTGTTGGCGCTTGATCAATTATTTCTGGTTTTTTATCTTTTGAAATTTTTATAATATTTCCGTTTTCAACTTTTAAATTGTATGGAATTTGCATCTCTTGTGCAAAACTAATATGTTCTTTCATATGTCTGTGTTCACCATGAACCGGTATTACACATTTAGGTTTTACCCATTGATACATATCTTTTAAATCCTCTCTGTTAGCGTGACCTGAAACATGTACAAAAGCATTTTCCTCTGTAATGACCTCTATGTCTCTTTTTACAATTAAATTTTGTAATGCATAAAGTTTTTTCTCATTACCTGGAATTATTTTTGAGGAAAAAATTACTGTATCTCCACTTTCAATATTCACATCCGGATGAATATCGTTAGCGATTCTATTAAGAGCGCCCAAAGGTTCGCCTTGACTTCCAGTGCATAAAAATATTATACGATCTTTAGATATTTTATTTGCATCCCTAGGATCTACTGGGTTAATGACATCTTTTAAATAGCCACATTGCTTTGCTGCTTTATAAATTCTGTTCATTGATCTTCCAACTAGAGATATGTTTCTTTTAGTTTGTTTCGCGATATAAAAAATACTTTCCATCCTAGCTACATTTGAAGCGAAGGATGTAACTAAAACTCTTTTTTTTTGAGTTGATATAATTTTAAGTAAACTTTCTCGCACGTCTTTTTCTGAACCTGCTCTACCAGGAGTAAATACATTTGTTGAATCACATATCATGGCTATTACACCTTTTTTACCTATAGATTTAAGTTTGGTTTCATCAACTTTATTTCCAATAAGAGGATTTGGATCAACTTTCCAATCCCCAGTGTGTAAAATTACTCCTTCAGGGGTTGTGATACTTAATCCATTAGGTTCTAAAATTGAGTGCGTTAATGTTACAAAATCTATTTCAAAAGGTCCTAACTTTATTTGGCTATTTAGCTCTACTATTTTTAAATAATTTGTAATATCAATTTTTTTTTCTTTAAATTTTTCTTGTATTAAAACA
>CACKFY010000018.1 GCA_902599495.1 uncultured Pelagibacteraceae bacterium | reverse complement strand
ACCTATTATGCCAATAAGTGCTAACAAAATTCTTGATATAATAAATGTAAAAAAAGAACTTAGAAATATAAGCGAAATAGATAATAACAAATCCTTAAATTATGATAAAGAGTTAGGAAATATTGAAATTTTATTTAAAAAGGTAGAATAATGATTGTAGACTCACATTGTCATCTTGATTATGAGCCCATGTTTTCAAATTTGGATAATGTAATTAAAAGGGCGGATCAATCTAATGTTAAAATTATGTTAACTATATCTGTTGCTGACAAAAAGTATAATAATATTATAGAAATCACGAATAAATATGCAAACGTTTATGGTACTTACGGAATTCATCCACATGAAGCCAAAAATCATAGTAAAATTAACAAAGACATAATTTTAGAAAGATTAAATATTAGTAAGAAAATAATTGGAATAGGAGAAACTGGTTTAGATTTTTATTATAATCATTCTGATAAAGATGAGCAAATAAGATTATTTGAAGAACATATAAAAGCTTCTATTTCAAGCAAACTACCACTCATAATTCATTCAAGAGATGCAGAGGATCTTACTTATGAAATTTTATCAAAATATTCAAAAAAAAATAAGTTGAAGATTTTGATGCACTGTTTTACAGGAACAAAAAAGTTTGCAGATAAACTTCTAGGATTAGATGCTTTTTTTTCGGCTAGTGGCATTATAACATTTAAAAAGTCCAATGATCTTAAAGAAACATTTAAATCAATACCCCTTAATAAAATATTAATTGAAACAGACTCTCCCTATTTATCCCCTGAACCTTTAAGAGGAAAATCAAATGAACCATCAAATGTAGTTCTGACCGCTAAATATCTCTCAAAACTGAAAGAAATTGAATTTGATGATCTTTGTGAAGGTACAACAAATAATTTTTTTAAACTTTTTGGTAAGTTAAGTTGAAGAATAAGTTTACAATCTTGGGCTGTGGAAGCTCTTTGGGTGCTCCTTGGATTACAAACTATTGGGGTAAATTAAACAAAAAAAATAAAAAAAACATAAGAACTAGGTGTTGTGCCCATATTCAGTATCAAGATATTTCAATTCTTATCGATACATCTCCAGATATAAAAGAGCAAATTAAAACAAATAATATAAAAAATATCGATGCTGTTATTTATACACATGAACATGCTGATCAAACTGTAGGAATATTTGAGTTAAGGCCTTTCTTTTGGAAAAATAAAAAAAAAATTCCTGTATACGGAAGTAAACGAACAACGAAATTGCTAAAACAGAAATACACATTCTGTTTTTCTCCTAGATCTGGATATAAACCAATAATGAGTGCTAAAACTTTTAATGATCAATTTACTATAAAAAAAAATGGTAAATTGTTAAAAATACAGGCTATAGAATTACAGCATGGGATGATAAAGGCAAATGGTTTTGTTTTTAACAAAATTGCTTATCTAAGTGATTGCAACAAGATACCTAATAAATCTTTTAACCAATTAAAAAATTTAAATTATCTTATTATAGATTGTCTAAGAAAAAATCCACATCCATCACACTTTCATTTTGATGAAACAATAAAAATTGCAAAAAAACTTGCTCCCAAAAAAACAATCCTTACTAATTTACATGTTGATCTCGATTATCAAAGCTTAAGGAAAAAGTTGCCAGAAAATATTATTCCAGCATACGATGGATTATCTTTTAACTTTTAATTTCTTTACTGATTGCGTTTATAAATTTTTTTGAGGTAGGTTTGGTAAAGGATGCAAAAGTATCGGCTACTTTACCATCTTTTCCAATAATGATTTTGTGAAAATTCCATTTTGGTATTGCTGCTATACCATGATTTTTTTTTGCCCATTTAAAGAATTCATGGGCATTAGTTCCAATAACATCCACTTTTTCAGACATCGGAAAAGTTATACCAAAGTTAGCCTCACAAAATTTTTTAATATCAGCGTTATTTTTTGGTTCTTGTTTAAAATTATTTGTAGGGACACCTATAACTACAAGCTCATTTTTATATTCTGTGTATAATTTTTGTAGATCATTGTATTGAGGTGTATAACCACATCTACTAGCAACATTGACTACGACAATTATTTTATTCTCATAATCCTTCAAATTAATTTGATTTCCATCTAATCCTTTGAAATTAAAATCATACGCTAGTTTGTGATAGTCAGCAGATAAATTAGAAAAAAAACTAAAGAACATAATAGTAAATATTATTTTTTTAATCATATCATTTAATTGCTTTATAAAATGCTTTAAAAGGTAAAAGTATACAATCTTTCCTATTCATATATTTATCTTTCAACAAATAAGTTAAATTATTAAATTTTTTTGGTACTTTTTTACTTAAATTTAAATATTTACTTAAATTTTTTCTTAAATCACCTAAATTAGTATTTTTTGCTATATTTGCCAATGTACTCGCAGAAGCTTGACAAAAAATACATGCTTCAGTTTCATATCTTAATTCTTGAATTGTATTTTTTTTTAATGAAATTTCTATGGATATTTTGTCGCCACAAATTGAATTCTTGAGATTAGTTTTATAAGTGTAGTTGTTCTTTAAACCATAAAATTTAGTATTAGATGCTATTTTCAATAATCTTTTGTCGATCATTTTTTACTAGCAATTAATAACAAGAAGTAACCACATAAAGTAGACAATAATGAACCTGTAAGCACACCAATTTTTACACCGTCACTAAATTCTAAGTTATTTGCGAAGGCAAGATTGCCCACAAATAAACTCATAGTAAAACCGATACCCGTTAATATTGAAACCGCATAAAGTGACATCCAGTTTGAGTTATTCGGTTTATCTGCAAACTTAAAGTAGATAGATAAATAGGAAAATAGAAATACTCCGATTTGTTTTCCAAAAAATAATCCGCAAACTATTCCTAAAGGCACTGGATTTAACAATGTTGCAAAAGATAATCTTTCTAAAGAAACTCCTGCGTTTGCAAAAGCAAATATTGGCATAATTCCAAATGCTACGTAAGGGGAGATCGCATGTTCTAGCTTTAATAATAAAGAGTTTTTCTCTTTTTTAGTATCGTGAGGAATAGTTAAAGCCAATAAAACTCCCGCAATCGTCGCATGAATTCCTGATTGGTGCGTAAATTCCCACAAAAATATTCCAACTATTAAATAAGGAATAAATGATCTTACATTAAGTTTATTTAAAATTATTAATAATAGCATCGCAACAGCCATTAGTATTAAGTAAGTTGTTTGAATATTACCTGAATAAAAGAAAGCTATTATTATTATTGCTCCAAGATCATCAATAATTGCTAAAGCAGTTAGAAAAACTTTTAAAGATATAGGAACTCTTTTTCCAAGTAATGATAATACACCTAATGAAAAGGCGATATCAGTTGCTGAAGGTATTGCCCAACCGTTAAGTCTTGTGCTGTCATCAATATTAATTATTATATAAATGGCAGCTGGAACTACCATTCCACCAACAGCCCCAATAATTGGCAGCATTGCCTGTTTTGGATTTGAAAGTTCACCTTTAACAAATTCTCTTTTAATTTCTAAAGATACTAAGAAAAAAAAGATAGCCATCAAAACATCGTTAATCCAATGAAGAACACTTAATTTTAATCCAAAATCTTCGGTTCCAAGTGTAAAATAACTTTCTAATATTTTAAAATAATTTTCACCTAAACTACTATTACTAACAAACAAAGCTATCACCGCTGCAAAGAGTAGAACCAAACCCGATGCCGACTCTAGTTTAAAGAAATATTTAAAAGGTTTTGAAATATATTGGATCATTTAGTTATTTCTTACTAATATAACAAAAATCTTTCAATTGCCAAAAAGTCATATATAACCTATATAAATAGACTTTCGGAGCGTAGCGCAGCCTGGTAGCGCATCTGGTTTGGGACCAGAGGGTCGAAGGTTCAAATCCTTCCGCTCCGACCAAAATCATATGAATATTAAAAAAGTAGTTGTAATAGGATCTGGAACAATGGGGAGTGGAATAGCTGCTCATTTATGCAATGCTAACATACCAGTTATATTATTAGATTTAAAAACTGAAATTTCTGAAAAAGCTAAAGAAAGAATTCTAAAATCTAGACCGCCGTTATTATTTGAAAAAGATAAAATTAAAAATTTGAAGGTTGGCAATATTACCGATGATTTTGAAAATGTTTCTGACGCAGACTGGATTGTGGAAGCAGTTGTTGAAAGAATTGATATAAAACATGATATTTACAAAAAAATATTTGACAAAAGAAAAAAAGACTCAATTGTTTCATCAAATACATCAACTATTCCTTTAAAAGTATTATCAGAAAAATTAAAAGTAGAAGACAAAAAAGATTTTTGTATTACACACTTTTTTAATCCAGTTAGATATATGGGATTACTGGAAATAGTTAGAGATAAGCTGAACGATCAAAATAAAATTAATTATTTAAAAGATTTTAGTGAAGAAAAATTAGGTAAAGGTGTAATTGTTTGTGGTGACACTCCTGGTTTTTTAGGAAACAGAATAGGAGTATATGCTATGCAAGTAGCGATGACAGAAGCGGTTGATATGAATCTTTCTATTGAAGAAGCTGATGCTGTATTTGGTAGACCTATGGGTATACCTAAAACAGGAGTTTTTGCTTTATATGACTTAATCGGTATTGATCTAATGTCAGATGTTCTTAAAAGTTTTCAAAAAGAATTACCTAAGGAAGATGAATTTCAAAAAGTTGTTTCTGGTTTACCGATTATCAAAAAACTAATTGAAACTGGTTATACGGGTAGAAAAGGTAAGGGAGGGTTTTATAGGATGAATAAGTCCGAGAATAAAAAGACTCTTGAAGCTCTTAATTTAAATAAAAATGAATACTTTCCAGTTAAAAAGATAGATTTAAAAATAGATAAGATAAACCTTTTAGAATTAATTAACAGAAATGATAAGTATGGTAAATATGCATGGTCAGTAATTTCAAAAATAATCTTGTACTCATCTTCACTGGTGCCAGCTATAACTGATGAATATAATGACATAGATGAAGCTTTGAGGCTGGGTTTTAATTGGTCTATGGGCCCGTTTGAAATGTTAGAGTCTATAGGATTGAAAAATTTCTTTTCAAAAATTGGAGAAATTAATCACAATGAATTTTTAAAAGATTTAAAAGAAAAAAAAGCAGAAAGTTTTTATGACGAGCGACAAAAATATACTAACTTACAAACATTAGGAAAGATTAAAAAAACAGTCATTAAATTAGATAAAAATGACTCAGCAGAAATATTTAGATTTAAAGATTTTAATATTGTTGAGTTTAATACTAAAGCTAATGCTTTAGATAATGACTCAATGGATGCTTTGAAAAAGGCTACAGATAAACCTCTAATTATAATAAATGAAAGTATGCAATTTTCTGCAGGTGTAAATCTAAATTATGTAATGGAATTTATAAAGAATAACGATATAAAGTCTGTTGAAAAATTTATTAAGTATTTTCAAGATACTTGCAAGCATCTTAAATATTGCAAACATCCAGTTATATCTGCTCCGTCTGGTTTAGCTCTAGGAGGTGGAGAAGAAGTTGTTTTACAAAGTAATTATGTAGTTACACATACTAATATTGTAATGGGTTTAGTTGAAACAATTGTTGGTTTAGTGCCTGCTGGAGGTGGCTGTAAAGAACTACTCTGGAGATGGTGTCAAACCAATGAGTCTAAAACAGATCCAGATTATGCACCGTTAAAAGTTTTTGATATAATTGGTTATGCTAAAACTGCTTCTTCACCTCAAGAAGCAAAACCTTTGTTATTTTTGGATAAAAATCATGATGTTATAATTAATAGAAATGAACTATTACCTGCGGCAAGAAAATTACTCAATAATAGTGTAGATATGTCTCCATCTAAGGAATGTAAATTTAAATTATCGGGTAAAAATGCTAGAGAAAAAATGCACAAAATACTTGAAGCATTATATAATGACAAAAAGATTCTAGATCACGGTATGGAAGTTGGTAAAGAATTAGCATATGTTTTAAGTGGTGGAGATACAGATATAAGTAAAGAAGTTACGGAAGACCAAATGTATAAATTGGAATTAAACAGCTTTATGAAATTAGTAGAAAATAAAAAAACACAAGAAAGAATTGTCCATACATTAAAAACAGGGAAACCATTAATAAATTAAATGACTACATATAATGCTCCAGTTGAAGATATGATGTTTCTTTTTGATAATCTTAAAGATAATAAGAATTATAAAGAGATTGATAAATTTAAAGAAATTAGCTCTGACTTAGTAAAAGATGTTTTAGATCAAGCAGCTAAAATAAATCAAGAAATTGTACATCCTTTAGCCAAAATAGGTGATGACAGTCCATGTGTATATGAAAATGGTATAGTAAGATCTCCGCCAGGTTATAAAGAAGCTTATAAAAAATTTATTACTGACGGATGGACATCTTTATCTTGTGATCCAAAATATGGTGGACAAGGTATGCCAAAGACTGTCAGTACTTTTTTTGAAGAAATGTTATCTTCAGCAAGTTTGTCATTTAAATTATATAGTGAATTAAGTATTGGAGCTTATAATTGCATTCTCCATCATGCAGATAATAAAATTAAGGATAAGTTTCTACCAAAAATAGTAGAAGGAAAATGGAGTGGGACTATGTGTTTAACCGAGTCTCAATGTGGAACTGATTTAGGTTTAATCAAAACAAAAGCAATCAAAAATAAAGATGGATCATTTTCTTTAACTGGACAGAAAATATTTATTACATCTGGTGACCATGATTTAACGGAAAATATCATACATTTAGTTTTAGCTAAAATTCAAGGTGCACCTTCTGGCACTAAAGGAATAAGTTTATTTTTAGTTCCAAAGTTTAATGTTGATGAAAATGGTTCAGTTGGATCAAGAAATGGTGTTAGCACTTTATCTATTGAAACTAAAATGGGAATAAAAGGTTCGCCGACTTGTGTTTTAAACTTTGATAATGCAAAAGGTTTTTTAATTGGTAAGGAAAATAAAGGATTGAGTTCAATGTTTACAATGATGAATTTAGAGAGAATTATTGTTGGTATACAAGGATTAGGGATTGCAGAAACCGCCTATCAAAATTCACTTGCTTATACTAGAGAGAGAAAACAAGGTAAATCTAACGATAACAAAAATGGTGAAACAGATTTAATAATTAAACATGCAGATATCAGAAGAAGTTTAATGAATATGAAATCAATAATCGAAGGTCAAAGATCTTTGGCTTTCTGGTTGTCCCAACAAGTTGATGTAAGTTTAAATCATTCAAATGAAAACGTAAGAAAAGAAGCAGACGATATGGTCTCATTAATGACACCTGTAGTAAAATCTTTTTTTTCAGATATGGGTATGGAGATAACAAATGAAGCAATACAAATTTTTGGTGGTTATGGCTACACGAGAGATCAGGGTATTGAGCAATTATACAGAGATAATAGAATTACACCAATTTATGAGGGAACTAATTCTGTTCAAGCAATTGATTTAGTATTCAGAAAAGTAATTACTAATCGAACGTTGGAAAAATTTATATCCTTACTTCAAAATGAAATTAAAAATTACAATGATAATGTTGAATTAAAAAGGCTATCCAACATTCTTAAAGAAAAAATAAAACTTTTATTAGATTTTTCGAAATGGTTAGATGATAAGTTTAAAAATCAAAAAGATGATGTTAGTGCGGCATGCAATGACTTTTTGAAGGTTCTTGGTTACGTTGCTTTAGGTTTTTGTTGGCTTAAAATGACTAAAGTAAGCTTTGATAATTCAAGTAAAAATAAAAACTTTTATGAAGAAAAGATTAATACTGCGAAATATTTTTTTGATAAAATTCTACCTAGAATAGACAGTCATTATCATTCAGCAATAGCTGGTAGTGAAAGCTTGATGAAAGCAAAATTTAACTGAAAATGAGTGTTTACGAAAAAAATTTAGAAAAAAATAAAGCTAATTTCGTCCCCTTAACACCACTTACTTTTTTAGTTAGAGCAAAAGAAATCTACCCAAATTATGAAGCAGTAATTTATGAAGACAGAAATTACACATGGTCAGAGGTTTATAAAAGATGTGTAAAATTTGCCAGCGCGCTTTCAAAGATTGGTATAAAAAAGGGTGACACTGTTTCTTTTTTAGCTTTTAATACACCTGAAATATTTGAAGCACATTATTCTGTGCCCATGACTGGAGCAGTTCTAAATACAATTAATATTCGTTTAGATGCAAAAACGATTTCATATATTTTGGAACACGGAGAAGCAAAAGTTTTAGTTGTAGATCGCCAGCTTCATGTAGAAGTTAAAAAAGCTTTAAGCTCTATAAAAAGAAAGATTACCATTATTGATATAAACGATAAGCATGCAGATCAGTCAAAGTGTGAAAAGATTGGTGACAGAGAATATGAAGAATTTTTAAAAACTGGTGACGAGAATTTTCAATGGAAAATGCCCGAGGATGAATGGCAAGCTCTTTCACTAAGTTATACTTCTGGTACAACAGGAAATCCTAAAGGAGTAGTGTATCACCATAGAGGATCTTACTTAATGTCTACTGGCAGTGCTACCGCTTGGAACATGCCAAATAGGTTAAATTTTTTAACTATTGTGCCTATGTTTCATTGCAATGGTTGGGGTTATCCATGGACTGTGCCGATGTTAATAGGTCGAACTATTTGTTTAAGAAATATTGACGTTAAAAAAATTTTTGAGTTGATAGATAAATACAATGTTACGCATTTTGGAGGAGCTCCTATAGTTTTAAATATGATAACGGGTGCTCCCGAGAAAGACAGGAAAAAATTAAAACAAAAAGTTTATGTTTTAACAGCTGGTGCGCCGCCTCCAAGTATTATTTTTAAAAAAATGAAGAGTCTAGGTTTTGAAGTTATGCATGTATATGGATTAACAGAAACATACGGTCACGTAACACAATGT
>CACKFY010000017.1 GCA_902599495.1 uncultured Pelagibacteraceae bacterium | reverse complement strand
CAATTAAATACAGAAAATAAAAGCAAAACAATAGGGGTGTACAAAAAAAAAGAAAAAAAAAAAATAAAAGAATTGTCTAATGAAGAAATTAAGGCTAAAAAAAAAGAATTAAAACAAAAAAAAAAATTAACAAAAAAAATAAAGAAAAATCAAAATTTAGAGGATAAAAAAAATATTAAATTAATAAAAGCTAATAATAATTATGATATTTGCAAAGAGCTCAAAAAATGTGATATTGACTCAATTACAGATCATTTAATTAAGGTAAGTAACAATAAAGATTATCCAAATATTTCATATAGGAATTAATTATGCAAAAAAAAAAGTTTTTTAATATAGCTATCGTTGGCCTTGGTAATATTGGATCTTATTTATTTAATTTTCTTAATAAAAACAAAAATATATTATCAAATAAAAATAATTCGAATTTTAATATTGTCTATGTTTCTGCGAAAAATAAAAACAAAAAAAGAAATATTAAAGTAAAAAAAACACAATGGGTTAAAAACTATTTGGATTTGGTTAAGAAAGATAACGTTGATATAATTATAGAGCTTATTGGTGGTGCAGAAGGACCTGCTAAAAAATTAGTATTTAGCGCTTTAAAAAATAAAAAACATGTTGTAACAGCTAATAAATCATTAATTTCAAAATACGGTGATCAACTAGCTAATATAGCTGAAAAAAATAAAGTTAATCTTGAATTTGAAGCTGCTGTATGTGGAGGAGTTCCTATTATTAGATCTTTAAAAGAGGGACTAATTGCAAATAAGATAAGTCGAATATTTGGAATATTTAATGGGACATCTAATTATGTTTTATCATCAATGGATGCTAACAAAACTAATTATAAAGAAACTATTCAAAATGCAATTAATTTAGGTTATGCTGAGTCTAACCCATCATCAGATATTAATGGTGAAGATGTTGCCGCTAAAGTAAAAATTTTATCATCTTTATGTTTTAATTCGTTTTTAAATCAAAAAATACATATTGAGGGCATTAAAGATGTAGATGATGAAGATATAAAAAATGCTAATAAACTTGGGTACAAAATTAAACTGTTAGGATTTTCAGATTATTTTCAGGGAAAAGTTTATCAGAGAGTTCACCCAACATTAGTAAAAAAATCGTCTTACATCGCAGGAATAAATGGAGTTTTAAATGCTGTAATTTTAGATGGAAAGCCCGTAGGTAAAAATATTATTCAAGGAGAAGGTGCTGGACCCTCAGCTACAACTTCTGCTTTAGTATCAGATATTTCTTCTATAATGAGGGGTAATATAAAATTTCCATTTTCGATTTCAAATTCTAAAAGAAAAAAAATTTCAAGCGGCGATATTTCAAAATTATATTTTTCGTCTTATATTAGATTAAAAGTTAAAGATAAATATGGTGTTTTATCTGCTGTTACAAAAATATTTTCAGATAATAAAGTATCAATTAAAAGAGTGTTACAAAGTCCCTATAAAAATAAAAATAGTTCATCAATAATAATAATTACTCACAGTTCAAGAGATAGTGATATAAAAAAAACATTGAAAACATTAGTTAAAAAATCTTATATAATTCAAAAACCTAAATTATTAAGAATTGAAAATGACTAATGTCTATAAAAAAACACTATTTAGATAAATTTATTAGGGCTACAGAACAGGCTGCAATAGGAGCATATCCTTTTATTGGAAAAGGGGACAAAATTGCTGCAGATCAAGGATCTGTAGATAAAATGAGAAATGAATTAAATTTAATTCAAATGAATGGAGAAGTTGTCATAGGTGAAGGAGAAATGGATGAAGCTCCTATGCTTTATATTGGAGAAAAGGTAGGCACAAAAGACGGTCAAAGTCTTGATATTGCCCTAGATCCATTAGAATGTACAAATTTTGTAGCAAAAAACTTACCTAACTCGTTTTCAATGTTGGCGGCATGTGAAAAAGGAAATTTATTTTCAGCACCGGATACCTATATGGAAAAAATTGCTATTGGACAAAATTTGCCAAAAAATTTGATAGATTTAGATAATACCGTTGAAAAGAATATAAAACTTCTCTCTGATGCTAAAAAGAAAAAAATTAGCGATATTACTGCTTGTGTTTTAAAAAGACCTAGACATGATAAAATTGTAAGAGAATTAGATAAACTTAAAGTGAAAATTCAATTTATCTCTGATGGTGATGTTTCAGGAGCTATATCAGTGGCTGACCCAAAGACAAATATTGATGTATATTTAGGCATAGGAGGTGGCCCCGAGGGAGTTTTAGCTGCAGCTGCTCTCTCATGTTTGGGAGGACAAATCCAAACAAGACTTGTTTTAGATAAAAACGAAACTTTAAGGGCAAAAAAAATGGGTATCTCAGATATAAAAAAAAAATATAATATTGAAGATTTAATTAAAGGCGACGTTATATTTGTAGCTTCAGCGATTACCGATGGAAGTATTGTTAATGGCGTTAAAGATTTAGGCAACAAATATGAAGTCTCAACATTTGCGCTTCATAAAGATCAAAGTATTAACAAAAAAGTAAATAATATTCATAAAAAATGAGTGAAATATCACTGTCAGGTAAAAAATGGATTTTTAAAAAATTTGATAATAATTATACTGATTTTTTAAAAGACAATTTTTCCTTGGATTATATTACAGCAAAACTTTTATCGATAAGAAATATTGATAAAAAATACGTTCAATCATACTTAAAACCATCGATTAAAGATCTCATACCAAATCCATCAACTCTTAAGGATATGGAAAAAGCAACAGAAAGAATTTTCCAAGCAATAAATAAAAAGGAAAAAATAGGTATATTTGGAGATTACGATGTTGACGGAGCTAGCTCAACGGCTCTTATTGGAAATTACTTAAAAATGATTAAACAAGATTTTGAAATATATATTCCAGATAGAAAATCTGAAGGATATGGTCCATCAATTAAAGGTTTTAAAAATCTTTTAAATAAAAAAACTGAGTTAATTATAACTGTAGATTGTGGAACAATGTCATATGAAGCAATTAATTTTGCTAAACAACAAAAAGTCGACGTTATAGTCCTAGATCATCATCAGTCTGAAATTAAACTTCCAAACGCATATTCTATTATTAATCCAAACAGAGTCGATGATGAGTCAGAACTAAATTATTTATGTGCCGCTGGAGTTTGTTTTATGACTCTGGTTTCTTTAAATTCATTTTTAAGAAAAAAAAATTGGTTCAATCTTAATAAAATAATAGAACCAAACTTATTAGAATATCTTGATCTAGTTTCACTTGGAACAATTTGTGATGTAGTACCTTTGATAGGTTTAAATAGAGCCATTGTAAAACAAGGACTAAAGGTAATTAACTTAAAAAAAAATTTAGGATTAAAAACTCTTATAGATCTTTGTAAAATTGAAAATCAAACATCCACATATCATTTAGGTTACATTATTGGTCCTAGAATTAACGCGGGAGGAAGAGTTGGAAAATGTTCTCACGGCGCAAATTTATTGCTAAATAATGATCCTAAGGAAAGTTTTAGGATAGCTTCAGAACTTGATCAATATAACAATGATAGGAAAAAAATTGAAAAAGAATTACTAAATATTGCTTTGAATACTGTTGTAGATAAAATTAATGATCCAGTTTTAATTTTAGAGGGCAAAAATTGGCATGAAGGTATAATAGGTATCATTGCATCACGTATTAAAGATAAATATAACAAACCAACTATAATTATTTCCTTTAACAATCAAATCGGAAAAGCATCAGCAAGATCAGTAGTTGGTTTTGATATTGGGACTGCAATTCTTTCAGCAATTCAAGAGGGCATTTTGACTAAAGGTGGTGGTCATAAAATGGCAGGTGGATTCTCAATAAAAAAAGAAAATATGGAAAAATTTGAAAAATTTATTTTTAAAAAATTTGATAATTTAATTAAAAATAAAATACGAAATGACAATCTTTATTTAGATAGTATTATTTCACATTCAGCTTTAAATTATGAATTCTACAAAAAAATAAACAAACTTTCTCCATTTGGCTCCGGAAATCCTGAACCAAGATTTGTATTGGAGAACCTAAAAGTGATTAGATCGACTATTGTTGGACACAAACATGTTAAATCAATATTAGTCGCAAAAGATGGATCAACTATTAAAAGCATCTCATTTAACTCACATGACGCTGATCTTGGACAATTTTTGCTTAACAATAAGTCTGATACCTTTAACATTGCTGGTAAATTAAGCTTGAATGAGTGGAAAGGTGAAAAAAATGTAGAGTTTATTATTGATGATATTTCTGTTAATAAAGGTCAAAAAATTAAGGTCCCATCGTCTATCGGTTAGGACACATGGTTTTCATCCATGAAAGAGGGGTTCGATTCCCCTTGGGACCGCCAAAAGCTTCTAAAATAAGAGTTAATAATCACTTTTTTTAAAATTTACGTTCAGTGTGATCAGATTGCGATCGTTTTGAGATCGTTTTTTTGTTAGATTTATTTATGAAAAAAAAACTTCTCTTATTTATATTTATAAGTATTTTTTTTTTAACAAATAAATTGTATTCGCTTGAAATATTTAACACTAACCCTTCGTTATTTGGAATTAAAATTGGTGATACAATTCAAGATTACTATAATAAAAATTGTTTAGTTACAGATAATGTTTTTGGACCATTTGATAGTGTTTCTGATAAGTATGATAAGTTTCTAGTTAAATATAGAATAAATACAAATAAATTGTTTGAAGGATTTAAAGTTAAAGGTCTAAATTGTGTTGAAGCAAAAGAAAAAAATCCTGATTTTTTTAATTATAGCGTTCGTGCGTACCCTGAAACATTACAAATTCATACTGTGAGTGCTATAAACAAGACAGCATATAAAAATTGGGAACATTGTGCAGAAGATGCTGTAATTTACATGGCGGCTTTATTAAAAAGTAAAAAAAAAGATGGTTTTAGATACAAGGGTGATTTTTTACCTCCAAAATATGTTGCGAGTGATTTTATTTATCCTAAATACATTAAAACTATTTCAAAGGGACCAAAAAAATTTATTGTGAGATCATTCTGTACAGTAAATGGTGCCGATCAATTACCTACTCCTTTCAACCAAAAAAAAGATGAAGATGGGTTTAAGTTGTTAACTATATCAATTCATAACTATGATCAAGAAAGACATATGAACGAAAATAAAAGTATAAAAAAGAGAAAATTAGAAAATGTAAATATTAATAAAAAAGGATTATGAAAAAAAGCTTTCACTTGAAAATCAAAAAACTAGCATTATTCTTTGAAATAAATCGATTAGATAGAGGTCTCTTTCGTTTTTGGATTCTAGGCACAGGACTTTTTTATTTTTTTGTAATGATTTTGTTATTTAGTGGAGAAATAAATCAATTTAATTATTTAAAAAAAAGATTATCACAAAATATAAGCTGTGCAACTTCTAGCCTTTTTCCAGACCTTTTCTACAAAACTATTTATTCTAATAAAAAAGTCTACATAGGTCCAAATAAATATTTAATCATTACCGCTGTTGAAGATGGTATTAAAGTATTAGACAAAAACGATACATATTTTGGATCTTCGGTAAACGGAACTTATGTTGGTGGAAGTTTTTCTAAATTTATTATTTTTAATAAAAAAGAAAACTGTGAAAGATATATAAGTAAATCAATTTTGTTATTTGAATTTATTTTAATTTTTGTATGGTTATTATTATTACCACTCTTTGTTATTCCTACATGGTTAATGTCAAAAAAAACAATATTGTGGTTAATAAGGGGATTTAAATAATTAGGATAAGGCTTTATTAAAAGCTGGTTCAAAGTCAACTTCTATACCTTTTACATCGCATTTTCGAAGAAAATAGTACATGTTCACACCTTCCATCGGTTGACTTGGTATTGTAATTTCAGAGGTAAAATAATTTTTGGTGTCTATACTTATCCTCTTTAATGACGAACTTAAAAGCTCTCCTTCTTGGGAATAATTGAAATATGGCAAATAAAAAGCTTTAAAATTCTCTACACCAAGTTTTTTATCTAACTCCTTTGAAATATCATTAATCTCTCTAACAGTGTTTATAATTTTTGGAGATAATTCATAATCTGAGATAATTTCTTTGTAAGTTTTTAAAAATTCGTATTTTCTATTGTCATTATTTTTGTAAAAAATTCCATTTTTTCTTATAGAAAATTTTGACTCTGGCACAACTGATAATAAAGCTGCCTCCTCATCCATATTTTCTAATGATTCTTCATAAAAAGTACCATTGTCAGTTTGAACAGCGGCATAAACTGGTTTGCAAGTAAAGTTTGTTTCATCTGCTAAGGCTTTGTTAAACGTAAATATAAAAAGTAAAGTAATAATAAAAAATCTCATTTAGATAAGCTTCTAATAAATTCATGTTCTAAAAATGATTAAATTTTGTTAAAATTATTTCAATAATGATCAATTCGTGATCAAACTCTTATTGTTATTACTGAAATGATCTAGTATTGTTGTTTAACAAGTGGAAAAGACCAAGGGTCAAGATCTACCAAATGGGGTTCGATTCCCCTTGGGACCGCCAAAAACATTTAAAACCTTTGATAAACTTAGCTAGAGTATTTTAAAATATTTTCTTACTGTGTCACCAGCGTGTCATGAAATATAATTAAGGATTACTTATTTAACTTCTTTTTAATTGATGTAAATATTTTAGTGCTTTCATCTATTTCCTCTTTAAAATTATCTAATTCACTGTTCTTGAAAGAAGAATTTAATTTATGCATGAGTTCTGATTGCGTATTTATAAAATCTGTATATTCATCATTTTCATGATTTTTATCCCAAAAAGAATTAGCACTGAACATTAATTCCATATGCTTTTTTTTAATCAATAATTTGCTTTTTTTGAATTTATTTGTCATTAAATCTATTTGATAAATATTTTTATCAATAATAGCATTGTATATTTCTTGAATTATTTCTTTTCTTTTATAATTTTTTGTATTTAAAATTTTTTCATTCCAAGTATCTTCCCAAGGAAAAGAAAATAATAGTGTCCTTGTTTTTTTTTCGAGATTATACTCAGTAAGCCCTGATCTCTCTTTTATTATTTTTCCATTATTGTCTTTATGAATTTCAACTCCGTAATATGATGCTTGTCCGTCTATAAAATAACCATAAATATCTGTACTACCTTTTTGATTATTCATATGATATTTACCAAATCCAAAAATAGTATTATTTGCAAATTCACCCTCGTATGATGCTCTATCATCAAAAGAGTCAATTATTTTAATTCCAACTCCATAATATTGATCTCCAGACCATTCACCCATATAATAAGGAATGAGAAATGGATGTTTTGCGATATTCCTGTCATTCCAATATGTATATTGTCCTATTCCTGTTTTAGTTCCATTTTCAAATTCTCCTATATAAATATCATTTTCTTTTGGATAGTCTTTGTCTCTAGAATCAAAAACTAGTGTCCCTTTGCCGTCTGGAAGTTTTTTTTTATTTGTAGATCCTGTATAAACAGAATTAAAAAAAATTAATGCTTCTTCAGGTACTTTTTTTTTCTTTAGTCTTTCTTTTTCTATTTTTGGATAATCAATTTTTCTAATTTTATTAATTTTTTTTTGTTGGGTTTCGTAACAGTTTTTAATATCATTCATTAAAAGTATGCACACACCAGTTACTGCATCTTCATTGTTTTGGTCTTTAATCTTGTCTAAAAGCACTGAAAGCATCAAAAAATCTTACTATAGTGTCCGCACTGCGTCCACTGTTGATTGTTAGCGATTGAAAGATTCAAAAAGTGTTGGTATGTATGACTTACGGACCTAAGGTCACGATCACCGAAACGGGGTTCGATTCCCCTTGGGACCGCCATTAACACAAAAAAAACTATCTTAACATCAATTCTTTATACCAACATTTAATATTAATTGTGATCTGATTGTAATGTAATAACGATCAGCTTTGCCTTCACTTTGAGTCAATCAAATTAAACTAATTATATGAAAAAAACTTAATATTGTTCTGTTTAATAGAAACTAATTCTGTAAAATCATTTTTATTATAAAAAAACACTAATTTATTTAAAAGTTTCTTAGTGTATAATTTAAATATGTTTTGATTTGGATTAACATTAAAGATTGGAGTTTTTTCATTAAGTAAAAATTCTAAATATCCATTATTTTTTTCATTTTTTTTTATAACAGCGTAACCATATTTAATTTTATTTTTATCAACAAAAGGAACATATCCCATTATAGGTTGTAAATACTTATTGTTGTTTTTATCAGAACCATAATTTATATATTCACATTTTGAAATTAAACTATATTTAATTTCTTCATGCTCATATTCGATTTTACAATAAATATTAATTGTTTTGCCTGACGAAAGTATTTCATAAACTTGATCAAAACTTAAATCATTAGCATTACTTTCTGCTAAGTATTTTTTATTTTTAATTGAGGAATTAAGTTGGAAATTCTCATTATTTCCATCAGTAGCAGATGTTCTAATAAAATGAGTTTTATCGTTTTCTACAATTCCAAGAAATTCATATCTATCTTTATAATCAAAGAAAGGTCTTTGAGATATAAATTCTGCTCTACATTCTTTTACCAAAAAAATATTTTTATTTTTAGTACTTAAAACGGATTCAATATTTGTTCTCCAATTTCCACCTTCAGACCCTGTAAAGTGAATAAATGATTTGCTAATGTCAATCTTCTTAAGTTCATCGGAAAAACTGATGTTGCTCCAAGTAAAGATTAAAAAAGTATATAAATATATGTTTAATTTTTTCACAAAGTTAAATACCATGATCTGAGAAATTGGACAGACTAATAATGACGCGTGTATTTTGTAATAAAAACATTAGAAATATGTGGGTAGTTCTTTCTTTTAATTACTACCAGCTACTTGTCTCTTTGCTTTTAAATGTAAGCCATTTTCCTTTCCATGTGCGATCAATTCGCGATGAAACTCTTATTGTTATTACTAAAATGATCTAGTATTGTTGTCCCTAGTGGAAAAGACCAATGAGTATGATCTAGCATATAGGGTTTGATTACCTTTGGGGCCGCCATCTTAGAGTAATTTTGAAAATTTTACATTTTAATATATTATTTATTAAAAACTTATGTATGAAAAATTTGGACAATTTATTAACGGAAAATGGCAAAAATCAGTAAGTGGCGAAACTTACGATGTTATTAATCCAGCAACAGAGGAGCTTATTGGAAAAGCCTCTAAAGCAAACTTTAAAGATATTGATTTAGCCCTTCAATCTTCAAATAAAGGTTTCAAAGTTTGGAAAAATACTCCACCTTGGGAAAGATCGAAAGTAATACGAAAAATATCTGAATTGATAAGAAAAAAAAATAATAAATTAGCACATTGGCTTACCCTTGAAGTTGGCAAACCAATTAAAGAAAGTATTACTGAAGCTAATGGAGCAGCAGATATTTTTGAATGGAGTTCTGAGGAGGCAAAAAGAATTTATGGCGAAACATTACAAGGCAGATCTTCAGATACGAGAATTCATGTTTATTACCAACCAGTAGGAGTTGTAGCTGCTTTAGTGCCTTGGAATTTTCCTATTACTCTTGCGTCAAGAAAAATATCTACAGCTCTATCCGCTGGCTGTTCTGTTATTGTAAAACCTGATGTTATAACACCAGGTTCAGTAATGGAACTCGTTGATATATGCAGGGAAGCTGGTGTACCAGATGGTGTTGTAAATTTATTGTCAGGAGATCCTGCATATATTACAGACAACTTATTATCTTCAGATATTATTAAAAAAGTTTCAATCACTGGTTCAACAAGGGTAGGAAAAATTATTTTAAAAAAAGCCGCAGAAAAAGTTCAAAGAGTTACCATGGAATTAAGTGGGCATTCACCATTTATAGTTTTTGAAGACGCAGATTTAAATAAAGTATCAGATATGGCTATTCATGCAAAATTTAGAAATAATGGACAAGTATGTATCTCTCCAAGTCGTTTTTATATTCATGAAAATAAAAAAGAAGATTTTACCAAATTAATGATTGATAAAACTAAAAATTTAAAAATTGGTAATGGAATGGATGAGGATACTATTTTAGGTCCACTTACAACTCAAAAAAGATTAAATGAAATTGAAGAACTAGTAGATATTACAAAAAAGGAGGGAGCTAAAATATTATGTGGCGGGAAAAGACCCTCAGGTTTTAATAAAGGCTTTTTTTATGAACCTACAATTTTTGACAATATTAAAGACAATTATACCATTATGCACCAAGAACCATTTGGACCATTAATACCAATTTTATCTTTCAAAAATTTTAATGAAGTTATTGATCGGGCAAATGACAATAAACTTGGCCTAGCTAGTTATATTTACACTAATGATTTAGAAAAAGCACACAGGGCATCAGAATTAATGGAAACTGGAACAGTTGCCGTAAATACTGGTGTTGTAGCTTTACCAGAGGCTCCCTTTGGCGGTATAAAGGAAACAGGGTATGGTAGAGAAGGCGGTTCAATGGCAATTAAAGACTATTTGAACATTAAATACACACATTTAGGTATTAAGTAAAATTAATGAGCTACTATGTATATATGCTCAAATCAGTCCAAAAAAAACCAGTAACTTACGTAGGCTATACAAAAAATTTAAAAAATAGAATTAACTTACATAATTCAGGTAAAGGAGCTAAGTTTACGAGAGGCAGGAAATGGAAATTAATTTACAAAGAAAAAATAAGAACAAAAAACCAAGCAATTTCAAGGGAATATTATATAAAGAATAATAGGAATATTAGAAATTTTATAAAAGAAAATAATCAATGAAAATATCAATACTTTTACCTTATAAAGAAAATTTTTCACCTATTTATCCTGGTGCCGTCTCTCTTTTTGTTAAAGATACTGTTGAAATAAGCAAATATAAAAAAGACATAATTGTTTATGGCAATACAGATTTTAAAAAAAAATTTAATATTAGATATAACAATATACCATTATCAAAATTTAAATTTCAGAGCAAAAGTAAATCATACGTAAATGAATTTATTAAAATTGAAGAAAGACATCCATCTGATTTAATTGAAATTCATAATAGACCTAATTATCTGGCTGATATAATTAATTCCCTTGGTAAAAAAAATTTAGTTTTATACTTTCATAATGACCCATTAACAATGACTGGTTCAAAATCAATTAACGAAAGAAAAAAACTTTTAAAATATTGTTACAAAATAATTTTTAATAGTAATTGGTCAAAAAAAAGGTTTTTAGAGGGAATGCATGATAAGTTTGTTAATAGTGAGAAGTTACTAGTTGTATTTCAATCAGCTAAAAAACTTAATGTAAATTTGAGAAGCAAAAAAAACGAAATTACATTTGTTGGGAAGTTAAATAAATCAAAAGGATATGATATTTTTGGTAATGCCATTATCAAAATACTTAATAAATATCCCAATTGGAAAGCTAATGTAATTGGGGATGAACAAAGAGACAAGATTGAATTTAAACATAAAAATTTATTAAATTTAGGTTTTCAACAACATAAAGAAGTACTTAAAGTTTATAAAAAATCTAGCATTGCTGTTGTATGCTCCCGTTGGGAAGAACCTTTTGGCAGAACTAGTTTAGAGGCTTCCTCTGCAGGTTGCGCTGTAATCATTAGTAATAGAGGTGGTTTACCAGAAACAATTACTAATGGAATTATTTTAAAAAAACTAAATTCTAAAAATTTATATAAAAACATTGAATATTTAATAAAAAATAAATCAAAAAGACTAGAACTTCAGAAGAAATCAATTTCAAATTTTTATTTAACTCACAATTTTGTTTCACGTATAATTGATGAATATCGTAGTGAAAAATTTAAATTTGTTAATACTTTTTTTACAAAAAAAAACTTAAGTTTAAGAATTCTTCATGTAACAAATTTCAATGAAAGACACGATGGTAGACTTTTTTTTAACACTGGTAGACGTATTAATAACGGTCTTATAAGATTAGGTCATAGTATTTTAGCTTTTAGTGACAGAGATATACAAAAATATTATAAAAATCTTAGAGATATTTCTGGTTCAATTAACCTTAACAACAAATTAAAAAAAACTTGTTATAATTTTAAACCGGATCTTATTATTTTTGGTCACGCAGATTTAATTTCCTCGGATACTTTGGGTGAGTTACGTGATGATTATCCAAATTTAAAAATGTCACAATGGTTTTTAGATCCTTTAAATAAGCGTGGTCCAGATTTCAACAGAAACAAACAAAGAATATTAGATAAAATAGATTATATGGAGTCAAACTTTTTAACCACCTCACCTGATGTTCTTAATTTTTTACCAAGAAAATCTAATAATTTTTATATTCCAAATCCTTCGGATAAATCTTTTGAAACTTTAAAAAATCATCAAAAAGATTGCAACATGGATGTTTTTTTTGCTTTAAGTCATGGGGTTCACAGAGGAATTTTAAAATCTGGAAAATATGATGATAGAGCAATTTTTGTAAAAAAATTAATTAGTCTAACGAATAATGTTAAATATGATATTTATGGAATAGACAAGGTCCAACCTATTTGGGCAGATCATTATTTTAAAACTATATCAAATTCTAAAATGGGATTAAATTTAAGCAGGGGTGAGCCAATAAAATATTACAGTAGCGATAGAATAACCCAAATAATAGGTAACGGATTAGTAACTCTAATTGATGAAAAGACTGGATATAGAGATTTCTTTAATGATAAAGAAATGGTTTTTTATAAAAATGTGGATGATTTGGCTGAAAAAATAACAAAAATATCACAAGATGAAAGATTAAGACGAAAAATAGGAAAAAAAGGCAGAGAAAAATATCTAAAGTTTTTCAATTCAACACTAGTAGCTGACTTTATTATCAAAAAGACCTTTGACATTAAAAATAAAATTAAATTTGCCTGGGAAAGATAAAAAACAAAATGGAATCCGTTTTATTATTTAGAA
>CACKFY010000016.1 GCA_902599495.1 uncultured Pelagibacteraceae bacterium | reverse complement strand
TGTTACTAACATAACATCTATTTTTTTTCTGAAAAAAAAATTTTTCAAATTATTTAATTTTTTAAAGCTGCTTTCACCAGTTATAGATTTATTTAGAGCATAAAAAAAATTATTTTTTTTCTTATAAATTTTCTTTTTTTTAATTAAATTAATTAAGTTAATATTTAAAGCTGTGCATTTTATACTAAGTTTTTTTTCTAATTGCTTTAATAATTTTTCATTGAATAATTTTGGATCAAAACCAATAATTTTATTTTTGATGTTTAATTTTATTTTTTTTTGTGTAAATGGTAGAGTTATAATTTTAAAAATTGAGCCACTTTGATTTTTTGCCTGTATAGTATATCTGCCATCAACAAACAAAAAATTTTTTTTCTTTAAAATTAATGCTAATCCGTAAGAGCCAGTAAAATTTGAAATATATTTTAAGTCATCTTTGTCATTAGATATATATTCATTGAAGAACTCATCATTTTTAGGTATCAAATAACCATCTAGATTATATTCTTTAAATTTGCTTTTGAGTTTATTTATTTTTTCCATTTAATTAATCTTTTTTTAAGTCTATCCCATCCTGGACTTCTATAGTCGTTACTAAATTCAATGGCATTATCTTGATTAAAATCGAATTCATCATTTGTTTCGTCTGCTAAAATTTCATTTTTTTCTATATTAGTTTCAGGCAATTCATCTATAAATCTAGATGGAATAGCTTCAATCCAATCCCCTTGATAAGCTCTTCTCATTGCAAAAGATAAAAAAGCTTCTTTTTTTGCTCTTGTAATGCCTACATAAGCCAATCTTCTTTCTTCCTCCAAAGCAAAATCACCTTTTTCTTGCAAAGACTTTTGATGAGGAAACAAACCTTCTTCCCATCCTGGTAAAAAAACAACATCAAATTCCAATCCCTTGGCTGCATGCATTGTCATAAGATTTACTTTTTCGCCCTCCCATTCTTGATCAGCTGAAGTTGCTAAAGAAACGTGTTCTAAAAAATTTTGTAAATTGTCATAATCTTGCATTGCCCTAATCAATTCTTTTAAATTTTCAAGTCTATTTTCATTTTCTAAATCTTTTTTATTTTTAATTACTGAGGAATATCCCGACTCATCTAAAATTAATTTAAGTAAGTCATAATGTTTGATCGATTTTGTATCATTACGCCACTTGTGGATCATTTTTATTAAATCAGAAAACGTCTTTTTAATTTTTGGTTTAAATTGATCTAGTTCAATCAACTTTATAATTGATTCTTCTAAACACATTTTCTTTTTAGACCCAAACTCATATATTTTTTTTAAAGTAGCATCACCAATACCTCTTTTTGGTGAACCAATTACTCTCTCTAATGCTAAATCATCGAATTTTTGATTTACAATCCTTAAATAACAAATTGCATCTTTTATTTCAGCTCTCTCATAAAATCTTATTCCACCTAAAACTCTATATCCTAATCCAATTTTAAGAAATCTTTCTTCGAATTCTCTTGTTTGATAAATAGCTCTAACAAGTATACTTACGTTATTTAATGAGTATTTTTGTTTAATTTTTTTTTCAATGATATCGCTCACACCCTCAGCTTCATCTTTTCCATTGCTGTAGCAATTTAACTTTACTAGCTCTCCCTCAGTTCCAGCAGACCAAAGTTTTTTACCAACTCTACTGCTATTGTTTGAAATTAGGGCTGAAGCGGTTTCTAAAATATTTTTTGTGGATCTATAATTTTGTTCTAATTTATACACATTACAATTTGGATAAATTTTATCAAATGTTAAAAAATTTTTAATTTCTGCTCCTCTCCAACTGTAGATTGACTGATCATCATCTCCAACACAACATATGTTTTGTTTTGAATTTACTAGTAAGTTTAGCCATTTATTTTGAATAAAATTAGTATCTTGAAATTCATCAACTAAAATGTATTTGAAATTTTTACGATATATATCTGCAATATCATTGTTATTTTCAAATAATTTCACCGTTAGTAAAATTAAATCCCCAAAATCCATAGCATTTAAATCCTGAGTTTTTTTTTGATAAATTGAGTAAACTTTTAAAATTTGAGATTCAAGAGAATTACTTTTTTTTATTTTAACGTCTTCGTACATTAAACCTTTATTTTTCCAACTGTCTATAAAAGAAATTATAAATTGAGGTGAAATTTTTTTAGCGTCAATATTTTCTGCTTCACAAATTTTTTTGATCAATTTTTTTTGATCATCAGTATCGAGTATTGTGAAATTACTTTTAAAACCAACAGCTTCCGCGTGTCTCCTTAAAAACTTAACACTAATAGAATGAAAAGTTCCTAACCAAGGTACAGCACTGTTTTCACCTTTAATAAATCGAAGAACTCTATTTTGCATTTCTTTTGCAGCTTTATTCGTAAAAGTCACACATAGTATTTGATTAGGCCAGGCTTTTTTTTCACTTATTATATAAGCCAATTTTGTAGTGAGAACTTTTGTTTTTCCGGAGCCTGCTCCAGCGACAATTAAATTAGGTCCTTCAGTGTCTAATACTGCTTTTTTTTGTTCAGCATTTAAGTTATTTAATAATTTATTTTCAGACGACATGACTTTTAAATAAATTTATACACTACTTAAGATAATAAAAAAGATGATTAATACTAATATAAGAAAAAAAAAATTTATGAAAAAAATTTTACAATTTATGTATTATCTTCGATATTTAATATTAATTTTCATTATTTCTGTAACTGTACTTTTTATCACACCTAAACTATTCAAGCATGTTAATAAAATTGACAAATTAAATTATATCTTAAAGAATCAGCATGGATTAACTTTAAAAAACTATAATGACATTCAATACAAAGTTTTTCCACAACCCAACCTAGAAATAAAAGGTGCAAATATTTTTATTGGGAATGAAGAATTTAATTTAAAAATAGAAAGATTAAAAATTTATACAAATATAATAGGTTTATATTTTTCTGATAAAATACTCTTAAAAAAAATAAAGTTTACTGCTAATTTTTTTGAAAATGATTTAAGTGGCTTTTATTTACCTGAAAAACATAATAATTATTTATACTTTGAAGTCAAAAATATAGGTGTTGTCTCAAAATTTTTTTTGGATAATAAAAAAATACCACCCAAGTTTTCTGGTAAAATAAAATTTAAAGTTTTAGGAAATAATTTTTTAATAAACTTTGATTTCGATCAAAAATTACTATTTAAAAAATCTGTATATAAAAACAAAAATGTTCATGCTAATTTTGACGGTGAAATCAACTTTAATCCATTTTTTCAATTTATAATATTTGCTGATTTAAAAAAATTAAATATTGAAAAATTTAAATTTAAAAAAATATATCATCTTATTTCAGAAGAGTTATCGAATAGAAAACTAAACGGAGAGATAAAAATTAATAATTTGACTAATAAAATTAAAGGGAAAAATAATCAAATTCAAATAATTTTTGAAAATGGAAATGTTTCTTCAAAAATATTAAATTTTTCATTGGATAATTTAGATATTGAAATGAATTTTTATTTAAAAAGATATCCCACATATAATAACTTAGATTATAAACTTTTAGTAAAATCAGATAATATCAATGAATTTTATAAAATAATAAATCTTAAAAAAGATAAAAAAAATAGTAAAGTTGATTTAATTGTTGAGGGAAATATAAATTTAAGTGCTCAGAAATATTATTTTAATAAAGTTGAAATTAACAAAAAAAAACTCAGTAAAGAAAAATTGATAACTCTTAAAAATTATTTTGATAGAAACTCTTTAAATCATCTTAATAAAGAAATTGATAAAAAAAATATATACTTGATTTTGAAAGAATTACTCGAGACTATTTAGGCTTAGTCATTTTGATAGGATCCATAATTTTTTCGTAGTCTTTTGCTGAGATAAGGTTTGTTTTCAAAACTTCCTCTTTTAAATTAGTACCATTTTTGTGAGCCTCCTTCGCAATTTTGGCAGCATTATCGTAACCTATTTTAGGAGCTAATGCTGTAACAATCATTAGTGAGCTATCTAAAAGATTTTTTATTCTTTTTCTATCTGCTTTTATTCCTTTAACGCAATAAAGTGCGAATGTTTTTGAAGAGTCAGCCATTATTTCAATTGATTGTAAAATATTATGAATTATCAACGGTTTAAAAACATTTAATTCAAAATGTCCATGAGACCCCGCCATGGTTATTCCATTGTGATTACCTATAACTTTTACACAAACCATTGTTACCGCTTCAGATTGTGTAGGATTAACCTTTCCTGGCATTATAGAAGAGCCTGGTTCATTAGAAGGTAATATTAATTCACCATAACCTGCTCTTGGACCAGATCCTAAAAACCTGATATCATTAGCTATCTTCATCAAACATACAGCTGTTGTATTCATTGTTCCAGAAAAATTTACTATGGCATCATGAGCTGCTAAAGCTGCAAATTTATTTTTAGCTGGCTTAAAAGGAAGTTTTGTTATTTTAGATATTTCTTTAATGATTTTCACATCAAATTTTTTTTTTGTATTTAATCCGGTTCCAACCGCAGTACCACCTTGTGCTAAAAAATAAATTTCCTCTAAAGCACTCTCAATTCTTTGTATACATTTTTTAAGTTGTGAATGATATCCTGAAAATTCCTGTCCCAATGTTATTGGCGTTGCATCCTGTAAATGTGTTCTTCCAACTTTAACAATTTTTTTGAATTCTCTTACTTTTTTAAAAAGTTCCTTTTCCAATATCTTTAGTGACGGTAAAAGTTTTTTTGTTGTTTTAATAGCAATTGAAATATGCATTGCTGATGGAAAAACATCATTTGTTGATTGTGATTTATTTACATGGTCATTGGGGTGAACTGGTTTTTTTGTTCCCAATTTACCTTTCATCATTTCTATGGCTCTATTGGATATAACTTCATTTACATTCATATTTGTCTGAGTTCCAGAGCCCGTCTGCCATACTTTTAAGGGAAAATGATCGTCCAATTTACCCCGTATCACCTCGTCTGCCGCTTTAATTATATATCTTGATATTCTTGCATCTAGGTCACCATTTTTTTTATTAACAATAGCAGCAGCTTTTTTAATAATAGCAATAGATTGAATAACTATTGGTCTAACTAAAAAATCACCAATGTTGAAGTACTTGTTTGATCTTTCAGTGGATGCACCCCAATACTTATCACCAGGAACTTTGATTTTACCTATACTATCAAATTCGTTTCTATGCTTCATCTATGATTCTTTGATATATTATATTTATAATTAATTTAAAAAAATATAAAGGCGGAAATATGAGTAATTTTGAAAAAGTAGGAAAATTCATGAAAACATTTGGCCAAGAGGTTAAAAATAAAGCTAATTTTCCAGGAGAGAAAATTGTAAAGCTTAGATATGATTTAATAGCTGAAGAACTTGAAGAATTTAAAATCGCTTTAAAGGAGAGAGATATTAAAGAAGTGGCCGATGCGTTAACAGATATTCTTTATGTGACTTACGGCGCAGGACATGCATTCGGAATTGATTTAGATAAATGTTTTCAAGAAGTTCAAGACTCAAATATGAGTAAATTAGGCAAAGATGGAAAACCAATTTATAATGATAGTGGTAAAGTGATGAAGGGACCAAATTATTTCAAACCAGATTTGTCTAAATTTTTAGAAATATGAAAGATTATTTTTTTTGGATTATAACTGGAATAGCAATCGGTCTAGTTTTTTATCTATTGGATAAATATATATTTTAAATAACAAAATTATTTCTTATCATGTTTAAAAAAAAATTTATTTTTTATGAAAAATTTAATAAATAAGTTGATTAATTTATTTGGTTACAAAATTATTAAAGTTTCTTCGATTGATAAAAGTGATTTAAATCAGATCACTAAAATTCTAATTCAAAAACCGGAACCAATAATATTTGACGTAGGAGCAAATAAAGGTCAGTCAATCGATAGATATAAAAAACTTTTTAGTAAACCAGAAATTCACAGTTTTGAACCAAATCCAGTTGAAGTAAATAATATGAAAGAAAAATATAAAAATGAAAAAAAAATTTTCTTGAACAATTGCGCTGTAGGTGAAAAAGAAGGAAAGATGGATTTTAATATAATGGCAGATTCTAGCCATTCGAGTTTTAAAAATTTAATTCCAGATACAACCTGGTTAAAAAAAAGAAGTCTAACAGCTAAGGTACAACCAAAAGAATATAGAACTAAAAAAGTTTCTACAAATTTAATAAGTCTAGACGATTATTCAGAAAAAAATAATATTCAAAATATAGATATTTTAAAGATAGATACTCAAGGTTATGAGGATAAAGTATTACTTGGAGCAGAAAAATTAATTAAAAATAGAAGAATTAAACTTATCCAATTAGAAATTATTTTTTCTGAAATTTATGAAAAGCCTCTTCAAATTTATGATATTGAAAAGACTTTGATACCTAACAAATATAAATTCTTTGGTATTTCTAATGGTGGAAGCTTAGTTTCTGAATATGTTTATCAATCGGATTTTATTTATGTTTCTCCAGATGTTTACGAAAATTTCAGATTGAACGTAGCAGTGTAACTTTAATTTTTTAAAAACCCATATTCGACCAATTATCATTATCTTCGAATCTTTTTAACTCTTCTTTTGAAGTTGGTCTAAAAATCACGTAAGCAGCAAACAAAGCAAGAGTAATGATAAAAATTATTGTCATAATTAATTTATAGATGATTTGATCAATATTTCACTGCGACTTATAATTCATGAGATGATTTATTATCTTACTTTAAATAATTAAAGAAATTAAGACTTTTTAAAATACTCTGATGAGTAATTTGAAACTTCATTGAATTATGATAATTTTAATATATATATAAATATTATGTTAAATAATATTGATAAAAATTCTTTTGATAACAATGGATATGTTATAAAAAAAAATTTTATAAAAGATAGTTATCATACTGATCTATTTTACTTATTTTACGATTTAGGTGTAAGCACAATTCAAAGAAATAAAATAAAAATAAATTATGAATTAAAAAAAGTTGACGATATAGATTTTGATAAAGACCTTAAAGAACTTGACAAAATTTTGTTAAATATTTTAAAAACTGATCACAAATTAATCGGAGAACTATATGACACTGTTAGTTATTCATCTTGTTTTCTAAAGATTTTATCAGATAGTGATATTGAGGATTACTCCCGATCATTACTTGGATTAAGCAAAAGGAATACGATTTATAGTTGGACACATAGAGTGCGCATAGATCCACCAAAAGATGAAAGAAGAACTTACGGATGGCACCAAGAAATTTTTTACACAATTCCAGAAACAAAATTTATTCAAACTTGGTGCCCATTAATAAGAGATACTACCTTGGAAAATGGAACTATTGAAGTTTGTGAAGGATCACATAAAGAGGGTATTGCCAAACAAACTTGGAATGAGATTAATGGTAGGGCAACACAAATTATTGTGAATGAAGACGTGGTAGCAAAATACAAACAGAAAAAAATACCAATGTCAAAAGGTGAGGTTTTATTCTTTGACCCCCATATGTTTCATCGTTCAGGACACAATTCAACAAAAGATGAAATTAGGTTTTCATTAGTGGGTATGTGGAATGATACTACAAATATAAAATTTAGAGCACCAAAACCAGAATTTAAATCAAGAACAATTTCAGCAAAAGAATATTTTGACTCTGTTCAAAAGAATTAAATAAAATTAATAGAGCGCTCAATTACCAGGAGCCTTAAACCCCTTTTCTAATTAGCTTTTAAAAAGATCAAGAGCTTTGTTCAAAAGTTCTTCTGATTTTCCGTGATCTCCATCAGAATGAGCTTTGATACCAGCATCATGAAGTTTTTGAGCCTGCTCAATTTTTGTCTTTAATTTTCCAGCCATCATCGGGCAAGAGCCAGCGAATGCAGATGTAGAAAATAATATTAAAATTAAAGATACCAAAATGTTTTTCATTTTTTTTCCTTTCATTAATATTTTAATGATTAAGCTCACAAAATCACTGCGACTTTTTTTGAATTTAGGGGCGTTCTGTTGCCAGGTGCCGTGAACCTTTAACGTTAAACAACAATTCTAGAACATAAAAAACGATTATTTCTTTGCTGGCTGTGATCGTATTGTGATCGCAAGTGTGATCCAATAGATTGAAAATTAAAAATAACGAAGGTATGATACTAATTATGAAATCGATGATTAAAACTTTACAACTAATTTTAGTTTTAGGATTAATAACTTCTTGTGCAAGCTATAAACCAATAGTTGATACAGCAGGTAGATCGGGTACATTTGATGAAGATAAAGCAAAAGAAATAAGCAACGATCTTCAGCACTGCAAACAACTAGCTAAAGATAATACAAGCGTTATGAGCAATATTAGTTTCTGGTTTCTTTCACCAACTGCTCAAACTCAATACGAAGATATTTATAGAAAATGCATGATTAATCGAGGGCATAGCGTTCTAAATTAAATTTGATACCAGGTGCCCGCTACGTTTCTTTTTCGTTTCTTAATTCACTTAAACTTTTCCCTTGATAGGTCCACCATTTCGGCCCATGAACGGAGCTCCAATCATAACCCATCTCTCTTAAAATAATATCCGCAGAATTAGTTAAAGAAGTGACCTTATCTCTAAATTTAACCTTTGTTTGATCTACTACTTCACAAGTTATTGTTTTATCTTTATAAAACTCTAGTTGAGTACCAGGTTGAATATTAATCATTTCAAAATTGAATTTTACTCTTTTTTTCCTTGCATTTTCTAAAGCTTGTTTTTCTTGAGGTGTTTCAACTATATCTTCTTTTGGTGTTACGTTAGTGCCACCCATTATTTCCAAAATTTCTAAAATTGATTTTGCCTGTTCTGGAGTGGTATAAAAAAATTCTCTCTCTCTTCTTACTCTTTGCTGATCAAAACCATCATGTATTTTTTTTTCAATTTTTTTTGCATCTTCCTCAACTTTAACTGCATAAAAACATTCAAATGGAAGAGGAACTGATGTGTGACCACTAAGCTCTTTAATTCTTCTTTCTAAATTATCGGTTATGCCGATTTTAACCATTTCAGGCATAGACTCATTAATTAAAATATAAACAATATTACTCATAATTTTAGGGGGCGTTCTGTTGCCAGGTGCCCTGAACCTGTTAACGTTATTTATTGTTATATAACAATTTTAATACAACCAGAAGCCCTGATTTCTTCGCTGGGTGTGTCCGTATTGTGCCCGCCAGTGAGTCCGGATATGATGAGTCCAATGAAAAAATTTTTATTGTTTTTTTGTTTTTTCTATTTCATTTTTAACATTGAGGGAAATGGAAAAGAGCTAAAATTAAATTGTTATTTTGATACCCAAAGAGAAATAGGGAAATTTGAATTTAAAGAAAGAAAATTTTGGCAAAAGAAAGAATCTATTGGATACACTTTTAATTTAGAAAATAATAAGCTCACCGAGGTTAGATACGGAAAAGATATAACAAGAAATTCATATTTGCCTGATTTTAAAATTTCAATTGATCCTACGGAAAAAGATTATATTGCAAGAAAAATAAGAGGAACTTTCTCCTTTATACCTAATAATAATAGCAAAATAAAATTTTCAATGATTCACACTTATGAGGTTTGGATTGGCAATGATAACGAAATATTTAATAGCGCAGGTTTTTTAACAGATATAAAATCACTTATTCACACAACATCTCAATATAGATTAAGCGCTAACGAAGTTATGGAGTGGTTAAAATATTCACCCTCTCAATCCTATTCTGATTTTGAAAAATGGAAAAAAGATAAGAGATTTGTTTTAAACAATGGAGTTATTATAGGTAGTTGTGAAACAATTAATTAAAATGATGAAAAAACTTTTAGTTCCCCCGCGTAACATTTTGTCTTTCTTCAGTGTGATCCTATTGTGATCTAGATAAAAAAAGTTGAGAATTAATAAGTGTTAACGCCAATACGCAGGGGCGTTCTGTTGCCAGGTGCCCCAAACCCCGTTCACTTAATTAACAAGTTAATTAAGCAGCAAGTGCAAATTTATTATTTGCATTTATAATTAGCCCGTTACGTCGGAACTATCTCGAACGAAAGAAAAACTTTTAGACACCCGTCGAGCCTAATTCACCCCCTCAAGTTGTAAATGGTGGAGGTGGTGGGTACTGCCCCCACGTCCGCAATGTTTATTACGAGATTCGTTTATCGTCATAGTTGGAAAACCAACATTTATAATATAAAACTCTTTTTTAGAGATTCAATAACTTTATTCAAAATGAAACTAACAAAAGAACAAAAGCAAGAAATAGCTGATCAACAGTCTCAAAAAAATCAGACTAAAAGAGTTACTTCACCAGAATTAGAAAAAATTCTTTATGAAGCATTACCTGTTTTAGACCATGGCTTTGTAAGAGTAGTTGATTATATGGGTGACGATACATCAATAGTGCAATCAGCTAGAGTTTCTTATGGAAAAGGAACAAAAAAAGTTTCAACAGATGAAGGTCTAATAAAATATTTAATGAGACACTGGCATTCAACCCCATTTGAAATGTGTGAAATTAAATATCATGTAAAACTCCCAATTTTTATCGCAAGACAATGGATAAGACACAGAACAGCAAACGTAAATGAATATTCAGCAAGATATTCAATATTGGATAAAGAATTTTATATTCCTGCTAAAGAACAATTATCGGCGCAATCTACTTCTAATCGACAGGGCAGAGGTGACTTGATCACTGGAAAACAGGCCGATGAAGTTTTAAAAATTTTAAAAGATGATGCCACTAGAACTTATGACAACTACGAAAAAATGCTTAACGAAAGATTTGATGGGACTACCATTGATGAAGGTAAAGCGGGCTTAGCTAGAGAATTAGCAAGAATGAATTTAACTTTAAATTCGTACACACAATGGTACTGGAAAACTGATCTACTAAATTTGTTAAATTTTTTGTTTCTTAGAGCAGATAGTCATGCTCAATATGAAATAAGGGTTTATGCAGATGTTATGCTTGAGACAGTAAAAAAATGGGTGCCCATAACCCATTCAGCGTTTTTAGACTATAGAGTCGGCGCAGTTCATGTATCTTCTAAAGGTAAAAAAGTTATTCAAAAAATGGCTAAAGGTGAAAAAGTTACTTTTGAAAGCTCTGATCTATCTAAAAGAGAATGGAATGAACTTATGAGTTCTTTCGATTTTAAAGAAAAGATTGTTTAATTTTTTTAGCTATGTCTATAAATAACTTTGAAACTTCATGATCTGGCTGAGAATTAGTAAGTGGGTTACCAATATCAGCCGAATTTCTCAAGTCTCGATGTAAAGGAAGATGTCCTAAGAATACTTTGTTAAATTCTTTAGCAGTTTTCTCTACACCACCTTCTCCAAATATTTTATATTCTTTACCGTCATCTCCCTTAAAGAAGCTCATATTGTCAATTAAGCCTAAAATTTTTACTCCAGTTTTTTCAAACATTTGAATACCTCTTTTTACGTCTATTAAAGCTAAATCTTGTGGCGTTGAAACAATTATAGCTCCATCAACTTTTACTTCCTGAGCAAATGTTAATTGTGTATCCCCAGTTCCAGGCGGCATATCTATTATAATAATGTCTCTATCTTTCCACAAAACTTTTTGTGTCATCGTCTTAATTGCACTTATTACCATTGGGCCACGCCATATCATTGGTGTTTGTTCATCTACTAAAAATCCCATTGACATACATTGAGAGTTATATTTTTCTACTGGTACTATGGCTTTGCCACCCTCAGTTTCAGGTTTTTCAATAATATTCATTAATTTTGGAAGTGAGGGTCCATAAACATCTGCATCTAGAATACCAATTTTTAATCCTAAATTTTGGAATGCAAAAGCAAGGTTCACTGCTACTGTAGATTTACCTACCCCACCCTTTGCACTTGAAATTAGTAAAGTAAACTTAGTTCCATTAATTGGAGTCTTTACAAATTGCTTAGGTGGCGGTTTTTTACTCATAATGTTCCTGTATTTCGGTCATAATATCGCTATTACTTAACTTGTTTTTACAATAAAAGTAACTATATAAAGTGTCATGAGTTTAATAGGAAGTATATTCAAAAATCAATCACCTTGGGGGTCTTCAGGTCCTACGGGTGGAAACGGAAACGGATCAGGATCAAGAAGAGAGCCGCCAAATATTGATGAACTTATAAGAAATATTCAGAACAAGATAAATAGATTTATGCCTGGTGGAAAATCAGGTGGTGGTAAACCAATAGTTTTGGGTTTAATAATATTATTAGTGATCTGGGTTTTAAGCGGTCTTTACAGAGTGCTACCAGACGAACAAGGAGTAGTTTTAAGATTTGGAAAGTTTGTAAATACAACCCAGCCTGGATTGAACTATCATTTACCTTTTCCGGTTGAGAGAGTTCTTAAGCCAAAAGTGACAAAAGTTAATAGAATAGATGTTGGCTTTCGAGGAGCTAGCGATAGTGGAAGATCCTCGGGTGTAGGAGAGGTTCCAGAAGAAAGCTTGATGTTAACCGGAGATGAAAACATTGTAGATATAAATTATTCAGTTTTCTGGGTAATTAAAGATGCTGGTAAATTTTTATTTAATATTCAAAGTCCTGTTGAAACTGTAAAAGCTACTTCCGAAACAGCTATGAGAGAAGTAATTGCAAAAAGTGAAATCCAATCAATTTTAACTGAAGGACGGTCTAACATTGAAATTGAAGTGCAAGAGATTACTCAAAATATTTTAGATGAGTATGGATCTGGTATCCAAATCACTCAAGTACAAACACAAAAAGCCGACCCGCCAAGTCAAGTAATTGATGCATTTAGAGATGTACAAGCAGCCAGAGCAGATAAAGAAAGATCAAAAAATGAAGCCGAAGCTTATGCTAATGACGTAATACCAAGAGCACGGGGAGATGCAGAAAAAATACTACAAGAAGCTGAAGCATATAAAAAAGAAGTTGTAGCAACTGCAGAGGGTGAAGCTTCTAGATTTTTAGCTATTTATGGTGAGTACAGAAATGCCAAACAAGTAACTCAAGAAAGAATGT
>CACKFY010000015.1 GCA_902599495.1 uncultured Pelagibacteraceae bacterium | reverse complement strand
TGGGCGCTCTTACTCTTTATCTTGATTTCATAAATCTTTTTATAATGCTTTTAAGACTTTTTGGCCAAAGAAGATAGTCTACTTAATTAATTCAATTTTTCCTAAACTGGTTCTATCAATAAGTAATTTTAAATTTTCTGATTTTTGAATAACTTTACCATTTTTATCTTTAATTAAATACTTCTCATTTTTATAGTTAGGCTTTAAATTTTTTAGAATTCTTAAGATTGGTTTTTCTGAGGCTCTTTTATATATATTAAATGATATTTCTTTATTTCCTGTATAAAGGCTATAATCTTTCCAAGTTCCATTTGAAACCATTTTTGCATATAAATTTAAAATGGTTTGAAGTTCATTTTTGATAAAATAAGGTTGCTTTGCCTTACGATCATTATCTACAATTAATCTAATATTCTTCATTCTTCTTATATTTATTAATTAATGGTAATTGTAACGCTGTAAATATAAAAGTTAAAGGTAAAATTCCCCAAACTTTAAAATTCACCCAAATATATTCTTTTTCAGGAGCAAAAGATCTCCAAACTATCTCGTTTAAAATTGCTAAAAATATAAAAAAATAAGCCCACCTTCTGTTAAGCAATGTCCAACCAAAATCACTTAATTTGAAAGCATTGTTGAGAAATAATTTTAAAAGATTTTTTTTGAGAAGAGTGTCACTTATAAGCAAAGCAGTCGCAAATATTAAATTAATAATTGTTGGTTTCAAGTATATAAAAATTGGATTGTTAAAATATAGTGTCAATCCACCAAACAATGATATAAGCGCTGCACCTAAAAGAGGAACATAAGGAACCTTCCGTTCAATTACATAAACTATAATTACTGCTAATACTGTTGAAATTATGAGCGGAGGTATGGCAATGCTTAAATTATTGCCACTCGTCTTATAAAAGTAAAAAAATATTAATAAAGGTCCAAAGTCTGTGACAAATTTTAATAAGGACTTATTCACATTAAAACTCTAACATAAATTATTTTAATATTAAATTTATATATTGATTTTAAGTTAAAAATTATTAAGTATTAAGAATGTCTATAAACAAAGCAAAGTTTTCAATAGGTGCAGTAGTAAAACATCGTCACTTTGATTTTAGGGGGGTGATATATGATGTTGATTTTGAATTCAACAACTCAGAGGAATGGTATCAATCTATTCCCAAAGATGTAAGACCTAGAAAAAATCAACCCTTTTATCATTTATTAGCAGAGAGTAATGAAGTGACTTACGAAGCATACGTTTCAGAGCAAAATTTACTAATCGATGACTCTAATGAGCCTGTAAAACATCCTTTAATAGAGGAGATATTTATAGGCAAAAAAGGTGCTAGTTACTTGAAGCCATCAAACTAATTTTACTCGCCATAAATAAAACATTTTTAGTTCAAAACTCGGCCAAAAAATTTAAATAATCTTCTTATGTTTAAGCCTAATTGGGGATTACTCATACTTCTTACTCCCTCTCAATTCTCAATTAGGCGAAAATGCTACTTCCCTTAAAAAAAATACTGTAGTAATTAATTAATTATGAATATTTTTTCTTTTGGAAATATTATCATATACATAGATAGATTTATAAAGTTTATAAATTCTATTTTTTTTGTAATTTTAATTGTTGGACTTTCTTTTGCCTTAATTATTTCACCCATTGATTATTTACAAGGCGACACTGTAAGAATAATGTACGTACATGTTCCATCAGCATGGATAGGTCTTTCAATTTTTTCAATAATCGCGATTAGCACAATATTGAATTATGTATTCAAAATTAAAAATTTATTTTTACTATTAAAAAGCTTAGCACCAATAGGCTTATTATTTACAGGCTTATCAATTGTAACTGGATCTCTTTGGGGCAAACCAACATGGGGGACTTGGTGGGCATGGGATGCAAGATTAACTTCAATGTTAGTGTTAATGCTGTTTTATGTTTTATTTATACTTTCTTTAAAATATCTAAAAGACAAAGAAAATCTGCCTAAAATTTTATCAGCAATATCTATTTTGGGGGTTATAAATATTCCAATAATCAAATACTCAGTGGAATGGTGGTCAACATTGCATCAACCGGCTAGCATAAAATTTTTAGGCACTTCTAGCATACATTATAGTATGTTAATTCCATTATTCTTGATGTTATTGGTTTTATTATTGTATTGTGCGTTAATTTTTCTAATGAAATACAAAACAGAAATCATTAAAATAAAGAAACAAAATATTAAAAGATTATGATTAACGAGTTTTTAAATATGGGTGGATACGGTTTTTATATTTGGATGTCTTTCCTATTAGTCACAGTTTTTTGTTTTTTACTTTATTATAAAACAAGAAAAACACTGAAAAAATATGAAAAAGAATTAGCTCTAGAATTAGAAAAGCTGCCTATAGAACATAGAAAAAGAATAGCAAGATCATCTAAAGTTATAAGCAGTATTTTAGCATCGCAAAATAAATTAAGCTAAAGCATTTTAAATGCTTACAAAAAAAATTAAAACAAGATTGTTTTTTCTTTTATCAGTAATTTTTATTACACTTCTTTTTTTAACTTTCATTTACTTAAGTCTCAAAAAAAATATTTTATATTTTAAAACCCCATCTGAAATTTTTATATTCGATGAAATTAAGAGCAATTCAAAAATTAGGGTAGGGGGGATGGTAAAAAAAGATTCGATTCAACAAAATAATAAAGAAATTAAATTTATCTTAACTGATTATAAGAAAGAATTAATAGTAGTTTATAATGGGGCGGTTCCAAACTTATTTTCAGAAGAACGTGGAGCTGTAGTTGAAGGAAAACTTAACGATAAAAGTTATCTTATAGCAGATAGAATTCTAGCAAAACATGATGAAAACTATATGCCCCCAGAAATGAAAAAAATATTAGAAAATGCTAAGTAATACTGGAAACATCTTATTAATTGGAAGTATTGCTTCTACTTTTTTAATAATTTATTTTGCTTATCAAAATATTAAGGTAAGAAGTCCCCAAATAAAAAAAAATATAATTTATTTGTCATTTTTCCAAATAACTTTTGTTATTTCTTCATTCTTATTACTAATATTTGCTTTTGTTTTTTCAGATTTTTCCTTAATAGCTGTTTATCAAAATTCTCACAGTGCTAAACCTCTTTTTTATAAGATATCAGGAGTTTGGGGAAACCATGAAGGAAGTATGCTTTTATGGGTAAATATTATGGTACTTTTTTCCTATTTATTTTTTGTTTTTAACAACAAAACTAATAGTGTTCTCAGCTTGTATACTTTGATAGTACAAAATATTTTAATATTAGGATTTTTAGTATTTTTGATATCTGACTCAAATCCCTTTTTTAAAATTTTACCTATACCAATTGAAGGCTTGGGATTAAATCCTATTTTACAAGATCCTGCATTAGCAATTCATCCACCATTATTATACTTAGGCTTTGTTGGCTCATCTATTTATTTTTCTGCTGCAGTGGCAGCCATACTTTCCAACAGTGATGGTAAAAATTTTGCATTATCGATAAAAAAATGGGTATTAATTTCTTGGTCTTTTCAATCACTTGGTATTATTGTTGGATCCATTTGGGCTTATTATGAATTAGGATGGGGAGGATTTTGGTTTTGGGATCCAGTAGAAAATGCCTCATTAATACCCTGGTTTTGTATGACAGCATTAGCCCACTCTGTTTTGGTATTAGAAAAAAGAAATTATCTTTACAACTGGGTTCTAATTTTATCTTTAATTACATTTATTTCCAGCGTCACTGGAACTTTTCTAGTTAGATCCGGAATTTTAAATTCGGTGCATACTTTTGCTAATGATCCTTCAAGAGGACTCTACATTTTAATTTTTTTATCTTTAATGATACTTTTTTCATTTATAATTTTTTTCAAAAGAAGAATTAATGACCAGTTTAATCTTAATCCATTGAGTAAAGAAACTTTTATTTTAAGTAACAACTGGTTCATGATGTTTTATTTAGCCACTGTCTTTGTCGGTACAATTTACCCAATATTTACACAAGTCCTTTACAATACAAATATTTCAGTAGGACCACCTTTTTACAATCAAGTAATTGCTCCAATTTTAATTCCTTTTTTAATATTTATGGCAGTAGGTCCAAAAATTGGATGGATGAAAAGCAAGTTTATTTCCTACAAGCCTTTTTTTGTAATAATAATTTTATCTCTTTTAATTAATTTCTTTATTTCCTTTTTTTTGAAAAGTTATAATCTGATTTCAAATTTAATTATTGTCTCCTCATTATTTCTAATTTTATATTCTTTAAAAGATTTTATTACTAACGTTAAGTCAAATTCTTACTACAACTTAGCAAGTTTTTTCTCTCATTTAGGATTTGGAATTTTAATTTTATTTATAATTTTAAATCATAATTTTAGCGAAGAATTTGACCTCAACATAAAAGTCGGTGAAACGAAAAAAATAGGAAATATGGAAATCAAATTTAATAACTTAAAGATTGAAAATAGGGAAAATTATAATGCCGTCATAGGAGATTTTAATATTCAAGATTTTCAAAGAAATTATTTAAAAAAGTTAAATCCCGAAATAAGAGTTTATGAAAATCCACAAACACTTACATTTGAGTCTGCAATTAATACAAATTTTAAACAGGATATTTATTTAACCATGAGTAATATAGATGGGTCAGATTTTTATAATATCAAATTTCAAGTTAAACCATTTATGCTGTGGATCTGGTTTGCTGCATTTCTCACAGCTAGCGGAGGACTAGTTAGAGTCTTTTTAAAAAAATGAAAATAAGTTTCCTTAAAATAATTTCTTTTTTCTTAGTAATTTTTACTATCGTAGTTTTTTTTATAGCTTTGAGCATTGATAAAAGATACAGCACAGAAAATATCGTAGGAAAAAAAATTGATAATTTTAAAATTAAATTTCTTTCACATGATCAAATTTTTGAGAATAAGGATTTATCAAACGATAAGTATCATTTAATTAATGTATGGGCGTCGTGGTGTTTACCATGCAAAAAAGAACATCCAATTCTAATGAAATTAAGCAAAGATGATAATCTAAATTTAATTGGTATAAATTTTAAAGACAAAAAAAAGAACGCAAATAATTTTTTGAAAAATTTAGGAAATCCATACAATATTATTTTAAGTGATACAGACGGATCCAGTTCCATATCTTTTGGTGTTTTTGGAGTACCAGAGACAATTTTAATTAATTCAAACCAAATTGTAATTAAAAAGTTTATTGGACCATTAGATACAAAAGATTATAAAAATATATTAAATGTTATTTATGAAAACTAAATTTTTAATTATTATATTGCTAATGTTAAACATTAAGCTAAGCGCTAATGAAAACATCGGGATAGACACAAAAATATTTAAAAATCTTAGGTGTCTAGTTTGCCAAGGACAAACTATCGCAGAGTCCAATTCTGATTTCGCACAAACAATAAAAATAGTGGTTAGAGACAAAATTAGTCGGGGCAGTAATGAGAAAGAAATCTATGAATTTTTATCTGAAAAATATGGAGAATGGATTGTTTATAAACCCAAATTTAATTATATAAATTCATTTTTGTGGATTTCACCCTATATTGTTTTAATTTTAGGTGGGTATTTGATTTTCAAATATTTTAGAAAGAGAAGACAGTAATTTAGTCTAACTGTATATACATTTTTGATTTAACGTAGTAATTTAGTCTTATGAAAATAAAAGTTTTAGCATGGATTTTTTTACTACTCGTTTCTAAGCAAACAATTGCTTTAAGCGAAAACTTAGATATTTCTGTTTATACAGGTACATTTGATGTAATCGACAAAGAGGGAGATGATCAAACCTCAATGATAGGTGTTGAACATAGAAATACAGATTTATTTAGAAATACTTTTTTAGGTAAGCTCGCTCCTGTTACTGGCGCATTTGTTACTGGCAAAGACTCACTATATTTTTATACTGGCGTAGAAGGGCAATATAGTGTTGGTCCTATGAATATTTCTCCCAGCTTCACTCCTGGCTATTACGAAAAAGGTAGTGGAAAAGATCTTGGAAGTGCATTGGAGTTTAAAAGTGAAATTAAAATTGGCTTTGATATTTTAAAAGATTCAAAACTAGGCTACAGCTATAGTCATATATCAAATAATGATTGGGGAAGTAAAAATCCTGGCGCAGACAATCAACAAATAATATTTTCATCGAAATTTTAAATGTCTTTAAAAAATTGCCATAACTTTAGTGACTTTCGTAAATTAGCTAAAAGAAAATTGCCTAGTCCGATATTTCATTACATAGATGGAGCAGCAGATGATGAAGTTACCTATGCTCGAAATACAAGTGCTTTTGATGATGTAGATTTAGTGCCAAATGTTTTAAGAGGTGTAGAGAATGTCGATTTATCAACTACAATTTTTGGAAAAAAACTAGATTTACCATTTTACCTTGCGCCAACTGCATTACAAAGACTTTTTCATTATGATGGTGAAAGAGCTGTAGGAAAGGCAGCACAAAAATTTAATACTATGTTTGGTGTCTCAGCCTTAGCAACAGTTAGCGTAGAAGAAATATCTTCTATGATTGATACCCCAAAAATGTTTCAGTTTTACTTTCATAAAGATAGAGGTTTGAACACTTCTTGCTTAGAAAGAGCTAAAGCCGCAAAATTTGATGTGATGGCTTTAACTGTAGATACAATAACAGGAGGAAATAGAGAAAGAGATTTGAGAACTGGCTTTACATCTCCTCCAAAATTAACTCTGGCTAGCTTATTTAGTTTTGCGACAAAACCAATGTGGGGGATAAATTATCTTACAAAAGGTAAGTTTGAATTACCACACATTCAAGATCATCTCGAGGCAGGAACTAGCACTAACACCTCAATAGGAAATTATTTTTCTACAATGTTAGATCAATCTATGAATTGGAAAGACGCAGAAAAACTTTGTGCTCAGTGGGGAGGACATTTTGCATTAAAAGGAGTCATGAGTGTTGAGGATGCTAAAAGAGCTGTAGACATTGGATGCACAGGAATTATGGTTTCAAATCATGGAGGAAGACAACTCGATGGATCGAGATCTCCTTTTGATCAATTAGCTGAAATTGTTGATGCTGTTGGAGATAAACTGGATGTTATTTGCGAAGGTGGAATTCATAGAGGAACTCACATGCTTAAAGCTTTATCATTAGGCGCAAAAGCATGTTCAGGTGGAAGACTTTATTTATATGCTCTTGCTGCAGCTGGTCAAGCTGGTGTTGAAAGAGCTCTAGGTCAATACAAAGCAGAGTTAGAGAGAGATATGAAACTAATGGGTTGCACAAAGATAAGCGAACTAAGTAGAAAAAATTTAAGATTCAGAAGGTAATGAACCTTAAAAATTGTTACAACTTTGAAGATTTCAGAAAACTCGCTAAAAAAAATTTACCTGCTCCGATCTTTCATTATATAGATGGCGGTTCTGATGATGAAGTTACATTGAAAAGAAACACCGAATCTTTCTCAAAATACGACTTAGTTCCTAACATTTTAGCTAGTGTTGGTGAGCCTGATTTATCTACAACAGTATTAGGCACAAAAATAGACATGCCTCTTTTTTTATCTCCAACGGCGATGCAACGACTTTATCATCATGATGGGGACAAGGCATCAGCGCGAGCAGCTGAAAAATATGGCACTTTCTATAGTATGTCTACAATGGCCACTTCTTCCATAGAACAAATTGCAAATATTTCAGGTGGACCAAAAATGTTTCAATTATATATTCATAAAGATCAAGCTTTAACGGATAATTTAATTGATAGATGTAAAAGCTCTGGGTTTAAATCTTTGTGTTTGACGGTAGACACGGTTGTTGCAGGAAACAGGGAAAGAGACCATCGATGGGGATTTACGACTCCACCAAAACTTACCTTAAAAAGTCTAATGAGCTTTATCACTCATCCTAAATGGACATTTAATTATTTAACTCATGAAAAATTTGAATTAGCAAATGTTTCTCATTTTACAAAAAAAGGTTCTTCAATCGCAAAAGGTGTAATGGAATACATAAACGAACAATACGATCCAGCTATGAGCTGGAAGGATGCGGAATACTGTGTAAAAAGATGGAAGGGTCCCTTTGCTCTTAAAGGAGTAATGTCAGTTGAGGATGCTAAAAGAGCAATTGATATTGGCGCAAGTGCAATTATGCTATCAAATCATGGAGGCAGACAACTGGATGGGTCAAGATCACCATTTGATCAATTAAAAACTATAGTTGATGCAGTGGGAGGGAAGATAGAAATTATTGTCGATGGAGGAATAAGAAGAGGAACACATGTTTTAAAAGCTCTATCACTAGGTGCAACAGCCTGCAGTTTTGGCAAAGGTTTTCTTTTTGCATTAAGCGCAGGAGGACAAAAAGGGGTAGAAATGATACTTCAAAGAATGAAAGAAGAATTAAGAAGGGATATGATACTTTTGGGTAAAAAAAACATAGTAGATTTGTCTAAAGAGAATATTGCATTTAGAGACTAAGGATTCTAATATTAGATATGAAATTAGCAAAAAGTTTAGATAGATTAGGAACTGAAACTGCTTTTAGTGTGCTTGCTGAAGCAAAGAAATTAGAAGCAGCAGGAAAGCCAATGATACATCTTGGATTAGGTCAGCCAGATTTTAAAACTCCAAAACATATTGTTGATGCTGCAAAGAAAGCTTTAGATGATGGCCATCACGGTTATGTTTTATCAAATGGAATTCTTGAATGTAGACAAGCAGTTACAAGAAAGATTAAAAAATTATACAATCAGGATATTGACCCAGAAAGAATTATAATAATGCCAGGTGGAAAGCCAACGATGAGTTATGCAATTCAATGTTTTGGCGAACCGGGCGTCGAAATAATTCACCCGACACCAGCATTCCCAATTTATGAGTCTATGATCAACTTTACAGGAGCAAAACCTGTTCCTTACGATTTAACTGAAGATAAAGATTTAAAATTTAATCCAGAAAAAATTTTATCATTAATAACTGATAAAACTAGACTACTTGTTTTAATCAATCCAAATAATCCCACAGGAAGTTTTGTTGATAAATCTGATATCGATGTTTTGGCAGAAGGACTCAAAAAACATCCTCATGTTACTATTTTAAGTGATGAGATTTACAGCAGACAAATATTTGACGGCAAAGAGATGCCAACATTCTTTAACTACCCTGAACTTAGAGAAAGGTTAATTGTTCTTGAGGGATGGAGTAAAGCATACTCTATGACAGGATGGAGACTTGGTTGGAGTTTCTGGCCAGAAAAATTAGTTGAACATGTAAATAAATTATTAATTAATAGTGTTTCCTGTGTAAATGCAGCTGCACAATTTGCAGGTATTGCTGCTTTAGATGGTTCTGACGAATCGATAGATCATATGATGAATAAGTTTACAATTAGAAGAAAACTTATTCATGAAGGTTTAAACAATCTTCCAGGCGTAGAATGTAGTTTGCCTGGCGGAGCTTTTTATGCTTTTCCAAAGGTTATCGGTACAGGGATGAATGGTGCGGAGTTTGCAAAAAAATGCATGCATGAAGCTGGTGTTGCCATAGTGCCTGGAACTGCATTCGGAAAAACTGCAAAAGACTATGTAAGATTTAGTTTTGCTGCGTCACAAGCTAATATTTCACAAGCTCTTGAAAACATAAAAAAAATGCTAGCTAAATAGGCTGTATTTTCCTCAAATTTCAATTAATATCTCTCTTTATGAATGAACAAGTTCAATCAGAACTAAAAAAAATTTTTAATGGCAGATTTTCTACATCTGTCTCGACAAGGTCTAATTATGCTAGAGGCGAGGACACCTTTGATCCTGTTTTATCTCAAGCAGTAGTTTTTCCAGAAACAAACGAAGAAGTCTCAAAAATTTTAAAACTTTGTAATCATCATAAAGTTCCAGTTGTACCATTTGGAACAGGAACCTCTTTAGAGGGCAATGTTGTAGGAAATGATAAGGGCATTACTATTTCATTAGAAAAGATGAATAAAATTTTAAGTGTAAACGTTGAAGATTTTGATTGTAGAGTTCAAGCATGCGTGACTAAAGAACAACTAAATGACTATTTAAGAGAGGACGGTGTTTTTTTCCCAATTGACCCTGGCGCCAACGCTGCAATTGGAGGTATGGCCTCAACCTCAGCTTCTGGAACGATGGCTGTAAAATATGGAACCATGAAAACAGTAATTACAGGTTTAACAGTAGTTCTTCCTAATGGCGATATAATTAATACTGGAAGTAGAACCAAAAAAACATCAGCTGGATATAATTTAACAAATTTGTTTATTGGTTCAGAGGGTACGCTTGGAATAATCACTGAAATACAATTAAGATTATCCCCTATACCAGAGAGTATTATGAGTGCAGTTTGCCATTTTCAATCTTTAGAAGATGCGGTTAAAACTGCACAACAAATTATTCAATACGGTGTACCTATTGCAAGAATTGAAATGTTGAATAAAGATCAAATGGATATAAGTATTAACTATTCGAAGTTAAAGGATCTTAAGGTTTTACCAACATTGTTTTTTGAATTCCATGGATCAGAGTCTTCAAATAAAGAAAATATAAAAGTTGTTGAAGAAATATCTAATGACAATAACGGAAGCTCTTTCAAGTGGGCCAAGGATTTAGCAGAGAGAAACAAATTATGGCAAGCTCGATGGGATGTTTATTATTCAGTGAAAGCATTGATTAAAAATGGAAGAGTTTATTCAACAGATGTATGTCTTCCAATTTCAAAAATAACTGAGTGTGTAAACTTTGCAGAAGAAGAAACAAAAAAATTTGGACTAAGAGCTCCAATGGTTGGACACTTAGGAGATGGGAATTTTCACGTGATTTTGCCTTACGATCCTCAAAAAAAGGAAACTTACAAAAAGATTAGAGAGTTCAGTGATCTACTTATTAAGAAAACATTAGAATTAAAAGGAACTATTACTGGCGAACATGGAATAGGACTTCATAAAAAAGAATATCTTTTGAAAGAACATGGAGATAATATCCCAGTAATGAAATCTATAAAACGAACTCTTGATCCCAATAATATTATGAATCCTGGCAAGATATTTGATTTAAACTAATATTCTAAATGAAAAAAATTCTTATCACTAGAAGACTGCTCAGATCTTGCGAAGACAAAGCTAGCAAAATTTTTGATGCAAAATTTAATTCAAATGATGAATTACATTCACAAGAAAAATTGATTAAGCTAAGTGAAGGATGTGATGGAATTTTATCTGCTCTTACGGACAAATTAGATGCTGCAACTATAAATAAATTACCAGAAAGTATTAAAATATTATCAAACTTTGCAGTAGGATTTGGAAATATTGATTTAGAAGCTGCAAAAAAAAGAAATATAATTGTAACCAATACCCCCGACGTTTTGACTGATGCTACAGCTGAAATTGGAATTTTATTAATATTAGGTGCCTGCAGAAGAGCGCCCGAAGGGATTGAAGCAGCAAAAGAGTCTAATTGGAAATGGTCTGCCGATTATTTGATAGGAAAACAATTGACAGGAACAAGATTAGGTATTTTAGGCATGGGCAGAATAGGTCAAAAAATAGCAAGTATTGCAAAATCTTTAGGGATGATAATACATTATCATAATCGATCAAAACTTAGCAAAGATAAAGAAAATGGAGCTGTCTACCATAAAGATCTGAAAAGCTTGATGAGCGTTGCTGACGTATTGTCCGTTTGTTGCCCTGCAACAAAGGAAACTACAAATTTGATTAACAAAAAAACTTTAGAATATTTGCCGACTGGAGCCGTCGTAACAAATGTTGCAAGAGGTGACATCGTTGATGACGAAGCTTTAATCGAAGCTCTTAATTCTAGAAAAGTTTATGCTGTTGGATTAGACGTTTATCAGGGAGAGCCAAATTTAAATCCAGGCTACTTAAAACATAAGAGTGCTTTTATTCTTCCCCACTTAGGTAGTGCTTCAAAACAGACTCGAACTGCTATGGGGAATTTAGCCATAGATAATATCGATGAATTTTTTAAAACTGGTAGCTGCAAAAACAAAGTAAATTAAACATTTATTCTTATATTCTAGTTAAGGTTGTAAGCGTCAAATTATTTAAATTTTGGTGAGACTCTCAAAAATTAATATGTTTAAATAATTTAATTATTAATAATTAAGGGGGACAAATATGTCTAAAAAGATAAAAGGAGTTAAAACTCCTTCAAGACGTAAGTTCTTTAAAGCAGCGGCTGCAACAGGTGCAGCAGCGGCAGCAACTGTAGCAATGCCAAACATTGCTTTAGGAGCTCCTAAGACTTTAAAGATGCAAGCAGCTTGGCCTTCAGGAGCTAACATATTTTTTGAAATGGCAGGAGACTATGCAAAAATGGTTAGCGACATGTCTGGTGGACAATTAAAAATTGACCTTCAGCCAGTTGGTGCAGTTGTAAAAACATCAGAGATCGGACAAGCAGTAAGTTCTGGAGTTCTAGATATGGGACACTGGGTAACAGCTTACTGGTATGGAAAAAATCCAGCAGCATCTCTATTCGGAACAGGTCCGTCGTACGGTATGTCATCTCAAGAAGTAATGGGATGGATGGAGTACGGTGGAGGTAGAAAACTTTATGATGAAACACTTGCAAAAGTCGGTTTTGATTATATTGGTTTCTTCCATATGCCAATGCCTGCACAGCCATTTGGTTGGTTCAAAAAGAACGTAACTAAAGTGTCTGATGTTAAAGGTATGAAATATAGAACAGTTGGTTTAGCTACTAACGTTTTAACGGCTATGGGAATGGTTGTAAGACAACTTCCAGGCGGTGAAATTCAACCTGCAATGAAAACAGGTTTGATTGAAGCTGCGGAGTTTAACAACCCTACTTCAGACTCTCAGTTTGGTATGCAAGACGTTTCTAAGCACTATCACTTAGGAAGCTTCCACCAATCACAAGAGATGTTTGAAATTCCAGTAAATAAGAAAACGTTCAATGGATTAAGCCCTCAACATCAGGCAATCCTAAAAAACGCTGCTTATGCTGCGAATACAGACAACTACTTTAAAGCTCTAGTGAGATACTCAGCTGACTTATCTAAGTTGATGAATCAACATAAAGTAAATGTTTATCAAACTTCAGATGAGATTTTAGCGCAACAACTTAAAGGTTGGGACAAAGTTATAGGTGACTTTAACAAAAAAGATCCTTTCTTTAAGAAAATTGTGAACTCACAAAAAGCTTATGCGAAAAGAGTTATGAAATACTTACTCATGAATCAGCCTAACTATAAACTGGCTTATGAGAATGAATTCGGCTCTTTAGCTAAAGTTAAAATCTAATATTTAATTAAAAAAATTGAGGGGGCATTTTTGCCCCCTTTTTTTATGGAAATTTTGTAAAAATTGGAATAGTTTATTTTTATGCGTTCTTTTATCTTTTTTGCAGATCAATTAAGTACATCAGTGGGTAAAGCATTTTCTTGGTGTATCGTGATCTTAATGGGCGGGACATGCTATGAGGTTTTCATGGCAAAAGCTTTTAACGCTCCAACACTGTGGAATTTTGACTTTAGCTTGCAGATGTACGGAGCAATATTTATGATGGCAGGCGCTTACACTTTGTCAACTGAAGCTCACGTAAGAGGAGACGTAATTTACAGACTTTTTAAACCTAGAACACAAGGTTATATTGATTTAGTATTATATTTTATATTTTTCTTTCCTGGCGTAATTGCACTTGCTTTTTATGGTTTTGAATATGCGTCTTTAGCTTGGAAAATTAAAGAGACAAGCTGGAATAGTCCAGCACAAATACAGATTTATATGGCGAAATCTTTAATTCCAGCAGCAGGTATTTTATTAATCATACAGGGTATTAGCGAAGTTTTTAGATCCATCATATGTATTAAAACAGGCCACTGGCCTGCAAGGATGGTTGTAGCAGAAGAAACGGAAAAAATTTTAATGAGAACTTCTCAAGACGAGGATCAAAAAGATGTTATTTAGTTTAACTAATCCAGAAATTGCAATTTTAATGATGGTAATATTTTTATTTGCAGTGCTTCTTGGATTCCCAATTGCATTTACATTAATGGCAATGGGCGTTGGCTTTGGATACTACGCTTATTTTGATCCAACACGAATGGAACATTTGTTGGATAATAGAATATTTCAACTATTTGTTCAAAATACTTATACTGTAATGGACAATACAGTACTAACCGCCGTCCCGTTATTTTTATTTATGGGATATCTAGTAGAGCGAGCTGGAATAGTTTCAAGATTATTTTTTGCAATAAGATTGGCTTGCCACGGACTCCCTGCTTCAATGGCAGTGGCAGCATTAATTACTTGCGCTTTATTTTCAACAGCAACAGGAATTATTGGAGCTGTTGTAACATTAATGGGATTGCTAGCATGGCCCGCTATGGTGAAAGCTGGTTATGATAAAAAATTTGCCTCGGGAGTTATCTGTTCAGGTGGTTGTTTAGGAATACTAATTCCTCCAAGTATTATGCTTATAGTTTACTCTGTTATTGCACAGCTATCACCTTTAAGATTATTTGCAGCTGCGATTTTTCCAGGACTAATGTTAGCGGGTCTTTATATAATCTATGCGATTACTAGAGCTTATTTAAATCCTTCACTTGCCCCTAAGCCGCCTGCAGAAGAGATACCACCAAGATCAGTTATATTGAAAGAGGTTCTGGTATCTTTTTTACCATTGTTCTCTTTAATTATACTCGTTTTAGGAACAATTCTTGGAGGTTTAGCTACTCCAGCTGAGGCAGCAGCAGTCGGAGCTTTCGGGTCTTTAGTATTATCTTATTTTTATAAAACGCTTAAATGGAAAAACTTTAAGGAGTCAGTATTTCTTACAGCTAAAACAACAGCGATGATAATGTGGTTATTTATTGGTTCTTGGACATTTGCATCAGTATTCTCGTACTTAGGTGGTCACGAGGTATTTGAGCATTTCTTTAAATCTATGAATATACAACCTTGGCAATTTTTGGTTATAACACAAATAATAATTTTTCTCTTAGGTTGGCCATTAGAGTGGACAGAAATATTAATTATTTTTGTTCCAATTTTTTTACCTCTTGTAGAATTTTTTGGTGTTAATCCGTATTTCTTTGCTATGTTAATTGCACTTAATCTTCAAACTTCATTTTTAACTCCTCCCATGGCCATGTCAGCATATTATTTAAAGGGAGTTCAAACTAAAAATGTTGAGTTAATGGAAATATTTAGAGGAATAATGCCATTTTTATCGATAGTAATTTTATCAATGGTTTTGATGTACCTATTTCCAGGTATCGCATTGTGGTTACCCGACACATTATTTGCAAATTAATTTTCCATGGAAAATATTACAACAACCTCGGCTTATGACTTAGTTGAGAAAATTAAAAAAGGTGAAATATCGTCCGTCGAAGTTTGTGAAGCTTATTTAGAAAGAATTAAAAAATTTGATAAAGATGTCAAGGCCTGGGCCTTCTTTGACAAAAAACTTCTAATTGAAAAAGCAAAAGAAAAAGACGAGTACAGAAAGTCAGGCAAACCTTTGGGAGCACTTCATGGTCTACCTATAGCTGTAAAAGATATTATTGGCACGTTTGACATGCCGACAGAGTGCGGCACAGTTTTTCGGAAAAAAATGTCAAGCTCTCAGGACTCTGAAATAGTGAATCTTTTAAAAAATGCTGGTGCGATTATTATGGGTAAAACGGTAACCTGTGAATTAGCATATATACATCCTAGCAAAACAACTAATCCTCACGATTACACAAGAACTCCTGGTGGATCATCAAGTGGATCAGCTGCTGTAGTCGCATCTCACATGGCCCATCTTTCGATTGGATCTCAAACTGGGGGTTCAATAATTAGACCCGCTTCCTACTGTGGGGTGGTTGGTTACAAACCCTCTTACGGCTTAATCTCGAGAAGTGGAGTGCTAAAATGTTCTGATAAATTAGACACAATGGGAGTTTTTGGTAAAACAGTTAAAGATGTGGCATTACTTGCAAAATCTTTAATTAAAAAAGATTTATATGATCCAGCGACAGTTCATTTTGCTGCAGATGACATGCTTAAAGTTTGTGATGAAGGACCACATTTTGAACCAAAATTCATTTTTTATAAAACTGACAAGTGGAAAAATATTGGCAAAGGGTCTCAAAAAGCTTTTGAATTTTTGATTAAAAATTTTAAAAAAAATATTGAGATCTTT
>CACKFY010000014.1 GCA_902599495.1 uncultured Pelagibacteraceae bacterium | reverse complement strand
CAACGTTTGAACCTTCGCTTATTTTTACATAGTCTTTCTCATAAACTGACTCTAAAATATCGCTTATTTCTTTTTTAACAGACTCTGCTGTAATCTTATTTTTTTTGTTATATTGTAATTGCTTATTTCTCCTTCTATCAGTTTCTTTGATAGCCTTATCTATGCTTTTTGTAATTTTGTCAGCGTATAAAATTACCTTTCCATCTACATTTCTAGCAGCTCTTCCTATAGTTTGAATCAAAGATGTTTCTGATCTTAAGAAGCCCTCTTTGTCTGCATCAAGTATTGCAACCAGCGCGCATTCTGGAATATCCAATCCTTCTCTTAATAAATTTATTCCAACCAAGATATCGAATACACCCATTCTCAAATCTCTAATAATTTCTATTCTCTCCAGTGTATCGATGTCAGAATGCATATATCGAACCTTTAATCCATTTTCATGAAGATACTCAGTTAAATCTTCAGCCATTTTTTTTGTTAACGTTGTAGCTAAAATTCTGAAACCTTTTTTTACGATTCCTTTTGCTTCGTGCATTAAATCATCCACCTGAGTTTTTGCTGGCCTTATTTCTACTGGCGGATCTATCAAACCTGTAGGACGGATAATTTGATCTATAAATTCATTCTTTGTTTGTTTCAATTCCCATGGCCCAGGAGTAGCAGATACGAATATTGTTTGAGTTCTCATTAAATCCCATTCTTCAAACTTTAAAGGTCTATTATCCATACATGATGGTAGCCTAAAACCATATTCAGCTAATGTGCTTTTTCTGGTTCTGTCTCCTTTGTACATTCCGTTTAGCTGTGGTACAGTTACGTGACTTTCATCAACAAAAATAATTGTATTATCAGGAAAGTATTCAAATAATGTTGGAGGAGGTTCACCAGGGTTTCTTCCAGATAAAAATCTTGAATAATTTTCTATTCCAGCACAGGTTCCAGTAGCTTCAATCATTTCTAAATCAAATTTTGTTCTCTCTCTTAATCTTTGTGCCTCTAGTAATTTATTGTTATCCTGATGTTTTTTTAGAGTGACTTCTAATTCTTTTTTAATTTCTTGAATAGCCTGATCAATTGTTGGCTTAGGAGTGATATAGTGACTATTTGCATAAATTTTTATTATTGAAAAATCATTTGTTTTATCTCCTGTCAAAGGATCAAATTCTTCAATTTTTTCTAATTTATTTAAATTTAAACTTATTCTCCAAGCTCTATCTTCTAAATGTGATGGAAATATCTCTAAATTTTCTCCCCTTACTCTAAACGTTCCTCTAAAAAAATTTTGATCATTTCTTTTATACTGCAAATTTATAAATGCCCTAATTAATTGGTCTCTATCATATTCATAGTTTTTTTTAAGGGTTATTGTCATTTTTGAATACGCTTCAACCGACCCCAAGCCATATATACATGAAACACTTGCAACAATAATAACGTCGTCTCTCTCTAATAAAGATCTTGTTGCTGAATGCCTCATCCTATCTATTTGTTCGTTAATAGATGCCTCTTTCTCTATATAGGTATCAGATCTAGGTACGTAAGCTTCTGGAGTATAATAGTCATAATAAGACACAAAATATTCAACTGCATTGTCAGGAAAAAAACTTTTAAACTCTCCATAAAGCTGAGCAGCTAAAGTTTTGTTTGGAGCGAGCACTAAAGCTGGTCTATTAGATGCTTCAATAACTTTTGCCATAGTGAAAGTTTTTCCAGATCCAGTAACACCAAGTAGGACTTGCTCATTCCTTTGATCTTTTAAATTAGCAATTAACTTTTTGATAGCCTGAGGCTGATCTCCAGCAGGTTGAAAATTACTTTTCAATTTAAACTTAATACCTCCCTCTAATTTTTTATTTATAGAGTTGTTAGTATTTTCTAAATCTAATATTTTTTCTTGATACGTATTTTGCATTCTGTGATATTAATAATTTAAAAAACATTATAAAATTCAATGAGCATAATTTCCAACAATTTAAAACGTATAAAACCGTCGCCTACCATTGCTGTTACCTCAAAAGCAAGGGAAATGCGGGCAAGCGGCAAGGATGTTATTGGTTTAGGTGCCGGAGAACCAGATTTTGACACTCCAGACAATGTCAAAGAGGCAGCGATAGAAGCTATCAAAAAAGGTGATACAAAATATACAGCGGTTGACGGAACGCCAGAGTTAAAAAAAGCAATTGTAGAAAAGTTTAAAAGAGAGAATAATTTAAGTTATACAACTGATCAAATTACAGTCGGCACTGGAGGAAAACAAGTTATATACAACACCTTCATGGCCACGTTGAACAAAGGAGATGAAGTAATTATCCCTGCACCTTTTTGGGTCTCGTATCCAGACATGGTTTTATTAGCAGGTGGAACTCCAAAGGTAATTAAGTGTGAGGAGAAAGATGGATTTAAACTTTCAGCAAAAAAATTAGAAAAAGCTATTTCAAAAAAAACAAAATGGCTTATCTTAAATTCACCCTCTAATCCAACAGGTGCAGGTTATTCAAAAAAAGAAATAGAAGATTTATCAAAAGTTTTATTAAAACATAAAAAGATTTTTATATTGAGCGATGATATTTATGAACATATTAGATATGACGGTTTTAATTTTTTTACAATTGCTCAAATATCAAAATTTAAAGAGAGAACTTTGACCATGAATGGAGTAAGTAAGTCTTACGCTATGACAGGTTGGAGAATTGGTTATGCGGCGGGTCCTAAAGAAATAATTAATGCAATTAGAAAGATACAATCTCAATCTACTTCAAATCCTTCATCTATTAGCCAGGCAGCAGCAGTGGAGGCATTAAATGGGCAACAAGATTTTATCAAAGAGAGAGCAGAAGCCTTTAGAGAGAGAAGAGATTTTGTTGTGAATAGTTTAAATAGTATAAAAGGAATTAGTTGTTTAAATCCAAATGGAGCATTTTATGTTTTTCCAAGCTGCAAAGGGCTCTTAAATAAAAAAACTAAACTTAAAACTGATACTGAATTTGTTCAAAAATTATTAGAAAAATCTATGGTTGCTGTAGTTCAAGGATCAGCCTTTGGATTAGATGGTTATTTTAGAATATCATATGCAACCTCTATGGAAAATTTAAAAAAAGCCATAACAAGAATTAAAGATTTTTGTGATAGTTTAAATAACTAATTTTGTCTCAAAATTCTTTTAGCTACATCTGTTTTTTTTACCCACGAATTTGGAATAGATCCCACTCCTTTTAATGCCGCATAATATGCGCCAATAAAGTTTACTCTGGAACAGTTACATCCTCCTGCTTTAATTGTTTTCAAAACAGCGCTTTTATAATTAGAAGAGGTTAAAATAGAATGAACAGAACTCTCAAAAGTACCGGGATAACTACAAGCCATTCCAAGTTTTTTTACTACTTGTGGATGAGGTTTTTTTTTTAATTTCTTTATTTTATTAATGTTCTTAATAATGTTTTTAAAATATGTATTATTTTTATATTTTGAAGTAAATTCTTTTATAGGATCTTTTGAACCTTTGAGAGCCAAATCTATTAAATGAAATTTAGCTAAAGCATATTTTATACTAATTTTTGAAACTGTGACCAACGAAATAATTTTTTTTAAATTTTTAAAACCATAACCATATAAAAAGTAAGGTAGTGCAGCACAGAAACCATCCGACTCATTTACTTTTCTTCCACCCGTCAATTTTTTGTCCTTTTTTATATTTTGAACTGTTTCGATTATATTTTGATGTATCCAAGGACCTTTAATTATCCCACGCCAGTCTCTAACCTTTCTATATTTTGCTCTTAGATTATAATTTTTCCAATATATGCTTCCAGGACCAAAATTTATAAGAATGTTTTTTTTAAATCTTTTTTCAATATTTTCATGTCCTTCAATTAAAGTTTTGAACATTACCTGACCAATATCATTGTAACCAGAAACTTTGCCAGTCTTAATGTTATAAAAAGGACTCTTATTTCTCTTTAAAAAAGTGAAATCTTTTTTTCCTTTAATATAAGTTCGTAATTTTTTTTGATTATATACCCAATGCAAAGGTCTTGCAGCTGCATCAGCAACTGTAGAACCCAAAAATACATGTAGATTGTTTTTCACTTTTATTTACTTGACAAATGCTTTTCAGCTTCTAGCGCAGCCATACAACCCATACCAGCAGCAGTTACTGCTTGCCTAAAAATTTTATCTTTCACATCTCCAGCAGCAAATACTCCTGGAACATTTGTTATAGTTGAGTCTGGTTTAGTGATCAAATAACCCTCTTTATCCATTTTTAATTGATCTTTAAACAAAGATGTTGCTGGGTCATGGCCTATTGCTATGAATAAACCATCAACTTTAAGATCAGATATTTTATTAGTTTTCACATTTTTTATTTTAATTCCATTAACTCCTTTGGGCTCGTCTGTTCCCTTAACTTCTTCAACAACATTATCCCAAATAATTTGAATTTTTTTGTTAGCTTTAAGCTTTTCTTGTAATAATTTTTCAGCCCTTAATTCATTTCTTCTATGTATTAGATGAACTTTAGAGGCAAATTTAGTTAAAAACATCGCTTCCTCTACTGCAGCATTTCCTCCCCCAACTACTGCAACTTCTTTTTCTTTAAAGAAAAAACCATCACATGTTGCACAAGCAGACACTCCAAATCCTCTAAACTTTTGTTCAGACTCTAAATTTAACCATCTTGCTTGAGCGCCCGTAGAAATAATAATGCTATCTGCAGTATAAATTTGGCCACTATCACCATGAGCTGAAAATGGTTTTTTTGAAAGATCAACTTTTTTAATATGATCCTGTATCATTTCAGTACCAACAGCTTTAGCTTGGCCCTTCATCTCTTCCATTAACCAAGGTCCTTGAATCACTTTTGCAAAACCAGGAAAATTCTCAACATCTGTTGTTGTTGTAAGTTGTCCACCTGGCTCAGATCCAAAAACCAATATTGGTTTAAGTAGGGCTCTAGCAGCATATATTGCAGCTGTATAGCCGGCTGGTCCAGATCCAAGAATCAACACTTTTGTATGTTTAGGTGATTTATTATTCATTCTAATGAAGGTATATAGTAACAAATGTCAAAATTAAAAGCACTCCTTTTAACGCAAGGTATGCACGGCATGATTAGCCAGGTTGAAGGCTTGGCTAAAGCTTTGAATTTAAACTATAAAAACCAGGAAATTAAACTTAAAAAATTTTGGGAATTTATACCACCGTTTTTAACCCCCCCAACCCTTAACATTCTTGAGTCTAAATTTATTTTTGATTCGAAAGTAGTAATTTCTTGTGGGAGAAAAAGCGTTATTCCATCAATTGCTTTAAAAAAAAAATATAAAGACAAAATTTTTACAATACATATTCAAGACCCAAAAGTTTCAATAGATAAATTTGATTTAATCGTATGTCCTGAGCATGACGATTTAGAGGGGAACAATGTAATAAAAACAACTGGTGCGATCCACTATTTAACTGATAAAGAAATTTTAAGAGAAAAAAATTATTTAAAAATTGATAAGGAAAATAAAAAAATAATTGCCTTTATTCTTGGTGGGCCTAATAAGTATTATAACTTTTCATATAAAGAGATAGATTTTTTATTTAATAGAATAAAAACTATTTTTACTAGAGATAAATATAAAATGATTGTTGTGCCATCTTATAGAACTCCTTCTGATATTATAAAAAAAGCTTTTAATTCATTTGGACATGATCATATGGTAATTAAAGAAGTTGATAAAAAAGCTTATTTGTCTGCACTTTCTATCTCTGACTATATTGTTGTTACTTGCGACTCTACGTCTATGATTTCTGAAGCTGCTATCACGGGAAAACCCATATATGTTGCTCAAATGAATGCCAAAAAAAATAATCAAAGATTTCAAAAATTTTTCTCCCAATTTAAGCAATTAAATATTATAAAAGATTTGACAGATAAAATTGATTTGTGGTCTTATGATAGACTAGATGAGGTAAATAGAATATCACCGATAATTAATGAAAAGATAAAAAAAAATGGAATTATTTAAATCACTTGAGACAAGAACAAAATTATTTAGAAATCCCTTTAAACATTTTGAAATAAATCAGCCATTAACTCAAAGCGCTATAGATGAGATTAGTAATGCTGAAATTGCTGATCCAAGAAAACAAAATTTAAATTATGATGGTACTAGGGCTTTAGATGGAGGTGAAGGAACTTTTCGAGCAGGAATTAAAGATGGTGGAAAAGCAAAAAAATTAAGATGTTATGTTACAAAAGAAAATTCTAATCAATTTCCTAATTTAGCAAAATTTATTGAAGAATTAAGATCACCCGAAGTTTACAAAAAAATAGGATCTTTAATAGGTAAAGATCTTAGCAATTCTTATGTAAGACTAGAAGTTATTTGTGACCGTGAGGGTTTTTGGTTAAAACCACACTGCGATATTGAAGAAAAATTAATGTCATCAATTGTTTTTGTAAATTTACATAATGAGTCAGAAAATTTAGGAACAGACTTTTATGATGAAAAATTAAATAAAGTTAAAACTGTTCCTTATAAACATAATTATGGATACTTTTTCACTAGTGGACCAAATACTTGGCATGGTATGGAAAAAAAAGAGATTAAAAAAGAAAGAAGATGCATTCAGATTAACTATGTAACTTTTAAGACTGATTGGAAAGTCAATAACTAAATATCTTGTAAAGAAATTACGTTAATATCTTTGTACTTCAAAGACTTTATCCCCTCCAAACAAACTTTAGCAGTTGACATATTGGTACAGTACGGAACTTTATTAGCTAAAGTAGCTCTCCTTAAAGCCACAGCATCACTTAATTGAGTTTCGCTATTTCCACCTCCAGTATTTATAACTATAGCAATTTTTTTTGCATTAAGAACATCGACAATATGAGGAGATCCTTGATTCACCTTATTTATTTTTCTACATTGTATACCGTGTTGATTAATATAATCAGCAGTTCCTCTAGTTCCGCAAAGTTTAAAATTTAATTTAATTAATTGCTTAGCTAATTGTACACCCTCTTCTTTATGGCTGTTCTTTAAAGATATAAAAGCTAAGCCGCTTTTAGGAAGGGAATTAGAAGCAGCGATTTGACTTTTAGCAAACGCCATTCCAAAATTTTTATCGAAACCCATAACTTCACCTGTAGATTTCATTTCCGGCCCTAGTAAAAGATCACTATTCGGAAATTTGTTAAAAGGAAATACAGCTTCTTTGACCGCAAACATATTTTTAGTTTTACTTTTTAGATTGAATTTAGACAATTTATCTCCAGCCATCACTCTTGAAGCTATCTTAGCTAACGGTAAATTTTTTGCCTTAGAAACAAATGGAACTGTTCTACTTGCTCTAGGGTTAACTTCAATAACGTATATCTGGTCATTTTTAATAGCGTATTGTACATTCATAAAACCTTTTACCCTCAGTGCTAAAGCCAATTTTTTTGTTTGATTTTCAATTTCTTTTATTAAAAAAGGTTTAATAGACACTGGCGGTAAACTGCAAGCCGAGTCACCAGAATGAATTCCAGCTTCCTCTATATGCTGCATTATACCTGCTACAAAAACATTTTTACCATCAGAAATTGCATCAACGTCTACCTCCATCGCATTATCAATAAATTTATCAATTAGAATTGGATTTTTTTCTGCTACCTTAAAGGCCTCTTTAACAAAATCTTTAAGCTGTCTTTTTTCATAAACTATTTCCATGGCTCTTCCACCTAAAACATAAGACGGCCTTACCATTAAGGGCAAACCAATTTTTTCTGCAATTTTAATAGCTTGCGAAAAATTTTTTGCAATACCACTTTCGGCTTGTTTAAGATTTAATTTTTTTAAGAGACCTCTAAATCTATCTCTATCTTCTGCAAGGTCAATTGAAGAATATTGAGTTCCTAAAATTGGAAGCTTGTTTTCATGTAAAAATTTAGCTAGTTTAATTGGTGTTTGTCCACCAAATTGAGTAATTACACCTTTCAAACTACCATGAGATTTTTCTATTTTAATAATGTTAAAAACATATTCATCAATCAATGGCTCAAAATATAATCTATCACTAGTATCATAATCTGTTGACACGGTCTCTGGATTACAATTAACCATTATCGTTTCGTATTTAGCTTCTTTGAGCGCAAAACTGGCTTGGCAGCAACAATAATCAAATTCTATTCCTTGACCTATTCTATTTGGTCCCCCTCCAAGAATGATTATCTTTTTTCTTTTTGAAGGATTAGCCTCACACTCAGATTTTAAAGAAAAATTTCTTTGATAAGTTGAATACATATAAGGAGTGAAAGATTTAAATTCAGCAGCACAAGTATCTACTTTTTTATAAACTGGTAAAACTTTTAATACCTCTCTTCTTTTTCTGATAAATGTCTCTGAATATTTTGTAAGTTCTGACAATTTTTTATCAGAAAATCCAATTGATTTGATATAATTAAATTCATTAAATGTTTTTGGTAGACCATTTTTCTTAATTTTAATCTCATTATCAATAATTTCTTTAATCTGGTTTAAAAACCAGGGGTCAATTTTTGAGAGTTTATGTATTTTATTTAAATTGATTTTTTTCCTTATCGCCTCTCCTACAAGCAAAATTTTATTTGGAATATTTTCTCTAAGTTTTTTTTCTATTTTTTTTGTACTTAAATTAAATATTTGATCCAGACCTGAAAAACCTGTTTCAAGTGAAACCAAAGCTTTTTGTAATGATTCCTTAAAATTCCTTCCAATTGCCATGGCTTCACCAACAGATTTCATAGATGTCCCTAAAATTGCTGCAGAAGTTGAAAACTTTTCAAAGGTAAATCTTGGAATTTTCGTTACAACGTAATCAATTGTAGGCTCAAAAGAGGCCGGTGTAACTTTTGTAATTTCATTCTTTAATTCATCTAAAGTGTATCCAACTGCTAATTTTGCTGCTACTTTTGCGATTGGAAAACCAGTTGCTTTAGAAGCCAAGGCTGAAGATCTTGACACCCTTGGATTCATTTCAATAATTACCATTCTTCCATTTTTTGGATTAATAGCAAATTGAACATTTGAGCCACCAGTTTCTACTCCAATTTTTCTTAAACAGGCTATAGAAGCGTTTCTCATTACCTGATATTCTTTATCAGTTAAAGTAAGTGCTGGAGCTATTGTAATGGAGTCTCCCGTATGAATTCCCATCGGGTCTAAATTTTCTATTGAGCAAATGATAATACAATTATCTTTTTTGTCTCTGACAACTTCCATTTCAAATTCTTTCCAACCTTCTAAACATTCCTCAACTAAAATCTGATTTACCGGAGACTCATGAAGACCATTTTTTGCTATTTTAAAAAATTCTTTTTTATTTTTAGCAATTCCTCCTCCAAGTCCTCCTAAGGTAAAGGCCGGTCTTATAATTGCAGGTAATCCTATTTGTTTTAATACCTTATCTGCTTGATTAAAATTATTTAGGATTTTAGATTTTGGTAAGTCTAGTCCGATTTCAATCATATTTTTTCTAAATTTTTTCCTATCTTCAGCATTTGAAATTGCTTTTGAGTTCGCACCTATTAATTCTATTTTATATTTCTTAAGTATTCCTTTTTTTTCAGCTTCCATTGCTAAATTAAGTGCAGTTTGCCCTCCCATAGTTGGTAAGATAGCATCAGGCTTTTCTTTAATTAGAATTTTTTCAAGAACCTCCAATGTAATTGGCTCTATATAAGTTTTATCAGCAATGTTAGGATCAGTCATAATTGTTGCTGGATTTGAATTAATTAGAATTACTTTATACCCCTCATCTTTTAAAGCTTTACAAGCTTGAGTACCTGAATAATCAAATTCACATGCTTGACCAATAATAATTGGTCCTGCTCCAACGACTAAAATTTTTTTAATGTCTTTTCTTTTTGGCATTTTTTTTCATACTCTTAATAAATTGTTCAAACAAATAAACACTGTCTTGCGGCCCCGGATTAGATTCTGGGTGATACTGAACTGAAAATACTGGTTTAGATTTAAGTTTTATTCCCTCAATACTTTTATCAAAAAGTGATTGATGTGTTATTTGAATATTTCTTGGTAAACTTTGTTTAACAATTTCAAAACCATGATTTTGACTTGTTATCTCAACGTTTCCTTTTATCATATTTTTTACAGGGTGATTAGCGCCTCTATGACCTAAACTCATTTTTTTAGTTTTTGCTCCTAAAGCTAAACCAAGTAATTGGTGGCCAAGACAAATTCCAAATATAGGAAGTTTATTTTCTATAAATTCTTTAATAATAGGAATAGCATATTTTCCAGTTGCAGCAGGGTCGCCAGGACCATTTGATAAAAAAATTCCATTAGGTTTTAACTTTAAAATTTCCTTGGCACTTGTTTTACAAGAAACAATTGTCACTTTACAATTAAAATCAGAAAAATATCTTAAAATATTCTTTTTAATTCCATAATCAATCGCTACTACATGTAATAATTTTTTTTTATTTTTTATAAAACCTTCTCCTTTTTTCCATGTTTTGAAGTCATTCCATATATAGTTTCTTTTAGTAGTAACCTGCTTAGCTAGATCTAAATTTTTTAAACCAGTCCATTTTCTAGTTATTTTAAGAATGTTTCTAATATTAAATTTTCCATTTTTTAAAAAGGATATCGTACCTTTTGGCGCTCCTTTATCTCTAATAAAGTTAGTCAAACTTCTTGTGTCGATACCAGTGATGCCAACTATTCTGTTTTTTTTTAGCCAAAAATCGAGATGTTTTAATGAACGATAATTTGAGGGACTTGTAATTTCAGAATTTAAAATTACACCTTTTGTCCAGACTTTATCAGACTCATGATCTTCTTTATTTGTTCCTACATTGCCGACGTGTGGAAATGTAAAATTAATTATTTGTTCAGCGTATGACGGATCTGAAATTATTTCTTGATATCCGGTAATTGAAGTATTGAAACAAACTTCGCCAGTGGCAGAACCCTCATACCCTAAACCAAAACCTTTAAAGAATTTTCCATTTTCAAGAACTAGAATAGCGGTACCATTGATCTTTTTAAGATTGTTTTTTGAGTATATATTTTGATAAATCTGTTTCAAATACAACTCATGAGTTAAAGTAAAAAACTTATAAACATGATTTTGCGAAACATATGAAAAACTTTAAAAATCGTCAAGAAAGATCTTTTTATTTTAAATATAATTTGTGATTAAACTTAAGAAAAAAAATGTCCCTAGAAAAAAAAATTGAGGAAAAATTAAACCAAAGTCTTAAAAATAAAGACAAAACAGTATTTCCAACGCTCAGGCTAATAATTTCTGCAATAAAAGATTTTAAAATTGCCTCAAAGATAAAAGAGCAAGATTTAAAAGATCAGGAAATCATCTCAATTTTAAAAAAAATGACTAAACAAAGAAATGATTCGTGCGAAGCTTACAAAAAAGCAGGAAGAGATGATTTGCTCAAAAAGGAGCAGGAAGAAATTTCTATAATAAACGAATTTTTACCAAAGCAGATGAGTGAAGAAGAGATAAAAACTGTTTGTCAAAAAGTTATTAAGCAAGTTGGCGCTTCTTCAATTAAGGATATGGGAAAGATTATGGGAATTCTTAAAAAGGATTTTGGAGATGTTTTAGATTTTTCTAAAGTAAGCAAGTTAATTAAAGAAATACTCAAATGATAATGAAATATCCCAAAGAATATTTGGAAGAAATTAAATTAAGATTAAAAGTTTCACAAGTGGTTGGAAAATATGTTCAATTAAAAAAAAGAGGTAAAGAGTTTATAGGGTTATCTCCTTTTAAAAATGAAAAAACTCCTTCTTTTACCGTAAATGATGATAAAGGTTTTTATCATTGTTTTAGCACAGGAGAACACGGAAACATTTTTGATTTTTTAATGAAAACGAAATCTCTTAGGTTCGGAGAAGCAGTTAAAACTTTAGCTTCTGAAGCTGGAATGCAAATATATAAATTTTCAAAATATGATAAAGAAAAGCAGGAAAGATTTGATAAATACAAAAATATTATAAAAGTCTATAATGAATTTTTTCATAATCAATTGTTTGAAAAAAAAAATTTTTTTGCTTTGGACTATCTTAAGAAAAGAGGTCTTACAGATGAAATAATTAAAAAGTTCCGACTTGGATTTGTACCAAAAAATAACAATTTTATTGAACAACTTTCTAAAAAATTTTCTTTAGAAGATATAAAACTCACAGGTCTTTATTATATTATTGAGAAAAATAAAAAATTGGTAGATAGATTTTCCAACAGAATAATTTTTCCAATATATAATCTCTCAGATGATGTTATTGCTTTTGGAGGAAGAATTATTAATAACAATAATCTTGCAAAATATATAAATTCACCAGAGACAGAATTTTACAAAAAGGGACGTCAATTATTTAATCTAAATTTTGCTAAAGAGGAAAGGGGCTCTACTAAAGAAGTGGTAATTGTGGAAGGATATATGGATGTAATATCCTTATACTCTAACGGTATTAAAAATGTAATATCAAATTCTGGCACTGCCATAACTGAAAATCAAATAAACTTAATTTGGAAATTTTTTTCTAATCCAATTATATGTTTAGATGGAGATAATAGTGGTCAACAAGCAGCGATCAGAATAGCCGAAAGATTATTTCCATTAATAAACGAGGAAAGCAAAATTTTCTTCTCAATTTTAGATAAAGGTAAAGATCCAGATGATATTATTAAAGATAAAGGTAAATCTGGTTTTTTAAAAATCTTAGAAAAAAAATTAATAATTCAATCTTTCATTTGGGATTCTTATGTAAGTAAAATTAACAAAAATAATCCTTTCGAGATTACAAAATTTGAAAAACAAATGCGAAAATTATGTTCGTTTATAAAGGATAATACTTTAAAAAAATATATATTAGAGGATTTTTTAAATAAAATTAATACTTTGACACCAAATGTAAATACAAAACTTTATCCTTATTTTAAAAATCGCGTAGAGTCGAAGGTTTTGAACGAAACAAAAAAAATTCATTTACGAAAAAAAGATCTCACAAGAGAAAATTTAATAGAATTTTCTATTTTACACATTATTATTTTTTATAGTGGGTCTATAAAAAATCAATTAAGTAAAATAGAAAATATTTCCTTTTCAAACAACGAAAATGAAAAATTTAAAAATGAATTAATAGATCTTATAAAATCTGGTATTAAAGAAAAAGATATAGAAAAAGAAGCTATTAAGACTCAACCAAATCTAGTAAAAGATATTAATGAAAATTCAAATTTAAGAACAATACTCAAAAAAAAGAATTATAATCAAATAAAAGAAATTTATGATGATTTGATTTATGATCTTGAGGAAAATGAGCAGAAAAAGAAAATAGAATCTCTAGAAAAGAAACTAATAAATAATTTAGAAGAAAAAGCTTTCTCTGAGCTTCTTAAGCTTAAAAGTCAAATAAATAGGGATTAATTAAGGATAGATTTTTAATTTTTAGTGTTTATATATACTTCACTGCTTACTTCTGCTTATGGGTGAAAAATTAATAACAAAATCATTTGAAAGAATCCTTGAAAAAGGAAAAAACCGTGGATTTATAACATATGAAGAATTGGGTAAATCACTAGGTAAAAGAGGTGGATCTTTTGAAAATACAGAACGTGCATTTTTAATAATCGCTGACAATAAAATAACTTTAGTCTCAAAAAAATCAGAATTTCAATCAAATAAAAAGAAAGAAGCAAATACTAACGTCGAAGAGAAAACTTCGGAAAAGAGCGATGATCCTATTAGAATGTATCTTAGAGAAATGGGTGGTGTTGAGTTGTTATCTCGAGAGGGAGAGATCGCTATTGCAAAAAGGATAGAAGCTGGAAAAGACGTTATGATAAATGCCCTTACACAAAGCCCTATAGTTGGAAAAAAAATATCAGAGTGGAGAGATAAAATTGAAAATCAAGAAATGTTAGTAAGAGATATAATTGATATTGATTCAACATACGAAGACTTTGAAACTTCAGATGATGATGAAATAAAAAATAAAAAGGAAACAGAAAAAAAGATTAAAACAAAAGATGAAAATGAAGAAAAAAATCCTGAAGAAAAAGTAGAAGTTTCAGAAGAGGATGAATTCAATTTATCGTTAGCGAAAATGGAAGAGGAAATTAAGCCAAAGATATTAAAACTGCTAGAATCACTAAATAAAAATTATCTGAAGTTACAAAAATATCAAAAAGAAAATTTAGAATGTATTCTTTCTGGAAAAGAGCTTTCAGTTTCAAAAAATAAAAATTTTAAAAAGATACAATTAATTTTAGTAGATAACTTTAAAAATTTACAACTAGCACCAAATGTTGTGGAAGAACTTGTACAATCACATTACAAAGAAAATAAAAAAATTGTTTCTTTAGAGGGTGTTTTGATGCGTTTAGCTATGGATAATAAAATATCAAGAGAAGAATTTTTAAAATATTATATTGGAAACGAGATAAACCCGAAATTCGAGTCCTTTTTAAATCAAAACCCTGTTTGGAAAGCTTTCTTTAAGAAGTTTAAAAAAGATTTTGCTGAAATTAGAGATAGATTAGTTGAATTCAGTAAAAAAATTGGGCTGTCAGTTGGAGAGTTTAAAAGATTAGTTAGTAGAATTCAAAAAGGAGAAAGAGAGTCAAGAGTTGCTAAAAAAGAAATGGTTGAAGCCAACTTAAGATTAGTAATCTCAATAGCAAAGAAATACACCAATAGAGGTTTGCAGTTTTTAGATTTAATCCAAGAGGGCAATATTGGTTTGATGAAAGCAGTAGATAAATTCGAATATAGAAGAGGTTATAAATTTTCTACTTACGCAACATGGTGGATAAGACAAGCGATAACCAGATCCATTGCTGATCAAGCTAGGACTATACGAATACCAGTGCATATGATTGAGACAATAAATAAAATTGTGAGAACTCAACGCCAAATTATGAGTGAATTTGGTAGGGAGCCTACTCCAGAGGAGCTTGCAAAAAAATTAGCGATGCCTTTAGAAAAAGTTAGAAAAGTTTTAAAGATTGCTAAAGAACCGGTTTCATTAGAAACTCCCGTCGGGGATGAGGAAGATAGTAGTTTAGGAGATTTTATTGAAGATAAAAATGCTCTGCAACCTTTAGATACAGCGATTCAGTCAAATCTAAGTGAGTCTACAACAAAGATTTTAGCATCATTAACACCTAGAGAAGAAAGAGTTTTAAGAATGAGATTTGGTATAGGAATGAACACTGATCATACATTAGAAGAGGTCGGTTTACAGTTCTCAGTTACAAGAGAAAGAATAAGACAAATAGAAGCAAAAGCACTAAGGAAACTAAAGCACCCAAGCAGATCAAAACAACTCAAAAGTTTCCTAGAAAAATAATTCTTTCTAATGTAAAAGATAGTAATGGGCCTGTAGCTCAGTTGGTTAGAGCAGTACACTCATAATTTCTTGCTCATTATTTTAGATACTAAAAATCAAGTATATCAACATTAATTTAATGATATTTTTATTCAAATTTATTTACCAATTATTTACCAACAAATGCTATCTTTATGACAATTAAAATTTCAAATGCAAAAAAAAAATAAAGATCCATTTCCAATTACAGACGTCTATCATGTAACAAGCACACTAGTGGATGCTGCAACAGTAGTTGTCACTGATTTATGTGAAAATCTATCTAATTCTATTGATACTCACTGTGATGATATTATTGAAAATTTAAAAAAAATTAACACAAAAAAATATAATTCAATCTCGGTTGGAAATTCTGCAGATGGTATTTATCCAGTATGGGTGGGTGTTGATAAAAATAATAAAGTTAGAAAAGTTTTTGCAAGCACCAATAGTGGAAATTATGATTATGATAATGAAAAAACTAGAAAATTAATATCTTGGAGCTGGAATAAGTCAGATTTAAATGACCAATTTTTTTTAAAAGGAAATAACAAAAATAAAAGACTGAAGCTTTTTGATATGGAAATTAAATCAGGTGCGATTGCTATTGCAGACCATGGTGGGCATTTTGGATTTGAACATCATGATTTTGTTGTTGAGTCTCTTAGTGAAAAATACTTTAAAGTAGATAAGATTTATCAAAATAACTATCCCATAGGTCTATTTATATTTAATTATGGCAACAAAGAAGTATCCTCTACCTCATCATTTAAATCTTCAAAAATACATAACGAAAAAATTGTCAATATCAGTAATTTCAAAAAACTAAGGTACGTAGAATTTTTAAGCAATTTACTTGATGAAAATTGTTATCCTACAAAATATATATTTGAGAAATACATTAAAGAGGAAAAAGACTATAGAGATAATATTGAAATTAAAATAAATGATGAAAAAATTTCAGCAAATTATTTAGTCAAAAGATTGCCAAAAGCATTACAGATATTAAAAAAACAAAATCAAATTTTGTTTGGTAATAATTTTGAAGAGGTACATAAAATAAGAAAATCTCAATTTGAAAATTTAATTCAAGGAATAGTAAGAGATTTAGAGCCTCAAAAAAAAAAATCACCAACTTCTGATAAAAAAAAGGATGAAGAAAAATTTGGTAGTAATAAATTATATGTTGAAACGCCAGGATTACCCTATATCCAAGAAACCTTTTTTGACGGTTTTAAGTTAAAGTCTGAACCATCGTTAAAAGAGTCAGCAACTATTCCAGTTAGAAATGGCAAATATCCTTGTTATTTACATACGTTAAAAGATGAGGATGATGAAGATGGATATCAATGGGAAAGTGTATATGTAGTTGTTGAAGGTTTAGAAAATTGTTACTTAAATAGGAACTCCAAGGGACAAACTTTCTTTGATAAAAAATTTAGGGAAAGTCCTTATCTGAGAGAGCTAATTAATAAAAAAACAAAAGCTATTTCAATTGATAAAGTTGACTTAAGAAACACTGAAAATCTTAAAGAATTAGAAAAAATTAGCTTTGTTGAGCAGCTTGAACTTAATAATTTCAAAGATATTAAAAATTGGAATGGGCTTTCAAAACTAAAAAAACTTAAAAAACTAAAATTAGTTTCTTGTGATATTAATTTTGCAACTGCGGAAAACTTTTTTAAAAATCTCTATTCCCTACAAAATTTAGAAGAATTCGAAATAGACGATAGTTCTAGAATTGCTAGACCAGATAAATCTAGATTTCCAAAAAATCTTTTTTTAAAAAAACTTAAATTTTTTAGAATAGATTTCAGAGAAGATTGGAAAAAAGGTGATGAAAATTTCCCTAATCATAAAGGGTATGGGAATGAAAAAGTTTGGTTTATTTCAAGTGACCTTCCAAATATTTATCAATTTCCAAATTTTGAAAAATTTAAATCATTAGAAAAGTTAAGCCTGTATAATTATTTTGATTATGAACAAAAAGAGGGAACATTATTTAATTATGAATTGGGCTTTGAAGATTTTTATGAAACCATAAATGGTTTATGTAAAAATTCTAATATTAAAGATATTTGGATATATGGTTATAATTTTAAACAAGCAAACGAATTAGCTGGTACAAGATTTTTAGACGCAGCTTTAAAATTAACTAAAGATACCTTTGTTAAAGTAAATGGAATTAATAAAAGTACTTTAAAAAATGTATATGATAAGCCCATCTCTTCTACTTCAGTAAAAATAAAAAAATTAATATTAGTAAATAAAATAGAAGAATTTTATGAAGAAAAATTAATTTCTCAGGAAAAAGATACAATTTCATTAAATTATTTTGCAAGTCTTGAAGATAAAAAAAATGGAGGAGGTTTTTTAAATGATGTATTGAATCAACAAATTGAAGAAATAACTATAAAACCAGCCTATCAGTTTTTTAGAAGTGAAAACTTTTATAATGATACTCTTAAACCTATTGAGGATCATGTTAAGAAAAATAGAAAACTTAAAAAAGTTATTTTTGAATTTGATGGAGTAAAAGTTGATGGCTATGGAGAGATGGATGGATCATGGGGAAGTTGGCAAAATGAGGTTTTTGGAGATACCATTGCAAAGTGGACTGAAGATAATAAAAATTTAGAAATTATAATTAAATTTGACGAGTCTAAAAATGATTTTGAAAAATATTTAATTGTTTTTTTAGTTAAAGCACTCAAAAAAAATTCTAAAATTGGAAATAGAATTACTATACCTCAAATTGATGATAAGAAAATTAATGAAATAATTTCGAACTATTTAAAAGATAGAGTAATTGGGATCATTGTAATAGGGGATCATGATTACCAGAATGATAAGAATTTTGACGATATTGAAGTTTTGACAAAGTCGATGTTTGAAATGATGGAGTTAAAAAGAAATGCAGGAACTATCCCTATTAGTTTTGAAAGTGGAGACAAAAACTTTAGTGAATTCTGGTCAAGATTTATTGATAACTTTTCTTGGAGTGAGGAAGGAAATTACATAGTTGATGCTTTTAAAAATGATTGGGAAGGTGATAATACAATTACTTTCGTAAAAGAGTCTTATTTAAAGAAAAATAAAAAAGTTATATTTAATAATATTAAAAATTACTTTTATTTTGCACAAAGTGTTTATGATGATAATGAAGGTTTTGATAGGTTATACAAACAAAATGATAAATTTATAATACCAAATTCAGTAAAATTTAATAAACCAGAACAAATTCATATCAGTGGTGGCGGAAAATTAAAATTTGATGATTTTATAAAACAAGTTGAAGTATCACAGTTAAAAAAATTAACATTATATAAAGTTTTAGATACCGATTTAAGTATACCATACATGCCTAATTTGCAGAATTTAGACATAGATCATAGACTAAATGAAAACAGTAATATTAATATTTGGGAAGGGGCTAAAAAAGAAGATGTTGTATACTCAAAGGAAAATGAAAAACAAATTACATATAGTGGATTTAAAAACTTACCAAAATTAAAAACACTAGCAATCACCAATCTTAATGCAGAATGTATTGATAAAAAAAACAAGTATAAAAATCAACAAGCTAAAATTAATTTTGATGGTATTGGAAAGATAAAAACTTTAAATCAAGTTCATCTGGGTGGATACGATTATAAAGATTTATCAAAATGTATCGAATTAAAAAATGTGGAAAAAATTAATTTCCATTCATTTGACGCAGATCCAAGAAAAGAAGTTGATCATAAATCTTTTAGTTTCCTCAAAAAATTTAAAAATTTAAAAAGAATTAATTTAGATGTGTCTCATTTTACTGTTGATGGTATTAGTTTTAATAATGAATTATTTTTAAATAATTTAAATATAAATTTAGAAAACTTAGCCCTATCTATTAATGTTGAAAATAAACCAAAATTATATGATTTATATAAATATGTTTGCAAAAGATTTAAAAATTTAAAATATATAAATTTTTATACTTCTCTAAGAGATGATGGTAGTAAAGTTATTGATCCTGCCTACAGTGGAGATAAAGCAAACTATATTGATAATATAACAGGAAAAAAATTCACATATGGTAAAGGGCCAAATCCAACTGTTTTTGATGTAAAAATATTTGAAAAATTAAAAAAATTAGAAAAATTAATTATTAATTTTTTTGATCCAAACGGATCAAAAGTTAAAAATTTAATTTCTGTATTAAAAATGAAAAAACTTAAAAATATTAAAACAAGTGATGCTCCAGAAGATTACCCCACTAAAGACTTAATTAAGATTGATAAAGCTTTAAAAAAACCAGCTTTAGCTTTTTTAAATAAATGCAAAAAGAAAAATGATAAAATTAAAAATCAATACGATCTAGAAGGTAAAAATTGGACGAAGTATAAAAAATTAGATAGAGATCTTTATTTTGGTTACCATTCCTCTGATACAATAGAATCTATTTTAAATGATAGGAAAAAGAAAAATTAAAAGCTTAAAAATTACTTACCAACGGATTTACCAACAAATGCAATTACAAAAGGAAACAAATGGAAACAAAATATAAAAATTGGTGCTTGATAAACTTTTTTAATGTTATAAAACCTTGATTTAAGAAGGGCCTGTAGCTCAGTTGGTTAGAGCAGTACACTCATAATGTATTGGTCCCAGGTTCGAGTCCTGGCGGGCCCACCAAAGACTAATTTAATACAAATTCTTCTAATTTTTTTATTAAAACTTTAACGTCATTATTATTAGAATTTAGAATTGATGCAAACTCTTCTTTTTGAGTTTTTGCAAGACTAAGGCCTTCAACAATTAAGTCTCTTATTAATGGTTTTTGAGGATTTTTTGTATACACTCTCCAATCAATCTTTATCTCTGGAGATTTCACTGTCTCGGCAATTTTTGAGTTCACTATTGTATAATTAGCACTTTTCTGATCAGATTTTATGACTTCAAATTTTTGGGAAGAGTAATCTGTTAATCTCGAAGTGAGACTTTTTAAAAAATATTTTTCAAAAATATTTTGATACTCTGCAATAGTTTCTTTATCTAAGTTTTTCCTTATACTTCCTAAAGTATAAAGACCAAGAGCATTTATATCTACATTTTCTTTGGCTATCTTTTCTATTGTTTCATTCTTTTCTTCAACTGATATTGACTTATCACTCAAAGTTTTGACTGCATCATCAACTAATTCCTGAATGAATATCTTTGGCTCTGAATTATATGAAACTGCAAAAAGGGAAGTAAAATGTAAGCAAATAATTATTGTAAAAAATAGTTTCCTTTTCATCGAAAAAATTTTTTATTTATCTAATTCACCCCAAGATTCTTCGTCTGAAGTCTTGGAATTTTGTATTTTTTTCGATCTATCCTGTAAATAAAGACTTTTTGTTGCAGCATATAAATCGATTGAATTTTTTTCTAAGCTTTCAAAATTGGTCATATTATTACCTCTAAAATCAACAGCAG
>CACKFY010000013.1 GCA_902599495.1 uncultured Pelagibacteraceae bacterium | reverse complement strand
AAGTAATATTTTTACAAGCGAAATCATTTTTTTTAAGATGCATTGTTCGGAAATTTGAAATATAAATCAAACAATTGTCTTTTTTTAAATTTTTCTTAACTATTGAATTACTCAAAACTGAGCCTGATATAATATAATTTGTGTCAAAAAATTTTTTGTACTTTTCTCCAACTTGTTTATTCCAAACAAACATTAAGTCGACTTTATAATTTTTCAAAATTTGACGATTAAGCTTTTCTAATATTCCAAAAACATCGTTAAAACTATTATGAGCACTATGGGTATTTTTTTAGTTTCGTCCGTTAGAATAATACCTTCAATAAACAAGATTCTTGCATCATTACAACATATCAAATTTTCCGAACCAGCTTGTGATAGTCTTTATTCCGATTTATATTTAAAAAATTTCTCCAAAGACACCGCAACTGAAAAAAAATTAACTTTTAAAAATGAAATCGACTTTGAAGATGTTTCTTTTTTTCACCCAAAAAATAAAAAAGTTATTTTAAAAAATGTAAATTTGAAAATTAAAAAAAATGAATTTGTAGGTATTATTGGTGAAACAGGTAGTGGAAAAAGCACGTTGGTAGATTTACTTATCGGTTTAATACAACCTACAAATGGCAAAATTAAATCTGATGGTGAAAATATTAATGAAGGTATGAGTTCTTGGAGAAAAAAATTTGGTTATGTACCTCAAAATTTATATTTATTAGACGACACAATATTGAAAAATATTGCTTTCGGTAAAAATAATAATGAAATATCTTTAGATAATATTAATAAGTCACTAGAACAATCTCAACTTACAAAATTTTTAAAAAATCAAAGCAATGGTATAAAAACAAAAGTTGGTGAGAGAGGAGTTAAAATTTCAGGCGGTGAAAAGCAAAGAATTGGAATTAGTAGAGCGCTTTATAATGACCCTGACATTTTAGTTTTTGATGAGGCCACAAGTGCTTTAGATGTAGAAACTGAAAAAAAAATATTAAGTATTTTATTCAGCTTAAAGTCAAAAAAAACTATTATTTTTATTACGCATAGAAAAAACAGTTTAGAAATTTGTGATAAAATATTTAAAATAGAAAACAGCCAGGTTACAAAAATTAAAAATTTTCCTTAATTATATGGTCAGTAATAAATTAGATAAGATAAAATTTTGTAAAAATTGTGTTGAGTCAAATCAGAGATTCATGGGTTCGATTCAACATTTAGATACAAAGGATGGTATTAAACAACGAACATCGTTTAATGAAGGTATATGTGGGGCTTGCAATTATTTTGAACAAAAAAAGACAATTAATTGGAAAGATAGAGAAAAAGAATTAATAGAAATTTTAGATAAATACAGAAGAGACGACGGAAGTCATGATGTTTTAATACCTGGGAGTGGTGGAAAAGATAGTATCTATTTATCACATATTCTTAAATACAAATACAAAATGAACCCTCTTACAGTAACATGGGCTCCACATATTTATACTGATATCGGTTGGCACAATTTTCAAGCTTGGCAAAATATGGGTTTTGATAATGAATTACACACTCCTAATCCTTTAGTACACAGAAAACTAACAAAATTAGCTTTCACTAACCTTTTGCATCCTTTTCAACCTTTTGTTTTAGGTCAATTAAATTTAGCACCTAAATTAGCATTAGAAAAAAAAATTAATTTAATAATATATGGTGACGCGTATTTTGAGAAAGGTGTGGGGGGAAATCTATATAATATTTCTGGTTTTCAAAATAAAGACTTATTTCACTCTGACAGTGAAAATTTATATTTTGGGGGTGTTCATATGTCGGAGTTAGAAAAGTATGGTATTTCAAAAAATGATCTTCATCCTTATTTACCTATAAGAAATAAATCAGAGGAAATTAAAAAACTTACTGTTCTTAATTTACCTTATTACTTAAATTATAACCCACAAAGCAATTTTTACTTCGCCTCAGAAAATTCTGACTTTAAAGTAAATCCTTACAGGAGTGAGGGCTCTTACACTAAATACTCCAGTCTAGATGATAAACTTGATAACTTACATTTTTACACTTGGTTTATAAAAACTGGAAGGGGCAGAGCGACTGAGGATGCTGCGTTAGAAGTTAGAAATAAAATAATTACAAGGGAAGAAGCTGTTATGTTGGTAAAAAAATATGACGGAGAATTTCCAAAAAAATATTTTAAAGAAATACTTGAATACTTAGACATGGATGAAAAAAAATTTCACAAAATAGTAGACTCGTTCAGACCTGAGCATATTTGGAAGAAGAAAGGTTCCAAATGGGAACTGAGGCAAGCTGTTTGGATGAAATAATTCAAAAAAATCTTTTATGAATTCAAAAGTCCTTTTAATGATAGTGCACCAACCACTTACAAAGCATAATTTTATAAGATTAGGCGTAAATACTAAATACAAGAATTGGAAAATAATATATTGGAGCATTTTACCTTTTATAAACAAAAAAATTTACATAGATTTTACTAAGGAAGGAAGTAGGCATTTAAAAAATAAAAATTACAAAGAAATAAGCTCGCTCATGGAACTAATAAAAGAAAAAAAAAAATTGCCTAAAAACTTTTTTTATTCAAATTCTGCTGGAAATTATTTAATTGCTTCTATTATAGATAGAATTCTTTATTTCTCTGGCGGAAAAAAAATTTCTCTTGAATATAATACTGAACTAGACATTGATATTTTTACGATTGGAAATTTCATAGAGTACTTTAGAAAAAATAGTTTTTTAAGAATTTTGAGAAGAGCTCCGTACATGATTTCAAAAAAGTTTCTTGAATACCTGTCAAATAAAATAGGTTCTACTCCTTCATCATTGTCTTTCGTTTTTAACAATAATGTCTACCAAAAAATCAAAAAAAAAAATCAAAAAACATCCATTATAAAAGTTGATAGTCCAGAATTAGAACTTTTCTTAAAAGCAAAAAAAAGGAGAAAAAAAATTAGTAGTAATATTGTTTTTATAGATGATGTAGTTGAAGGTAGTTTTGATGATAAGCTAGGATATGCGCAAGACAGATACAGAAGATCAAGTGATTATTGGGGACCAACAGGAAATTTATTAAACCATATTAAAAATTATTTTCCAAATTATAAAATATTAATTGCGGCACATCATAGAAGAAATGAAAATGATATACCAATTAAAAATTATAAATTTTATTTTGATCAGACTAGCGAACTAATTAAAAACACGAAATTAGTTTTATGTCATAACTCTTTTGCATGTCAAATTGCGGTTTTATTTAAAAAACCTATTATTTTTTTGACATCAGATTATTATCAAAAATATCATCATCACAGTCATGTTCTTACAATTGAATTATCAAAAGCACTTGGAACACAGCTCATACATATTGGAAAAAATTTTGATAAAAATTCATCAGTTATTAAAAAAATAAAACAGGCAAAAATAAATACATTGAAATATGAAGAATATAGAAAAAAATATATTCAGTTTGATTCAAAGATACATGGCCGTTGGAAGAATATTCTAAAAAACCTTGATAGCAACAAGTCTTTAATTTTGTAATATAAGAAAATTGAATAAATGAGAATTATTTCAAGACTTGATATCAAAAATCAAAATTTAATAAAGGGAATTAATTTAGAAGGTTTAAGAGTCGTGGGGGAACCAAATAAATACGCTTTGAAATACTACAATGAAGGTGTGGATGAAATAATATTTATGGATGTTGTAGCTAGTTTGTATGGACGAAACAATCTATTTGACATTATTTCTAAAGCTTCAAAAGATATTTTTATTCCAATTACAGTTGGTGGAGGAATAAGAAGCATCGATGATGCAATTAAAGCATTTAAATCTGGAGCTGACAAAGTAGCTGTAAATACAGCTGCAGTTGAAAATAATAATTTAATAAACCAACTAAGCGAAAAATTTGGTTCTCAATCTATTGTACTTTCAGTTGAAGCAAAAAAAATTAAACAAGATTATTGGGAAGTATTTACTAATAATGGTAGGCAAGAAACTGGTTTAAATGTAATTGAATGGGTTAAAAATTGTGAAAATAGAGGAGCTGGTGAAATTCTATTAACGTCGGTTGATATGGAAGGAACAAGAAAAGGTTTTGACTATGACTTATTTTCAAAAGTTTCAAAGTCAATAAAAATTCCGATCATTGCTAGTGGTGGTTTTGGCAAACCATCTGACATGTCAAAATTAAATAAAGTTTCAGAAATAGATGCAATTGCTGTGGCGTACGCTTTACACTATAATTCCTGTTCTTTATCGGATATTAGGAATGAGGCTATAAGATCAAAAATTAAAATAAGACAATTAGATTAAGATGAAAAATATTACAATAATAGATTATGGTTGTGGCAATTTACTTAGTATTAAAAGAGGATTGGAAAAAATTGGCTACAATTCAAAAATAAGTGATAACGAAAATGATATATTTAGTTCTACTCATTTAATTTTACCTGGAGTTGGAGCTTTTGGAAATGCAATGAACCTGCTTAATAAAAAAAATCTTGAAAAGATAATTAATAAGTATGCTATCGAGAAAAAAAAACCCCTTCTTGGTATATGTTTAGGAATGCAGCTCTTGCTTACTAGAAGCAATGAATTTGGAAAACACAATGGCTTAAACTTGATATCAGGTAATGTTAAAAATATTAATGATGTAAGCAGCACTCAACTTAAAGTTCCAAATATAGGGTGGAATGAGATAGAAATTAATAAAAACAATAAATTGTATAGTGATTTTAATAATTCGAGTTTCTATTTTGTTCATTCATTTATCTCTATTACAGAAAAAAAAGAAGACACTATAGCTAATTGTAAATATTTTAATTTACAAATTCCAGCAATTATTCGAAAAGAAAAAATATTAGGCTGTCAGTTTCATCCTGAGAAAAGTGGAGATAATGGCTTGAAGTTTTTGAAAACTTTTTGCGATCTATCATAAAAAACAAATAAAATAAATGTAAAACGTCAACAATATTAAAATGTGTGGTATTTTAGTTTATAAATCTAATTCTTTTGATAAAAAGACATTTGACTCTTTCAAGCTATCTCTTAAAGATCTAAATAGTAGAGGTCCTGACGAAACAAAATTCTTTAAAAGAAAAAATTTTTTACTTGGCTTTACAAGATTAAGTATTAATAATATAAAAAATGGCTCCCAGCCTTATCAAAGTAATTGTGGAAGATACTTTATTGTTTTTAATGGTGAGATAGTTAACTATAAAGATTTAGCAAGAGATCTCAAATTAAAAAGTATCAAACTTGAATACTCTCACGAGGCGGAAATTATCTTAAATTTATTTATATTGTATGGAGAGAAGTGTGTGAATTATTTAAGAGGATTTTTTTCTTTTGTCATAACTGATTTAAAATCTCAAAAAATTTTTGCAGCTGTAGATAGATTTTCTATTAAGCCACTGTATTATTCTTATAATGAGTCTAATAACTCAATTATTATAACATCAGACTTTTCTGTTATTTTAAAAAATGGATTCACAAGCAAGTCGCTTAATTATGATAAAATTTTAGATTATTTTTCAGTAGCTAGGGACTTCGATAATTCTACAATTTTTAAAAATATAAAAAAAATTGAGGCCTCAAATTATTTAACAATTTCTTCTGATAATAAAATTCGTAAAAATAGATATTGGCACCCTTTTAAACTTTTGCCAAAATACAATAAAGAAAAACTTGAAAATCTTGTAATTGACGAGTTTAATAAAGTAATAAATCTCTGGAAGATAGCAGAAACCGAACTTTCTTTATGCTTATCAACTGGAGTAGACTCTCAGATAATTAATAATTTTTTTTCTCAAAATTTGATCCAAGCTAAAAAATATAATTTTTATGAAAGTAAAAAAAAATTGTCAGATATAAATAATTTGACAAAAATATTTCCTAATGAAAAAAAAATTCTAAATTTACTAAACGAGTTTACTAAGCAAACTTTTAATCCTTACCCATTGGCACACGCGAGCTCAACTTCTCTTTTTCAGATATATAATAAAATAAAAAATGATCGTTTTAAGCTTACTTTTAATGGTGAGGGTTCTGATGAAATTTTTGGTGGGTATGAGAGATATAAGAGACAATTAAATTTACTTAAAAATAAAAAAATAAGCTTCAGTGAAATGATAGTTCAGACATATAAAAATGAGATGAATAATATAGATATATTTTTTCAAAAAAAAATATCTTACGGTTACAAGAACGAATTAAAAAAAAGAATTTCAAATATTAGATTTAAAAGTAATAAAATTGAAAATAAAATTCTTGAATTTGATCAAATTTATTGGATACCCGTTATAATTCAACGCCATGATTTTATTGGGATGAATTATAGCTTAGAGGTAAGACCTCCATTTTTAGATCATAAATTTGTTGAAATCATAAATTCTTTACCAGTAAAAAATAAATTTAATTCCTCAACAGGAAAAATAATTTTAAAAAAGATACTTAAAAAGCAATTTAAATACATAGCACCAAAAAATAAGATTGGAACACCGTCAATATTTAGAAAAATTTTATCTAATAAAAGAGAAATAGATAATTTTAAAGAGGCAATTTTTTACGGGGAATGTAAAAATTTTATAGATACAAATAAAGTTACTAAAATAGTAAGGAAAAATTATAAGTCCAGAGACTCCATTTTTTTGTGGAGGCTTTATGTTTTGAATAAAGTTCTATATAAGTTTTAAAAATGAAATCAAAAAAAATAATTAAATTTTCAAAAAATTATAATTCTATTCTTTCAATTAAGAAGTCCATGTATAATGATAATAAAAAAAACCTTAAAGGTATTTTAAGAGTAAACTCTTTTTATAAAAAACAAGGTCTTAGAAAAAGATGTAAAAATTGCAATTTTAAATTACCAAAAAAACTTTTTTCATCTTTCAAAGTTGGTTACAGTTTGTGTAATAATTGTAATCACTTAAATGGAATATATAAAGATAATTTTAAGTTTACCAAATGGTTATATAGTGACAACAAAGGAAAAAATTATGATAGTGACAAAGATTACAATTTTTTTAACCAAAGAGTAAAAAACATACATCTACCTAAAGTAGATTTTTTGAGAAAAGTTGTAAAAACAAAAATGCAAGTACTAGATTTAGGGGCAGGCTCTGGACAGTTTTTAAAAGCTTTAGAAATTAGAAAGATTAAAGGTATTGGTTATGAGCCGAGTAAATCTTTTGTAGATTTTGGGAAGAAAGCTTTAAAGAAAAATAAGCTGGTTAATCTTGGGATGGATCAAACCTTTAATACAATATTGAATGATAAAAATTCAAATGTTTTGTCAATGATATGTGTTTTAGCTCATTTAGAAGAGCCAAATAAATTAATAGAGCTTTATAAAAAATCAAATATTAAATATCTCTTTTTCTCTGTCCCGCTTTTTTCATTGTCTGTTTTTTTAGAAAATTCTTTTAAAAATGTTTCTCCTAGACATTTAGGAGCATCACATACAAACTTATATACGAAAGAATCTCTTGATTATTTAGCAAAAAAAAACAATCTTGAAATAGCCGGAGAGTGGTGGTTTGGAGCTGATTTCCCTGATCTTTATAGAAGTTTAATCAATTCATCAACTAACCACAATATGAAATCTTATAAATCTAATTTAGACAAAAATTTTTTCTCTGTAATCAACGAACTTCAACATGTTTTAGACAAAAATAAAATTTGTTCAGAAGTTCATATGGTTTTCAAAAAAAAAAATTAACTTAATAAAAATGAATATTCTGTTAACTAACGTTGGTCGAAGAACATATATGGTTAAATATTTAATCGAAGAAACCAAAAAAATAAAAAATTTAAAAATTCATTTAGCTGAAAATGATAAATATTCTGCAGCTCTAAATTATAATCATAAACCAACAAAACATTATACACCTTTGGTTAAAAACAATGAAAAAAAATACATGAAAAAAATTTTTGATATCGTTAAGAGAAATAGAATTAAATTGATCATTCCCTGTTCAGATTTCGAGCTTAAATTATTCTCAGAAAATAAAAACAAACTCAATAATTTATTTTGCAAAGTTCTAATATCTTCGAGAGAAAATATTAAAAATTTTTATGATAAGAGATTGACTTTTAAGATTTGTAAAAAAAATAATTTATTAACACCAGAAATTTTCAATAGCCAAAAAGAATTAAACTCTGCCAAAAAAAAAGATATAATACAAAAAGATATTTACGGTAGTGGTTCTTCTGGCTTAAAATATTTTAAAGAAAACGAGACAATTCAATTTACTAAAAAAAAACTTTTTCAAAAACGTATAAATGGAAAAGAATTACATTTTGATATTTTGAACGACTTTGATGGAAATTTCGTCTCATCTTGCACAAAAAAGAAAATTTTAATGAGAGCTGGAGAAACAGATCAGGCTCAAATATTAAATAAAAATAAATATGATATATTTTCAAAAAAAATTTCATCTGTTTTTAGACACGTCGGTAACCTTGACTGTGATGTTATAGAAGATAACTCTGGAAGATTATTTTTAATTGATTTAAATCCAAGGTTTGGTGGTGGCTATCCTTTTACACATGAGTCTGGACTTAATTATATAAGAATCATATTAAATATGGCGTTAGGAAAAAAAATTAACATTAAATTTAAACCAAAATTAAAAAAATTTTCTAAAGGTATAAGCATACACTCCAAAAATTAATGAATAAGTTAAAGAAAACTTTTATTATTGCAGAGGTCGGTGTTAATCATAATGGTTCATTAAAAAAAGCCCTTAGTATGATTGATGCACTATCTAAAACAGGAGCTGATGCAATAAAATTTCAAATAGCAAATCCAGAGGAAGTTTATAGTGACGATGCTTTTAAAGCAAATTACCAAAAACAAAACGATAAATCTAAAACTATATTAGAGATGAGTAAAAATCTTCAAATTTCAAGAGGCGATCATTACAAATTAAAAGAAAGGTGTAAAAAAAGAGGTATACTATATTCTTGCTCTGCTTTTGATTTAGGAAGTTTAATCTTTCTAGATAAAAAACTAAATATACCTTTTTTTAAAATACCCTCCGGAGAAATAAACTCAATTGATATGATAGAATATATAGCGAATACGAAAAAAAAAATATTTTTGTCAACCGGAATGTCGACTTTTGAAGAAATTGGCAAAGCAGTAAAAAGATTAAAAAAATTTGGAAACAAGAAAATAACCTTACTTCATTGTGTAAGTTCATATCCTGCTAAAAAAGAACATATAAATTTAAATGTTTTAGAGACAATTAAAAAAAAATTTAATTTAGATGTAGGTTATTCCGATCACACAATAGGAGATGAAATGTGTTTAGCTGCAGTAGCAATGGGATCTAAAGTAATAGAAAAACATGTAACCACCTCTATAAATCAGAGAGGCCCTGATCATAATGCATCAATGGAATTAAAAGATTTTAAAAGCATGGTAGATAAAATCAGAAAATTAGATATTGCGCTTGGATCTTATGAAAAAATATTTTCTAAAAATGAACTACATATAAAAAAGGTAGCGAGAAAAAGTATTGTAACAAACATCGCATTAAATAAAGGTACTAAAATTAAAAGATCAGATTTAAAATATAAGCGTCCAGGGACAGGAATTTCTCCATTAATGATAAACAGAATTATTGGTAAAAAAATTAAGATTTCATTAAAAAAAAATAGAGTTTTAAAATATAAACATATTAAATGAGAATTTTAGCCATTATTCCAGCTAGAGCCGGCTCTGAAAGATTAAAAAAAAAAAATAGACTCAAGTTAGGAGGTAAACCGCTAATTAACTGGACAATTGATTTTGTTTCAAAATTGAAAATAATTAAAGATATTGTTCTATCAACTGATGATAAAAAGATAATTAATGAAAATAAAAATAGTAAAAAAATTAAAATATTTGAAAGACCGAATAAATTAAGGGGTAAAAATGTCAAAACGATATCTGTAATTTTAGATATTTTAAAAAAATATGAAAAAAAATTTAATAAAGTAGATACGATATTATTGTTTCAAGCAACGTCACCTTTTAGATCGAAGAACAAGATTAATTTTGCATTAAAAAAATTTAAACACTTTAAAATGAAAAAATCAATTGTAAGTGTTTCTAGTCTAAAAAAAAATAACTGTAAAAGAAAATTTATAATAAAAGATAACATGTTATTGGAGACAAAAAAAAAAAATAATATGAAAAAATACGTAATTAATGGAAATTTTTATATCGCAAATAAAATATTTTTAAAGAAGTACAAAACCTTCTTTTGGAATAAGAAAACACATCCAATAATTTTAAAGGGTGAAAAATATCGTGTAGATATTGACACTAAAAAAGATTTTATTTTTGCAAAAAATTTTATTAATTAACCAAATATACAAATGAACGAAAAAAAAAATATATTCTTATCAGGTTTCAATAAAAAGGAAATTTTATTCTTTAAAAAAGGTTTAAGGAAAAAAGCTATTTTTTTTCATACAAAATTTAATAAATTAAAATATTGTAACTCCGCCATTTGTAAGAATAGAGATTCATTTTTTGAAACTTTAAATTTAATTAAAAAAAACAAAATTCATATGAAATGGATTCATATTCCTTTTGCGGGATTAGAGAATCTAAATCTTGATAAAAATATAATATACACAACTTGTAGAAATATACAAAGCACACAAGTTTCAGATCATGCGATGGCCCTTCTTCTCTCACTTACAAGAAATGTCAATTTAATAATTAAAAATGGACTAAATACTTTTTTTGATAGAAAACCTATTGAGCTTGAAAATAAAAATGTATTAATCATTGGTTTTGGAGGAATTGGAAAAGAAATTTTAAATAGAATTAAAGGTTTTAGAACAAATAACTTCGTTTTAAGTAATAAAAGAGAAAAAAAAAATAAAAATGTAAGCAAATTTTTTAGACTCAAAAATAAAAACAAGTCGGCAAAAAAAATTGATATTGTTTTTGTTACAATACCTTATAATGAGAGAAATAAAAATTTTATAAATAAAAACTTTATTAGAAATTTGAATAATAATTCGATATTAATTAATGTTTCTAGACCAGGAATTTTTTGTAGTAAAGATATTTTTGAATTTATCAAAAGAAAAAAAATATATGGTGTTGGTATGGATTTATTTTCTAAAAAAGACATAAAAAAATATAAAAAGATAAAACTCTTTAAAAATTTAATACTTACACCACATATTGCTGGTTTATCAGATAAATATAACGAAAGACATTTAGATTTGATTAAATCAAATATTAAAAATTATTTAGTTGGTAAAAAGTTGTTAAATAGTTTGAAAATTTAATATGAATAAAAATAATCAAGAAAAAAAAATTATTAAATCCTTAAAAAATCTCTTAAGAAATAAGCCAAAAGGTCACCACGACCCGCTTTTTTTAGGAAATGAAAAAAAGTATTTAAGTAAATGCATCTCAACAGGATATGTTTCATACGTAGGAAAATTTGTAAATCTTTTTGAAAAAAAAATATCCTCTTATACAAAAGCCAAATATTCAGTTGCAACTTCTTCTGGTACTGCTGCACTTCATCTTGCATTAAAATACTTTGACCTAGGTCAAAATGATGAAGTTTTAGTACCTAGTTTGACATATGTTGCTACAGCTAACGCAGTAAGTTATTGTGGCGCAACTCCAAACTTTTTAGATATTGAAAATGAGTCTTTAGGTATCTGTCCAGTTAAACTTGAAAAGTATTTAAAAAAAATTGCAAAAAAAAATGGAAAATTTACTTACAATAAAAAATCCAAAAAAAAAATTAAAGCATTAATTGCAGTTCATTTATACGGATTCCCTTGCAAAATAATTGAAATAAAGAAAATTTGTAAAAAGTATAATATAATTTTGATAGAAGATGCTGCTGAAGCTTTAGGATCTTTTTTAAAAAAAAAACACTTAGGAACATTTGGTGACGCAGGAATTTTAAGTTTTAATGGAAATAAACCAATTACCTGTGGGAGTGGCGGGGCTGTAATTACAGAGAATAAAAAAATGTGTTTAAGATTAAAACATTTATCAACACATGCAAAAAAACAAGATTTGATTGATCATATACATGATGAAATTGGATATAATTATAGAATGAACAATCTTTCAGCAGCAGTAGGCTGCGCTCAACTTGAAAATATAAAAAAAATTATTATAGCTAAAAGAAAAAACTATTTATGGTATCAAAATGCTTTTAAAAATCTTCAATATATTAAAATTTTAAAAGAACCTAAGTTTTCCAAAACAAATTATTGGTTAATAACGGCTGTTCTAAAAAACTATAGAATCAAAAATAATCTTTTAAAAAAACTAAAAAAAGAGGGCTACGGGCTTAGGACAACATGGAGACCTCTGCACTCTCTTAAGATTTATAAAAATTGTCCAAGAGACACGATGAAGAACTCAAATGATTTCTTTAGAAAAGCGATAAATCTTCCTAGTAGTCCCAAATTAAATTTTTCGTGAAAAAAAAAATATTTATTATCTCTGCCGGTAGATCTGATTATGATAGATACTATCCAATCATTTCAAGTTTGAAAAAAACTAAGAAAGCTGAACTGTTGATTTATCTAACTTATCAAAATTATAATAAAATATTTTCAAACAACGTTTCAGAAATTAAAAAAGAATTCAAAGTTTTAAATAATCCAACAAGAAGCAAAAACTTTGGAGATGGGGCTTTTCAAATGATTAAAAATTTGTCACACGATTTAGAAAAACTTTCTTATCATATAAAAATAAAAAAACCAGATATCATAATAATTATGGGTGATAGATACGAAATGTTATTAGGGCCATTAGCAGCTATCCCTTTTAACATACCGACTGTTCATTTTTTTGGGGGAGCAGTTACAGAGGGAGCCATAGATGAAATGATTAGACATGGATTGACAAAAATGAGTCATATTCATTTTGTTTTATTGAATATTTATAAGAAAAGACTCTTAAATCTTGGTGAAGAAAACTGGAGGATAAAAGTTATTGGAATGCCAAGTTTAAATAGAAAAAAAATTTTAAAAACAAAATATATAGAAAAAAATGATATTTTAAAAAAATTCATAAATAAACCTTTCGCACTTGTTACCTATCATCCTGTTACTTTAGAGATAAACCAAATCTCAAAACAAGTTAACTCATTAATTCGAGCAATTAAAAGATGTAAAATGAATGCAGTAATTACCTATCCCAATTCTGATCCTAAGTTTAATTCAATAATAAGATTATTTAAAAAAAACTTTAAACACTCCAAAAAAATTTTATTTATAAAATCAGCAGGTGAAAATAGATATTTTAATTTAATGCACCATGCAAAATTAATGCTTGGAAATAGCTCAAGCGGAATAGTTGAAGCTGCATCATTTAAGTTGCCAGTAGTAAATATTGGCTCAAGACAATCTGGTAAATTTAAGCCAAAAAATGTTATTGATACAGGGTATCACTACAAAGAAATTCATAATGGAATAAAAAAAGCCTTGAGTAAAAGCTTTAAAAAAAGCATAAATAAACTTAACAATCCTTATGAGTCTAAAATAAGTACAACTGAAATTGCTAAAATGATACTTGGAATTAAAAAAAACGAAAAACTAATAAAAAAAAAATTTAAAGATTTAAAAAATATATGAATAATAAAAAAATATTAATTACAGGTGGAACAGGATTTATTGGATCACATTTAACAGAATTATGTGTAAAAAGGGGATATAAGGTTTATGCTTTTGACCGTTATAATCCGGAATATAATTTGAACTGTTTAAAAAATTCGAAATATAAAAAAGATATTAATTTTATTTTTGGAGATATCAGAGATTACGACTCAGTTTTTAAAGCATCAAAAGGAAAAGACATAATTTTGCACTTAGCAGCTTTAGTTGGTATTCCATACTCTTATTATTCTCCGCTAGCTTATTTAAAGACAAATGTAGAGGGAACTTACAATATTTTAGAAGCATCAAAAAATTTAAATACAGATCAAATAATTGTTACCTCCACAAGCGAAACTTACGGATCCGCACAAAAAGTTCCTATTAAGGAAAATCATAGACTAATCGGTCAATCACCTTATTCAGCTTCAAAAATTTCTGCTGACCAAATAGCAATTAGTTATTGGAGATCCTTTAAACTACCAGTAAAAATTATAAGACCATTTAATACATTTGGACCTAGGCAATCTAATAGAGCAGTTATACCGACTATAGTAAATCAAGCTTTAAAAAATAAAAATATAAGTTTAGGCAATGTCAAAACTACTAGAGACTATACTTATGTAACAGATATCTGTGAAGCTTATTTAGAAATCATTAAATCAAAAAAAATTTTTGGAGAACCAATTAATGTTGGGTCAAATAATGAATTTAAAATAGAAAATATAGCTAAAAAAATTATTAAAAAAATTAATCCGAATTTAAAGATAAAAATTGATAAGAAAAGGGTAAGACCAAATGATAGTGAAGTTGATAGATTAAAATGTGATAATAGATTAATTACTAGAAAAACAAATTGGAAACCACGTATCAAATTTGAAGAAGGTTTAGAAAAAACCATTAAATGGATACGAAATAATCAAAAAGAAGAAAATTTTATAAACGATTATAGAGTTTAAATGAAAGAATATTTATTAGATAAAAACAAAACATTAAAAGAGGCTCTCAAAAAACTTGAGAGTAATCATGAAAAATGCCTTGTGATCATTCGTGCTGAGAATATTTTAATTGGCACTTTAACCGATGGAGATATAAGAAGAGCAATACTTAAAGGAGCAAACATAAACTCAAGTATAAGTAAATATGTAAAAAATAATCCAATATTTTTAAAAGAAGCTGATATTGAAAAAGATACAAAAAATTTAAATAAAAATTTAAAAGTAAAAAAAGTGTTCAAGCGAATTAACGATGATCACATTGATATAATTCCGGTAATTGATAAGAAAAAAAAGGTTAAAAAAATAATCTACAAAAAAAATTTAAATAAATATTTTGAAAATGCAGAAGGCTTAAAAAAAATTCCATTATTAATTATGGCAGGAGGTAAAGGAAAAAGATTAAAACAATTCACCAATTATTTTCCAAAACCTCTAGTACCAATACAAAACACTACAGCATTAGAATATATTATAAATATGTTTAAAATGGCAGGAACATCAAAGTTCTTTATAAGCTTAAATTATAAAAAAAATCTAATAAAATCTTATTTAAAAGAAAACAAATTGAAAAATTTAAACTTCTTAGAAGAAAAAAATTTACTTGGTACAGCTGGGGCTATTAGAATGTTAAGAGGAAAGGTAAAATCTGATTTTTTTGTTATAAACTGTGACACTATTTTATCAATTAATTTAAAGAAATTTTATGACTATCATAGGAAAAATAATTATAAAATAACTCTTGCCGCAGCATCAAAAAATTTTAACTTGCCTTATGGCTCATGTGAGATTAAAAATAATGGTCAATTAAAAAGGATTACTGAAAAACCAGACATGAATTATCTTGTAAATGTAGGTTTATATTTGATTAAACCCGAAATTATTAATTTAGTCCCTAATAATAAATTTTTTGAAATGGATACGCTTATAAAAAAAATACAAAAAGCAAGAGGGTCTGTAGGTGTTTTCCCCATAGATGAGGAAAATTGGCATGATACTGGCCAGGAAGAGAAAAAGTTATGAGTGAAAATTTAAACAATATTTCAACTAAGGTAAAAACTGCTGGAGTAACGTCTGTTAAGAATTTTTTAAATGATAAAAATTTAGACTTGGCCAACGAAGCAATTGCACCTGTTTTAAATAATGGAGTTACTAAGGGAGATTATAAAGGAGTATATCCTGTTTCTTTAAAAAATTACTTGATAAAATTTGCAAAACTTCAGTTTAGTCAAATTAAAAGAGGACAAATTTTAAAAAAAATTGCTAAAGATCTAAAATTAAAAGAGATTGCTGAGGATATTTTTGATCAAAAAGCTGAGCTACATATGATTGACAGTTATTTTAATGCTAAGTCAAATAAAAATGTAATTGATTGGCATTGTGACATGGCACACGGAGGATTAGTTCAACCTAAAGATTTAAACTTAAACAAGGCTTCAATTAAGTTTTTCTTTTACATGTCAGATGTAAAAAGTGAAAATGGATGTTTAGGTTACATTCCATACAGTCAACATATAGTTAAAGCACTCGCAAACTTAATCAAGGCAAATAAAATTGAATATAAGCCTTACTGGAAATTAGAAGATCTTAGACAAACTATTTCTAAAGAAAACAATAAAAAACTTATAAAAGATATTGTAGGAGAAGAAATATTGAATAATTTCCTTAATAGTTCTGAATTTATTGAAGATAAAAGAAAAGATACTTTTAAATTTGACCTTGAAATGAATAAAGGTGGAATGGTTGTATTTGATGAGTTTGGAGTTCATAGAGGATCTATGCCAAGTAAATCTAGTAGACTTGTTCTACGTTTTTTTTATAGAAGATCAAAAATATAATTCCAGATTTTAATTTTATTTTATGTACTTAATTCGAGTTTTAAGATTTATAGCATCAATTCCAATTATAACTTTACTTGAGATATTAAAAATTTATAATTTTATTCTTTTAAGTTTAGATTTTAAAAACCATAACTCATTTTTCGAAGAGTATTTACAAAATATATTAGATAATAAAATTTCAAAAAAAATTTTTATCGATGATAAAAAATTTATTAAATTCTACAAACCATCTAAAACCTCATCATATAGAGTGAAAACTTTTTTTTATAAAGAGCCAGACACAATAAATTGGATGGTTAAAAATGGAAAAAAAAACAAAGTGATGTTTGATATCGGAGCTAATATGGGAGTTTATTCAATATTTTATGCAAAAAAGTTTAATAGTAAAGTTTTCGCGTTCGAGCCCTCAATTAGAAATCTTGATTTATTAACACGAAACATAACTTTAAATGGTCTTGAAAAAAATATAACAGTTTTTTCAAATCCACTTTATAAAGAGGATAAAATAAGTGAATTTTTTCAATTAGATTATAGGGGAGGAAATGCAGGAGCAACTTTCGACTCAAACGTAACAAAAAAGAGAATGTCTAATCAAAAATTTCAAGAGAAGAAAACATCATCTTTTCAAACATATGGTATCTCTATTGATAATTTGATCGAAAAGAAAATTTTACCATTACCAAATTTAATAAAGATTGATGTAGATGGAAATGAGTTTAATATATTAAAGGGCCTGAAAAAAACTCTAAGAAAACAAAAAAAAATATCACTTCTTATTGAGACAAGAAAAAATACTGAGCAAAAAGTTAGTGAATTTCTTAAAAAGTTTAAATTTAATTTAGTTTCAAGACGTGAAGATAATCAAATTTGGAAAAGATAAAAATTTTCTTTAAAAATTAATGAAAGTTATCGTTTTAATGGCTGGTTCAAGAGCAGGATTGGAGTTTTTTCAAAGCTTGTTGGATAGTCACGAAGAGGTTCTCCAATTGCCAGGCATACTGTACATCGATGCAAACCTTATTAAAATTCTCTCCATTAAATCTAAAGAAAGTTTAGCAAAAGAATTTATTAATCAATACCCAAATTTTTTTGACTCAAGAAAATCAGATATTGAGAGACATTATATGTTGGGGTCAAATAAAAAAAAATTTTATAAAGTAGAAAAAAATAAATTTGTTAAAAATTTTTTAAAATTATCTAAAAAGAAAAGAAAATTTAAAAATCATTTATTTGATAATCTTTATTTAATTCATAAGGCATACAATTTTAAGAGTATAAATAAATCTGAAAAAATTTTTATCGTTAATGCTCATATCTTACCTTATGTTTTAAATTTTGATTTCTACTTTAAAAATGTTAATTATGATATTATTCATACAATTAGACATCCATTATCCTCCATTTCCTCGGCTACAAAAAACTGGATAAAATATAAGAATGGATACTTTTTCACACCTAAAGAGCTGTATTACAATCTTGAATTAATATTTTTTGGAATAAAGAATTTACTGAAGCTTAAAAAAAAAATTTATATAATTCAGTTAGAAAATTTACATCAAAACCTTCACTCAGTAATGAGAGAATTTTGCAAAATATATAAAATTAAATTTTCAAGCTCACTTAAAAGATCGACTTTCCACAACTTAAAATGGTGGGGTGATAAAATTAGTGGTAAAGATCTAAATGGGGTAAATAAAAATTTTAAAGTTTCTTATGATTTAAATATTTTTTTTGAAAGGGATATAAATTTAATTAATAATATATTTCAAAATAAATTTAAAAAATATAAGTACAAAAAAATTTCAACAAGTTCTTTTAGTCACCATCTTTTTCCTTTAAAATGTGAATATATTACTTGGTTGAACACTTTTAAAAATTTTAGATTTAAACATATTTTATTGATACCGTATTATTATTTTAAAAGAATATGGAATTTAAATTTAAGTTTAAGTAAAGATATTAAATTACCTAAATCTCTTGGCGCAGGTACAAAGGAATTTATAGAGTAAATTAATTTTAACAAATATATGTCACTCTTTAAAAAATATTTATCAAACAAAAAAGTAATAATAACTGGGCATACAGGATTTAAAGGATCTTGGTTGACACTATGGTGTATTTTATCTGGAGCAAGAGTATTTGGCATTTCAAATAGTTATGTAAGCGAACCTTCACATTTTAAAAATCTTAATTTAAAAAAAAATATGAAAAATTATAATGTTGATATTAGAAATTTAAAAAAATTAAAAAAAGTTTTTGCTAAAATTCAACCAGATTATGTATTTCACCTTGCTGCTCAGTCTTTAGTTAAAAGGTCTTTTGAAAAACCATTAGAAACATTCTCGAGTAATACTATAGGCACTTTAAATATTTTAAATGCTTTATTAATACTTAAAAAAAGATGCCATGCTGTAATAATAACTAGTGATAAAAGTTATAAGAACTTGGAAATAAATAGAGGCTACAAAGAAGATGATCTGCTAGGAGGTGATGATCCTTATAGTGGCTCAAAGGGAGCTGCTGAATTAATCATTAATTCGTATTATAAATCAATTATTAAATTTAAAAAAAATCTTTCAATAAATATAGCTAGGGCAGGAAATGTTATTGGGGGAGGGGATTGGTCAAAAGATAGAGTAATTCCGGACTGTGTAAAATCATGGTCAAAAAATAAAGTTGTAAAAATTAGGAACCCTAATTCAACTCGTCCCTGGCAACATGTTCTCGAGGTCATAAGGGGATATTTACAATGCGCAGTTTTAGGAAAAAAATATAGTAAAAAAATAAATGGAGAAGTATTTAATTTTGGCCCCCGAATAAATCAAAATAAAAGTGTCAAAGAATTGGTAAAAGAAATGAGAAAAAATTGGTCAAAAGTTAAGTGGCAAATTAAGAGGGACAAAGGAAGAAAAAAAGAGTCAAAATTACTAAAACTAAATTCTTTCAAAGCTAAAAAAATACTAAAATGGGAACCAATTTTAAACTTTAATAAGACAGTGGAGCTTACATCGTTATGGTATAAACAATATTATATTGGTAAAAAAAAATGTTATCTATTATCAAAAAATCAAATCTTATTTTACGAGAAAAAATTGAAAAAATTATTTTAAACCCTATTAAAATATTAAATGTATAAAAAAATTATCAAAAGCATAATTCCAAATTTTATCATCAGTTTTATAAAAAATATAAGGGACAAAATTGAGTTTCAAAAATTTAAAAAACTTTCTTTGAAGGAAACTTTTGAAACTATTTACAATGATAAGTTATGGACACCTGAAGATGAAAAAAAAAATTTCACATTTTACTCAGGTCTTGGATCCCATAAATCAGAGTTCATATCTGAGTATCTTATAAAAACGAAAAATTTTCTCAAATCTTTAGATAGAGCTCCAGATATACTTGAATTGGGATGTGGTGATTTTAAAGTATCATCTAATCTAGTCAAATTCTCCAATAGTTTTATTGCCTGTGATATTTTTGAGGATTTAATCGAGTTAAATAAAAAGAAATTTGTTGATAAAAAATTAAAATTTATGGTTTTAGACATTACCAAAGATGAATTACCAAAAGCAGATGTCTGTATTGTAAGGTGTGTATTACAGCATCTTTCAAATAAAATGATAAATAATTTCCTTCAGCAAATTGAGGGAAAATTTAAATACTTACTAGTTACCGAACACTATCCAAACGAAATTAATTTTTTAGCCAATCACGATATTGTATCAGGCCCAAACATAAGACTAAAATTTAAAAGTGCTGTAGATTTGACTAAAGCACCATTTAACCTACAATTTAAACATGAACAAAATATTTGTAAAGTTTATTCTAAATCTATTGAAGGTTTTTTAAACACTCAACTTTATCAACTTTAATTGAAAAAATAGTAACATGAAGGTAGTAATTTTAGCAGGTGGTTTTGGTACAAGAATTTCTGAGTATACTAAAACAATTCCGAAACCGATGATAAAAATAAATAATAAACCATTAATATTATTAATAATGGAACATTATGCAAAATATGGATTTAAAGATTTTTACATCGCCATTGGTTACAAAGGAGAGATTATTAAAAAATATTTTAAAAACAAAAAAAAATTAGGATGGAACATTAATTTAATTGAAACTGGCCAAAAAACAATGACTGGAGGTCGTCTAAAAAGATTAAAAAAGTATTTAGAAAAAGACACTTTTTTGCTTACCTATGGAGACGGTGTTTCAAATGTAAATCTTAAAAAATTAATAAAGTTCCATCAACTGAATAACAAAATTTTAACTTTAACCGCTGTAAGACCTCCAGCTAGATTTGGAGCCATCAAACTAAAGGGAAATAAGGTTTCTTATTTTAAGGAAAAATCAAAAACAGATTCGGGGTGGATAAATGGAGGATTTTTTGTAGTAGAACCTGAAATTTTTAAATATTTAAAAGGGGACAATACTTTTTTGGAAAGAGAACCGATGGAAAACATAAGTAAAAAAAAACAACTTGTAGCTTTCAAACATTATGACTTTTGGCAATGTGTTGATACCGTAAGAGACAAAGAAATTCTTGAAAAAAAATTAAAAAAAAATTGAAATGAAAAAAAATATTTTAATTGCTGGGGGGACTGGCTTTATAGGATTTCATCTAATTAGAAAATTAAAAAAAGATTTTAATATCATTTCTATATCTTCAAATAGACCTAAAAAAATTAGAAAAATTGCAGGTATAAATTATATTAAATGTGATATAAGCAAAAAAAAATCTTTAATTAATAAATTAAATTCTTTTAAAGTTGATTTTGTTATAAATCTTGCAGGTTACGTAGATCACTCTAATAAAATTAAAACTTTACAAAGTCATTTTTATGGATGTAAAAATTTAGTTGATTATTATCGTTCAAAAAATATAAAATTATTCATTCAAATTGGAAGTAGTTTAGAATACGGAAGACAAAACTCCCCCCATAATGAAAAATCAAAGTGTCGGCCTATAGCCACATATGGAAAATCTAAACTAAAATCTACTGAATACATTTTAAGAACACAAAAAAAATTTAGTTTTCCTGCGATCGTTTTAAGGTTGTACCAGATATATGGTCCTAATCAGAGCACTAACAGACTAATACCAATTACTATAGCAGCTTGTCTTAAAAATAGAAAATTTAAATGTTCATCAGGTTTACAAATTAGGGATTTTCTATTCGTAGATGATTTGACTAATTTGATAAAAAAAATAATTTTATCCAAAAAAAAAATTAACGGAGTTTTTAATATTGGCTCAAATAATCCTGTCAAAGTAAGGGAAGTAATTACAATGATTAGAAATAAAATAAAAAAAGGACATCCGGAATTTGGTAAAATTAAAATGAGAAATGATGAGGTTATGGAATACTTTCCAAACTTAAAAAAGATATCAAAAAAACTCTTATTAAAACCAAAATTTTCTTTGAAAAAAGGTTTATATAAAACGATTAAATTTTATAAACAAAATACATAAATATTAAATTTGGTGGGTGTGATAAGAATTGAACTTATGACCTCTACGATGTCAACGTAGCGTTCTACCACTGAACTACACACCCTTAAAATTTCGTACAATTAATGATACAACATTTTAAAAGTTCATATAAACGAAAATTTTGAGAATGAATAAAATTAACAATATTTTAACAAATTTTTTGCCAGTGTTAGTGTACATTTTCCCAGCTACATTTATTTTAGGAAATTTAGCTACAAATATTTTTATACTGCTTATTTCTTTAATAGGTATTTTATTATTCAACAAAGAGTTATTTTTATGGAATGACAAAATATTAATTTATTTAATATGCTCTTTTTTCTTATTTTTACTTGCGTCGACTTTAATCCAA
>CACKFY010000012.1 GCA_902599495.1 uncultured Pelagibacteraceae bacterium | reverse complement strand
TGACAAAAAGTTTATTATTATCGATCTCATTTCACGTGGTGATGATTGTTATAACAGCCTTATCACTACCATTTATGACTAGAGAACCTGTTTCACTTCCACCAATAGTCTCAGTAGAATTAATTCAAATTACAGATAAGACTAATATTCCCTTTGCTCCAAAAGCAAGAAAAATTATAGATAAAGTAAAAAAAAGAGGAAAAAAGAGTAGTTTCAGAACAAGCGCCTCCTTCTGCTAAAGCTAAAGAAAAACCAGATAGAATTCCTCTTCCAAACGAGAAAAAAGAAAAAAAAGAAATCGTTAAAAAAAAACAAAATCCTGAAGAAATAAAACCCCAAATAAGACAGTCATCTGAGTTTGAAAAAGAGGAGTTAATTAATACTAACGAAATTGCAGCATTGATAGACAAAGCTAAAGAGGAAAAAGCTTTGAAAGAAAGTATTGAGAACAAGAAATTAACACAAAGCAGTGTTAAGAATAGCTTTGCAACAGGTTTGACGCTTTCTGAAGAGGATGCATTAAGAGCACAAATATTTGGTTGTTGGAGCGTTCCTCTTGGATTACCTTATGATGAAAACCTTTTGGTAAAATTAAAATTAGAATTGAAAAAAGATGGGACAATTTTAAAATCTGAAATAGTTGACCATCAAAGAATGAATATGCCAGGACAAAAATTTTATAAAATTCTTGCAGAGAGCGCTTTAAGAGCTGTAAGGTTGTGTCAACCGCTTAGAGTACCGCCGACAGGCTATGAAAAATGGAAAAATATTCAATTAAATTTTGATCCTACTGAAATGTTAAAAGGATAAATATATGAAAAAAATAGCTATATCTTTTATAATATTTTTAATATTTAACTCTTACTCTTTCGCGTTGATTAAAGTTGATATTACGAGAGGAAACCTAGATCCACTTCCAATAGCTGTTTCTCCCTTACATGTAGATGACAAATCAGAAAATATAAAAGATTTAGATGTAAAAAATTTAGGCGCAAGTATTTCATCAATTATTGAAAAAAATTTTAAATCTACAGGTCTTTTTAATCCTCTTAAAAAAGAGGCTTTTGTTCAAAAACCCGATATAGCTCATTTAAAACCAAGATTTGAAGACTGGCGACTAATCAAAGCACAAGCTTTAGTAACGGGAAAACTATCTATAAATGAAAATAAATTAAAAGTAGAGTTTAGATTATGGGATCTTACCGCCTCGAAAGAAATGATAGCTTTATCTTTTACGACAACACCATCTAATTGGAGAAGAGTTGCGCATATTATTTCAGATAAAATATATGAAAGGTTAACCGGCGAAGATGGTTATTTCGACACTAGAATTATTTATGTTGCAGAAAGTGGACCGAAAGATCAAAGGGTAAAAAAATTAGCTATTATGGACCAAGACGGATCTAGAACTAAATATTTAACATTGGGAAATGAATTAGTTTTAACTCCAAGATTTAATCCTAGCAACCAAATGGTCACTTATTTATCCTACTTTAGAAATTTACCTCGTGTCTATCTGCTTGATATCGAAACTGGAAAACAAGAGGTTGTAGGTAATTTTCCCGGTATGACGTTTGCTCCTAGATTTTCACCTGATGGAAAAAAAATAATTATGAGTTTTGCTAAAGACGGAAATTCAGATATTTATACAATGGATCTTGAAACTCGAATAGTAGAGAGAATAACAGATCACTCATCTATCGATACCTCTCCTTCATACTCTCCAGATGGAAAATACATTTCTTTCAACTCTGATAGAAGTGGACTTCAACAAATTTACGTCATGAAAAGTGATGGCAGTAATGTTAAAAGAATAACTTTTGGAAATGGAATTTATGGTACCCCAGTCTGGTCTCCTCGAGGCGATTTGATAGCATTTACTAAAATGAGAAAAGGAAAATTTTATATTGGAGTAATGAGATCTGATGGATCAGGCGAGAGATTATTAACAGAAAATTTTTATCAAGAAGCGCCGTCATGGTCACCAAATGGTCGAGTTTTAGTTTTTTATAGAGAGACAAAATCTGGACCAGATGGCAAAGGTTTTAGCGCGAAGTTATGGTCTATTGATATAACAGGTTACAATGAGAGAAAAATCCAGACAGAAACAGATGCTTCAGACCCATCTTGGTCCTCATTGCTTTCAAAGTGAGGTATTTATTGTGTAATTAAGGCTTGAATAATGTAGGATAATTTGAAATATTGCTAACAACAACTTAGGGGATACTATGAAATTTAACAAGAATTTGAAAAACGTTTTATTAATAATATTTGCAACGCTAGCGCTAAGCGCATGTTCGACTGCAAAGAAATCACAAACATCAGGTGATGTTTATACTGGAACAGACACTGTTGAATATTTAGCTAGTGGAGTAAAAGATAGAGTGTTTTTTGCTACTAATAAATCTTCATTAACTTCAGCATCAAGAGAAACATTAAGAAAGCAAGCGACATTCTTAAGAAAAAATAAAAAACTTAATGTTACAATTGAAGGCCATGCCGATGAAAGAGGTACTAGAGAGTACAACTTAGCATTAGGTGAAAGAAGAGCTAATGCAGTCAAAGATTATTTAATGACTTATGGAATTTCTGGTAAAAGGATTTCAGTAATAAGCTACGGAAAAGAGAGACCTGTGAACTCAGAGTCTACACCTTTAGCTTGGTCTCAAAACAGAAGATCAGTAACAGTAAAAGTTAAATAGCAAATTATATAATTTTTAATTAAGACCCTTTGTTTAATTACAAAGGGTCTTTTTTTTGCCATTATGTAGAATTAAAAAAAACTATGATTTCTAAAAATAAAAAATTTTCTATTATTTTTACCTTATTACTAATGTTTAATGTAAACAATTTGTACTCTGACGAAAGATTAGAAGCTGTAATTGACCAAATGCAAATTATCAATCAAGATTTGAAAACACTTGAAAAGGCGTTTTACAAAAAATCAGATATTTTAGAAACAAGTAAAACTACTAACATAAATAATTTAAATGAAGATGTTCTTACTAAACATCTTCTTCGCCTTAATGAAATTGAAGAACAATTTAGATCACTTACAAACAAGTTTGAGGAGATAAGTTTTAAGATGGATAAATTGTCTTCAAGGGTAACAAAGATTCAATCAGATACACAGTTAAGATTTTCTGATTTAGAAAATAGTGAAATAAAACCAAATACCAATAAAAAAAAAGCAAAGCTTCCCGGAACAAGCAAGCCCCAAGATTTTGGAGCAACGCCAGGATATTCACTTAAAGAACTTCCGGAGAAACAAGAAACTATTTCTGTAGGTACTACTGCATCTGTAACCACTTCTGAGACTGAAAGATCTTCATTACTTCCTGACAAGTCCCCAAAAGAACAATATGATTTTGCAATTAGTTTTATGAAAATTGGAGATTATGAAACTGCAGAGTTTGCATTAAAAGAGTTTATAGAAAAAAATAAAGATCATGATTTAGCTGGAAGCGCACAATATTGGTACGGTGAGACATTTAGAATAAGACAGCTATATTCTGATGCCGCCACGGCTTATCTGGATGGTTATCAAAATTATCCTAAAAGTGATAAGGCACCAGACAATCTTCTTAAACTAGGGATAACAATGGTTCAACTTGGTGAAAAAGAACAAGGATGTACAATGATAACTGGTATAAAAAAACAATATCCAAAAGCGAGTAAGTCTGTGTTACAAAAAGCTCAGTATGAGCAAAAAAAATTCAATTGTTCTAAATCATAAAAAATGTTTCTCTAAATCTGAGAAAATACTAAATTCCTATTTAGTTTTTGAAAAAAAAATATCAAAATTAAAATTTAAAAAATTTTTAGTAGCTGTCTCGGGAGGAGCTGATAGTTTAGCACTAGCAGCAATGTGTAAAGTATTTCAATTAAAAAACCAAAAAAAAACTTTTTATTACGTGCATATTAATCATGGAATAAGGAAAAATTCTTTAAATGAGTCCAAAAGAGTTCAAAATCTTCTTAAAAAACAATTTATTTCTCTAAAGGTTATTGAAAATAAAAATAAATTTTTTAACAATATACAACATAACGCTAGAAAAGTTAGGTATGATCTTTTAAATCAAGAATGTAAAAAAAAAAAGATTAAGTTAATTTTGACTGGACATCATAAAGATGATCAAATCGAAACTTTTTTAATTAGACTTTCAAGAGGAAGTGGTGTTCAAGGACTTTCAGGCATGAGAACACTATCTGCTTTGAATAATGATACTAAAATTTTTAGACCTCTATTAGAAATAAGCAAAAAGGAACTGATATTTACTGCAAAAAAGGTATTTGGCTCTTTTATCAAAGATCCAAGTAATAAGAACAAAAGATATTTAAGGACAAAAATTCGAAACCTTTTGCCACTAATAAAAAAATTCGGAATTAATGAAAACCAAATAATTAAATCAATCGATAATCTCAGATCATCAAGTGAAACGCTAAATCTTTACATAAATGATCTTATTAAAAAGACAGTAAAGAGAAATAACAAAAAGTACATGATTGATAGGAAAGTGTTGTTTTCTTTTAACTCTGAACTGCAATTGAAAATTTTAGGATTTTTGATTAAAAAAATAAATAAGTTAGACTACCCTCCGAGGTCCAAAAAAATTTTTACTGCATTAAATTTCTTAGATTTACATAAAGAGAAGAAATACAAACTTGGAGGGTGCGCTCTTATAAGCAGAAATAATAAGGTTGTTATTCAAAAAGCTTAGCATTTCAAGGATTTAAGCAAGTTATTTTGCCTTATTTACAACCCTTTTCTTTTCAAATAATACTTGTTTATTATAAAATAGTACTTATTTAATAATTATGAATTTAAAAAATCTTTTAATGTGGTTTTTGATAATATTCCTATCGATAGGTTTATTTAACATGTTTAAAGACCCTGACAAAGTAAGCTCAAGTAATAATCAAATCGCTTTTTCAAAATTTTTAACAGAAGTTGATTCTGGTAGAGTTGTCGAAGTTAAGATACAAGGAAACAATATTTCAGGTACACTAGCTGATGGAAATAATTTTTCTACATTTTCACCAAATTACCCAAATCTTGTAGAAAAACTATCAGAAAAAGGAGTTAATATTACTGCAACACCAAAAGAAGATAAAATGCCTTCATTGTTAGGAATACTTCTGTCTTGGTTTCCAATGTTATTATTAATTGGTGTTTGGATCTTCTTCATGCGTCAAATGCAAGGGGGAAAAGGTGGGGCTATGGGATTCGGAAGATCAAAGGCGAAATTATTGAATGAAGCCACAGGCAAAGTAACGTTCAACGATGTTGCTGGAGTAGAGGAAGCAAAAGAGGAAGTTGAAGAAATAGTGGAATTTTTAAGAGACCCAAAAAAATTTAGTAGGTTAGGTGGTAAAATTCCTAAAGGAGCATTATTAATTGGTCCACCAGGAACTGGAAAAACTTTGCTAGCTAAAGCTATTGCCGGTGAAGCAAATGTACCTTTTTTCTCTATATCAGGTTCTGATTTTGTTGAAATGTTTGTTGGTGTTGGAGCGTCTAGGGTTAGGGACATGTTTGATCAAGGTAAAAAAAATTCTCCTTGTATAATATTCATAGATGAAATTGACGCTGTAGGCAGAAGTAGAGGTGCAGGACTTGGTGGCGGGAATGATGAAAGAGAGCAAACTTTAAACCAATTGTTAGTTGAAATGGACGGATTTGATACAAATGAGGGAATAATATTAATTGCAGCTACTAACAGACCAGACGTTCTCGATCCGGCTTTATTAAGACCAGGAAGATTTGATAGACAGGTTGTTGTAGGCAATCCTGATATAATAGGTAGAGAAGCAATACTAAAAGTTCACATCAAAAAAATTAATACTGGTCCAGATGTAAAATTAAGGACCATTGCCAGAGGAACGCCAGGATTTTCTGGAGCAGATTTAGCTAACTTAGTAAATGAGTCGGCTCTTTTAGCTGCAAGAAAAAATAAAAGAGTAGTAACAATGTCGGATGTTGAAGAAGCCAAAGATAAAGTTATGATGGGCGCAGAGAGAAGATCAATGGTTATGAGTGAGGATGAAAAGAAACTTACCGCTTACCATGAAGGGGGCCATGCAATAGTTGCTCTTAATGAAAAAGCATCAGACCCAATTCACAAAGCAACAATTATTCCTAGAGGTCGAGCATTAGGAATGGTAATGAGACTACCAGAAAGAGATCAATTATCAGTAACAAGAGAAAAAATGCATTCAGATATAGCTGTTGCTATGGGGGGAAGAATAGCCGAAGAAATTATTTTTGGACATGATAAAGTTACATCAGGAGCATCTTCTGATATCGATATGGTGACTAAAATGGCAAAAAACATGGTAACTAAATATGGAATGAGTAAAGAATTAGGAACAATTGCGTATGGAGAAAATGAGGAAGAAGTTTTTTTAGGTAGATCAGTAACCAAACAGCAAAATATGTCCGAGGAAACTGCTAAAAAAGTTGATTTAGAGGTTAAAAAAATAGTCGACAAAGGATACGATAGGGCTAGAGCAATTCTAACAGAAAAAATTGATGATCTACATAAGATAGCTAAAGCTTTATTAGTTTATGAAACTTTGTCAGGTGACGAAATAAGGGATTTAATTCTTAAAGATATAAAACCAACAAGATCATTTGAAAATGACTCAAATGAGAGTTCCAAAGAAACTTCCGCACTAGGTACAATCGGTTTAAAACCAAAGCCCGTTGTTTAATTAATGATCAAATATTACACTAGAGCGTGTAATTTCAAATATGGTTCAATAGCACGAAGGCTTATTAAAAAGAAGGTAGCTTTGCCTTTATGCGGAAATAAAAATATATCTTTTGAAGAAATTGAGATAATTAAAAGGACTAATAAGAAATTAAGCTCTAAAATAATTGATTTAAAAAAAATAAAAACACTTAGTAAATATCAAAAAAATAAAATTAGAAAAGATTTAAAATTAATTACAAAAAAAAGGAAAAACTTTTTAAAACATGTGGATTTTTTTGTTCCGTCTATAATGGGTATTTTAAATCTAACTCCAGATAGTTTTTCAGATGGAGGAAAGTACAATAAAAAAAATAAATCATTAAAACACATTAAAAAAATGATTTATTCGGGTGCCAATATAATTGATATTGGAGGAGAGTCCACTAGGCCAGGATCGAAGACTGTAAATCCAGAAATTGAGTGGAAAAGAGTTAAATATGTAATAGAAAGATTTAAAAAAAAATATAAAAAAACTTGCTTATCAATAGATACTAGGAAATCTGATTTAATGACTAAGAGCATTAAATATGGGGCAGATCTAATTAATGATGTTTCTGGTTTCAATTTTGATAAAGCTTCACTGGGCAAACTTAAAAAGTATAATGTTGCAAAAGTTCTTCATCATATGCAAGGAGAACCAAACACAATGCAAAAAAATCCTAAGTATGAAAATGTTTTGTTAGATATTTACGACTTCTTTGAAAAAAATATTAATAAAAAATTCAATAATAATAAAATTATTTTAGATCCAGGTATAGGTTTTGGTAAAAATTTGAAACATAATTTGACTTTAATTTCCAATATATCTTTGTTTCATAGTCTTGGTTTTCCGATTTTAGTTGGCACTTCTAGAAAAAGATTTATTAATGAAATATCGGGGAAATTTGATAGCAAAGATAGAACTGGTGGTACAATAGCATCAGTCCTTTTTTTATTATCTCAAGGAGTACAAATTTTTAGAGTGCACAATGTAAATGAAGTAAAACAAGGAATTTTGGTTTATAAAAAATTATTAAATTCATGAGAAATAAATATTTTGGGACAGATGGTATAAGAGGTACCGTAAACCGAGGAAACATAACTGGTGAAAAATTTTTTAAATTTGGCTTAGCATCTGGAACTTATTTTAAAAACCAAAAAAAAACAAAACAAATTGCAATTATTGCTAAAGATACAAGATTGTCGGGATATACTTTAGAACCTGCTCTAGTATCTGGTTTAGTATCTGGCGGAATGCATGTCTTTACTCTAGGACCATTACCGACCAACGGCCTCGCTATGTTGACTAAATCAATGCGAGCCAATATGGGGATTATGATAACCGCATCACATAATCCTTATTATGACAATGGCTTAAAATTATTTGGCCCTGATGGAATGAAATTATCTGATAAAATAGAAAAAAAAATAGAAAAACTAATTGATGCAAAAAATACTAAACAACTTACGAATCCAAAATTATTAGGAAGAGTAAAAAGACTTGAAGACGGTAATGAGAAGTATATTAAAATATTAAAAAATAATTTTCCAAAAAATTTTAACTTAAAAGGTACAAAAATAGTTTTAGATTGTGCTAATGGAGCTTGCTATAAAGCTGCTCCAAAGCTTTTGGAAGAACTTGGAGCTAAAGTTATTTCAATTGGAATTAAACCAGACGGCTTAAATATCAATAGAAATTGTGGTTCTACACATCCATCAAAAATTACAAATACCGTGAAAAGGGTTAAAGCTCATGTCGGCATTTCTTTTGATGGCGATGCAGACAGGATAATCATGTGTGATGAAAATGGAAAAACCATAGATGGAGATCAAATCATTGCAATGTTAGCTCGAAGATGGAAATTTAAAAAAATTTTAAAAGGAGGGGTTGTTGGAACTTTGATGTCAAATTATGGCTTAGAAAAATTTTTAAAGAAAAACAAAATAAAATTTTTGAGATCTAAAGTAGGAGATAGATATGTTAAAGAAAAAATGAAAAAATTTAATTTTAATCTTGGAGGAGAACAGTCTGGACATATTATTTTGGGAAAATTCGCTACAACTGGAGATGGGCTTCTTGTAGCTCTTGAGGTCTTGTTCTCATTAAGAAAAGGCAAAAGAGCTAGTAATTTACTTAATGTTTTTAAACCCTTACCGCAAATTTTGGAAAATGTTGTTGTTAAAGACAAAAGTATTGTTAATAAGACCAAGTGCAAAATTGCCATAAAAAAAGCTAATAAACTTATGGGTAAAAAAGGTAGAATACTTGTAAGAAAATCAGGAACTGAACCAAAAATAAGGATTATGGCCGAGTCATATGATAAGAGTTTAATTTTAAAATGTATTAAAATAATTAAAAGTTCAATAAAATAATTGAAACCAAACTCTAAAATTTTAATAATTGCTGGATCAGACTCTTCTGGAGGAGCAGGAATTCAAGCAGATATTAAAACGGTTACTGCGTTGGGTAGCTATGCAATGACAGCTATTACTGCAGTGACCAGTCAAAATACTACTGGCGTAAGATCAGTAATTGCAGTGCCTCCAAGAGAGATAGAAAAACAAATTTTATTTACCTCTAAAGATATTAAACCAGATGGAATAAAGATTGGAATGTTGCATTCAACAGAGGTAATTTTATCAGTCATTAAGGCTTTAAATAAAATTAAAACTAAAAAAATAATTTTAGATCCTGTCATGGTTGCTAAAGGAGGATTTAAACTTATTAATGATAAAGCTATAAAAACGCTAAAAAAAAAATTAATTCGAAAAGTTCATCTTATAACACCAAATATCCCTGAAGCTGAAGTTTTAACAAATGTTAATATTAATGACTTAGATGACATGATTAAAGCAGCAAAAATTTTATTAAGATACGGAGTTAAAAATATATTGATTAAAGGCGGACATAGTAAAAAAAAAACTATGAAGGATGTTTTTCTAAACAAGAAAGAATTAAAAATTTTTAAAAATAAGAGAATTAAAACTAGAAATACACACGGAACAGGTTGTACTTTATCAAGTGCGATTACGACTTTTTATGCATGTGGAAAAACTCTAAATAAATCCTGTGAGCTAGCAATTAAATATGTTAATCAATCAATAAGATCTAATCTAAATTATGGGAAGGGTCATGGGCCAATAAATCATTTAAGTAGTATTAAGATAAATAGGAAATTCAAATAATGAAAAATGTAGTTGTTGTAGGTTCACAATGGGGAGATGAAGGAAAAGGTAAAATTGTGGATTGGCTATCAAGTGAGGCTGATGTAGTTGTACGATTTCAAGGTGGTCATAATGCCGGACATACTTTAGTTATAGATGGAGTTACTTACAAACTTAGGTTGCTTCCTTCAGGAATAGTAAGGAAAAATAAAATTTCTGTAATTGGAAATGGTGTTGTTGTTGACCCTTGGGCTTTACTTGATGAAATTAAAGAAATTAGAGAAAAAGGCGTAGATGTAAATGAAAATAACTTAATTATATCAGAAGCTGCAAATTTAATTCTTCCTTTTCACAAAGAAATGGATGAAATAAGAGAGGACACTGCAGGTAAAGCAAAAATTGGAACTACTAGAAGAGGTATCGGCCCAGCTTATGAAGATAAAGTAGGGAGAAGATCCATAAGAGTAATGGATTTAGTTTCTGAAAGAAATCTTGATCATAGACTAGAGACGGTGCTTACTCATCATAATGCAATTAGAAAAGGTTTAGGAAAAAAAATTTATGAAAAAAATCAGTTAAAAAAAGATTTATTAAAAATAGCTCCTATAATATTAAAATTCTCCCAGCCAGTTTGGAAAAAATTAGATGAATTTAAGTTGACAGGTAAAAAAATACTATTTGAAGGTGCTCAAGGTATTTTGTTAGATGTGGATCATGGAACATATCCATTTGTTACTTCATCAAATACTGTTGCATCCTCTGCTGCTACTGGGACTGGATGTGGTGTAAATGCTATTAATTATGTTCTGGGTATTACAAAAGCTTATACAACTCGAGTAGGAGAAGGACCATTTCCTACAGAATTAAAAGATAAAACCGGTGAGATCCTAGGTACAAGAGGCAAAGAGTTTGGAACGGTCACTAGTAGAAAAAGAAGGTGCGGGTGGTTTGATGGAGTTTTAGTTAGACAAACAATAAAAATTTCAGGAATAAATGGTATAGCACTAACAAAATTAGATGTTTTAGATGAATTAGAAGAAATTAAAATGTGCGTAGGGTATGAGCTAAGAGGGAAAAAAATAGATTATTTACCGGCTGCTGTGGAAGATCAATTAGAGGTGAAACCAATATACAAAAGCTTTAAAGGATGGAAAACTTCAACAAAAGGAACTAAATCTTTTAAAGAATTACCAAAAAACGCTCAAAACTACATAGAAGGTTTAGAAAAATTTATAGAAACAAAAGTTGCAAGTATTTCTACAAGTCCTGAGAGAAAAGATACCATCTTAATTGAAAATCCTTTTTCATTTTAATTTAATTTTTAGGTAGTAAATTTTTTGATTTACTGGCGTTAATCATTGATTTTTGTAATTTTTCAAAAGCTTTAGTTTCAATTTGTCTTACTCTTTCTCTGCTAATTTTAAATTTATTACTTAATTCTTCTAGTGTTTTTGGATTTTCATTTAATCTTCTTGCTTCTAATATATCTACCTCTCTTTTATCAAGTATACTCATTGCATTTTTAAGTAACTCCTTTCTATCTTCAAACTCTTGTTTTTGAGATAAGAGAAGTTCTTGATCTAAATTTTCATCTACTAGCCAATCTTGCCACTCATCTGTATCACCTGCTTTAATTGGACTATTAAGAGACTTTTCTTGTCCCATCATTCTTCTATTCATATTAACTACCTCTTGAGAGTCAACATCTAATCTTTTTGAAATTTCATTTACCTGACTATCTCTTAAATCACCTTCTTGCCCTGGTGCAATCTGGTTTTTAATTTTTTTTAAATTGAAAAAAAGTTTTTTTTGCGCTGTTGTTGTCCCCATTTTTACAAGACTCCAAGATCTTAAAACATATTCTTGAATAGCTGCTTTAATCCACCACATAGCATAAGTTGCGAGCCTAAATCCTTTGTCTGGATCAAATTTTTTAACTGCTTGCATTAAACCTATGTTTCCCTCAGAAATAAGTTCATTAACAGGCAAACCATATCCTCTGTATCCCATTGCAATTTTAGCCACAAGTCGTAAGTGACTTGTAACCAATTTGTGTGCAGCTTTTAAATTTCCTCTTTCCTTCCAATTCTTCGCAAGCATATATTCTTCTTCAGCGTCTAACATCGGAAATTTTTTAATCTGAGATAAATATAATGATAAACTTCCCGATGCAGGAGAAGGTAAGTTGGTTATTTCTTTTTCTTTAGTCATTAATTAACATGTATATATAATTTTAATTTTTTAACTTTTCAAGATAATCAACCATTTTTTTAAATTTTAGGGGTAATTTTGTTTTAAATTCAACTTTTTTTAAATTTCTTGGATGATAAAATCCCAACGTAGATGCGTGCAAGGCTTGACCTTCAAAAGAACTCAAAATTTCTTCAAATTTTTTATTTATTTTTTTAAAATTCATATTTCTTTTTCGATATTTTTGATCTCCAAGTAAACTAGTGCCTTTATAAATCATGTGCACTCTGATCTGATGGGTTCTTCCCGTTTTTAACTCAAATTCTACAAGACTAAGTTTAGGAATATCTTTTTTATTAAAAACTTTTATTACTGAATATTTTGTAATTGCTTTTTTTCCTTTAAACTCATCAGCAGTCATGAGTTGTCTATTTTTTTTACTTCTAGTTATAAATGTTTCAATAGTTCCATTTAAAGGTCTTAAAATTCCCCAGACAAGTGCAGTATATTTTCTTGTAATGGAGTGATCGCTAAATTGTTTTCCAAGACTCGCATGAGTAAAATTATTTTTTGCTACTACTAATAATCCACTTGTTTCTTTATCAATTCTATGAACTATTCCCGGTCTCATTGATCCGCTTAAGCTAGATAATTTTCTTTTATAACTTCCAACTAAAATATTTACCAATGTGTTATTTTTGTTTCCAGCTCCAGGGTGCACCACCAATCCTTGAGGTTTGTTTACAACTATTAAGTCTTTATCTTCATAAATAATATCAATTGTTTTTCTAAATGGTTTAATTTTTTTATTGACCTCTTCTTGGAGTGTCATTTTAACTAAATCCTTATCTTTAATTTTCTTTGATTGTGATACAACCAAAACATTATTGATAGTTACCTTTTTTGAGTTAATTATTTTTTTGATATTTGATCTTGTATAATCTTTTAACTTTTCAGATATAAAAACATCTATTCTTTTTCCAGTGTCTGAAGAAGTAGATAAGATTTCAATTGTTTTATTTTTCATTTGTTTTAAATTACTATTTGTGCGTTCGTAGCTCAACTGGATAGAGCGTCTGACTTCGGATCAGAAGGTTGAGGGTTCAAATCCTTCCGGGCGCATAATATTAAGCAATCCACTTTTTTAATAAATTTTGATTTTGTTGAATATAATCTGGAAAAGTTTCATCGATATTAATTTTCTTTATTTTAAAACCACGTTCAAATACATCTTCTCCTTTTTCAATTCTATCTTGAATTTTTGCCTTATCAGCTAAGTGTTGTTTGTTGAATTCTCCATGAGCAAAAGATTTAATTTTTTTTGAAATATTTTCAGCACTTTGTAAATATGCAAAGTGCCATCCCCCATTTTCAATAATTTGAATATTTTTTGGTTTATCTATTCTCCAAAATGGATATTTTTTAAATTTTAAATTTCTTAGCCATTGGGGAGATTTTAAATTCTTTCTTAAGCAAATTTTGGAGCCATGCCAGTTATTCTCATCTAAGTTTAAAAAATTTAGTTTATACATAAACATTTTTTGAGAGAAAACGGCAAAATTTTCTTTTTGAAATAAATTTAGTTTTTTTAAATTTGGAATTTCATCCACATCAGATAAAATAATTAAATCTTCATCTTCTGCTTTATTCAAAATTTTCATCAGAGAGTTTCTTTGATGTTGCTCAACTAAAGACTCTCCTCCCTGATGAGGTTTTTTTATGTTTTCTGGTGTATCATCAACAACAATATACTTAATTTTATTTTTAAATTTTTGATATTTATTTATATCAAATTGTAGTTTTTTTTCTTGTCCTTGATGATTGACTGTTGACTCAACAATTACAAAATAATCAACAAACTCATTTAAAATATTAAACCTCAAGTCTGCTATATGTTCTTCGTTGAAATACTGAAAGCAATCATATATTGCCATAATTTATTTTTTTGTAAAAGTAGTTAATCCTATTTTTTTACCTTCAATTTTTGATGAAGAACAATGTAGATTAGTTCTATCAAAAATCAACATTGATCCCAATTCCCACTCATAAACTAGATCAATTTCAAGCCCCACTAAATTATCTATTTTTTCATGCATCAAATAATTTTTGTGGTCTTCAGCATTAAAAGGTCTGTTACCAAACATTCCAATATGTTTGTTTGATCTTATATTTTGACCATAATTTAATTTGGTTATTTCTAGTTCATTTTTATCAATTGTAAAATTTGTAGACTTTCCATAATATCTATTCTTAAAAATGACAGTGCTCCCTACTGGAGTAAGAGGGATTAAACTTTGTTTAAAAATTAAATCTTCAAAATTAAAACCCCCGTCAATATGAAGACCTATTGGATTGTAGCTTTCTTGAAAAAGTCCAATAATTTCTTCTCCAGTATCGGTTTTTAAATTGTCATATTTGAATTCACCAATTTCATTTTTTAATCTACTATAAAATAATCTCTCCAACTCTTTTCCATATTCTTTAAGCCACCTTTTTTTTACAACATTTTGCTTTTTGTTATGAACAGTAGTAGGCAGTTGTTCATAAAGAATTAAAAACTTTTTAATTTCATCTTTACTAAATAAATTTTTAATTACCTTAGGAGGGCTTTCATTTTTTTTTATTTCATCAATTTTATTATGCATTTATTCTCCGACGTTTATTAAGGTTCCTCTTATTTTTGCCCCTGCGTATGAAATATAAAATACCGCAACCCCGAGCATGAAGTAAAAAATAGAAATCGTAATAGCTAATAAAATTTGAGTATAACTTATAATATCGTTAATTAAAATGTTTCTCATTTCCTCAAAAATATGCACTAAAGGCAATATTTTTGCAATAATCTGCAGCCAATGGGGTAAAATTTCTATTGGATAATAAATACATCCTAATGGAGCTAAAAAAAATAAACTTGCCCAAGCTATATTTTCAAACGATGGACCAAATCTTATTAATCCTGAAGTAACGAGTAAACCTAATGTTATGCCAAAAAGGTATAAACTTAATAATAAAGAAATTAAAGGTAAGCCAATTTTAAAAATTGAAACTCCAAATAGAGGAATTGCCAATAATACCGCAGGCACAGTCCCTATTAAAGTTCTTAAAATCGCAGTTAAAGTTAAAGCAGCAATAATTTCTTTAATTTTTATTGGCGATATAAAGAGATTTGTAAAATTTCTACTCCAAATTTCCTCTAAAAACATCATATTATAACTAATGCTTGATCTAAAAAGAAAATCGTAAAGAATGGCTGCTGACAAAATAACACCGACAGTATTGTTATAGTAAGTGGAACTTAAAGTGAAAAACTTTGATATAAATCCCCATAAAAAAATTTGTATACTAGGCCAATAAATAAGATCTAAAATTCTAGGAAAAGAACTCTTGATCAAATAAAAATGTCTTAAACTTAGTCCGTAAACTTTATTCCAATTCATATTTGTTTCTTGCTATTTTCAAAAAAGTGTCTTCAAGATTATTTCTGCCATGTTTTTCTATTAATGATTGGCAGGTACCCCTATCAACTATTTTACCTTCTTTCATCATAATTACTTGATCACAGAGTCTTTCTACTTCCTTCATATTGTGTGATGCCAACAATATCGTTATCTTGTTTTTTGACTTGTATTCTTCTATGTATTTCCTCACAAAATCACCAATGTCTGGATCTAAACTTGCCGTAGGTTCATCTAAAAATAAAATTTTAGGTTTGTTTATCAATGACTTGGCTAGAGAAACCCTATTCTTCTGCCCAGAGGATAATTCCCCAGTTCTTTTATTTATAAAAGATCCTAAATTAAGATCATCTGTAATATCAAATATTCTATTTTTCAAATCTTTTACACCATATAATCTGCCGTAAATTTCTAAGTTTTCTCTCACTGTTAATTTTTTTGGAAGTTCAACGTATGGAGAGGCAAAATTAATTTTGCTTAATACTTTTTCTCTATTTAGGTTTTCAAAATTTTTTTCATCAATAAATATTTGTCCATTCGAAGGTTTTATTAAACCTAAAAGCATACCAATTGTAGTAGTTTTTCCACATCCATTTGGACCTAAAAGACCCAATGTTTGTCCCTCATTAATTAGAAAATTAATATTATTTACTGCAGTAAAATCTTTAAATTTTTTTTCTAAATTTTTAACTTCTAATTTCATTTACTTGATGCTCGTTTGAGCCTATCATTTATAGCGTATCCGATACCTTTGTTTGGAATTTTAGTAACATAAATTTTTTTATATCCTTTTTTTTTAATATTTCTAAAATATTTGTATAAATTTTTTGCAGCTTCATTTAAATTCGATTTTCTACTTAAATTAAAAGAGTTTCTTGTCACAGGGTATCTCGCCCCAAAAGTTATAAATGCATATTTCTTAGGACATTTTTTTTTATTTAAAAACATTGGTATTCCAGGAGAATAGTGTTTTCTAAATGAACCAGGAGATTTAATAGTTTTTTGTTTAGATGAAATTCTTATTTTTGTTTTCAAGACGTTTTCTATTTGTTTTGGGGTAATTTTTCCCGGTCTTAAAATATTGGTTTTACCAACTAAATTTAAAACTGTTGACTCTAATCCTATTTTAGAAACCCCACCATCAACAACTTTAATTTTATTTTTAAATTCTTCACAAACATCTAATGGTTTTATAGGGCTTATACTTGAAGATTTGTTAGCACTTGGCATTGCTAGAGGAAAATTAAGTTCTTTTAAAATTTTCCTAACAACCTTATTTTTTGGAAATCTAATACCCACAGTTTTTAAATTTGCACAAGCAAGAGGTTTAATTCTAGAATTATTTTTTTTTTTCAAAATAAAAGTTATAGGTCCCGGACTAAATTTCTTATAAATTTTGTAAAAATTTTTATCCAAAACAACATCTTTTTTTGCATGATTTAAATCATAATAATGTATTATAAGGGGATTCTTTTTAAACCTTTTCTTTACATTAAAAATTTTTTCAATTGAACTGTTCGAATATGCATTTCCTCCTAAGCCGTATACAGTTTCAGTGGGCAAACCAATAATATCATTTTTTTTAAGAATCTTAATAATTTTGTTTAAATTTTTTGAATTAAATTTGATTATATTTAAATAGATATTCTTCATAATTTATTTAATATATGCTTAATGATAAGTAAAAATATTCCAGCTGACATTGAAAGTAAATCAATAAAAGAGACTAAAGAAGAAATCAATAAAATTTTGGAAAAAATAGAAAAAGATGATGCAAATCTTGAGAGCCTAGCAAATGAATATGATAGGCTTTTAAAGTTAAATAAACGCATTGATGAATTATTCAAAAAAAAATTAAAAAATATCAATTCTCTTGGTAAGAAAAATGATAAAAGATAAATTAAAATCAAACGCAAAAAAAATTGATAAATTTTTAAAAAAATATATTAAAAATCAAAAAAAAAGTTTATTAACAGCTCCGATAAATTATGGTGTTTTATCCGGAGGAAAAAAAATAAGGTCAAGTATAATTATAGCAACTGGAAAATTATATAATCTTAAAACAAGTCAGATATTAAATATTTGTGGATCAGTTGAATGTATCCACTCTTATTCTTTAATACACGATGATCTACCCTGTATGGATAATGATAAGTTAAGAAGAGGAAAACCCACAGCACATATAAAATACGGAGAGTCCACTGCGGTTTTAGCTGGGAATTCTCTTTTAACTTTAGCGTTTGAGATGATTTCAGATGAAAAATTTAAAATTAAAAATAATTACAAAGTACTTCTTATAAAAAAATTAGCAGAATGTTCTGGGCATACTGGGATTGCAGGAGGGCAAGAACTAGATCTAAAATATGAGAGAAAAAGAAAAAAATTTAATGAAATAATAAATATGCAAAGAAAAAAAACCGGGAAATTGTTTAGCTTCTGTTGTTTTGCTGCTGGTCAAATTGCCGGAAAAAATAAAAAAGTAAATATTAGATTAAGTAAATTGGGAGAAGATATTGGCTTGTTATTTCAATTAGCAGACGATTTCTTGGATGTTAAAGGAAAAAAGAAATATACTGGTAAAACAGTTAACAAGGACAAAAAAAAAGGAAAATCAACTATAATAAATTTAATTGGCTACGATAATGCTTTTGATTATGCTAACAATTTAAAAAAAAAGATATTGAGAAATCTCGAAAAACATGGAAATAAAGCTAAAGATTTAAAAGATATTATAAATTTTATTTTGGAAAGAAAAAATTAATGGAAAAACTTTTAGACAAAATTAATTACCCATCAGATTTAAGAAAGTTTGATAAAAAATATTTGAGACAAATTTCTGATGAGCTTAGAACTGAATTAATTGATGTAGTATCAGAAACTGGTGGTCATTTAGGAGCGGGATTAGGTGTTGTAGAACTAACGGTTGCCTTACATTATGTATTTAATACTCCAAAAGATAAATTAGTTTGGGACGTAAGCCACCAATGTTATCCACATAAAATTATCACCGGTAGAAAAAAAGAAATTAAAACTTTAAGAAAAGGTGGCGGATTATCAGGTTTTACCAAAAGAGAAGAAAGTGAGTATGACCCATTTGGTGCTGCACACAGCTCAACTTCAATTTCTTCAACCTTAGGAATGTCTGTTGCTAAAAAGTTATCTAACGACAATAACAACGTTATAGCAGTCATAGGCGACGGTGCAATGAGTGCAGGAATGGCTTATGAGGCGATGAACAATGCGGGAGCTTTAAAATCGAAATTAATTGTAATTTTGAATGATAATAAAATGTCAATTGCAAAACCTGTTGGAGCGATGAGCAAATATTTAGCAAAATTATTATCAGGTAAAATATATTTTAGTCTAAGAGAAACAATTAAATTAGTTACTTCTGCCTTCTCTAAAAGATTTAGTCAAAAAGCTGGAAAAGCTGAAGATATTTTAAGAGGCATTGTGACGGGAGGAACATTATTCAGTGAGCTAGGTTTTTATTATATTGGACCAATTGATGGACATGATGTGGATTATTTGGTCCAGATATTAGAAAATGTGAAAAAATCGAAACATGAAGGTCCAATTTTAATACATACAATAACTCAAAAGGGAAAAGGTTACAAACCTGCAGAAGAATCGGGAGATAAATATCATGGAGTTTCTAAATTTAATGTTTCAACTGGTCAACAAAGTAAATCAAAATCAAATGTGCCTTCATACACTAAAGTATTTTCAGAAACTTTAATAAAACACGCTGAAAAGGACACAAAAATTATTGGTATCACTGGGGCTATGCCATCTGGCACTGGTCTTAACTTATTTGAAAAAAGATTTCCTGACAGAATGTTTGATGTTGGAATAGCTGAACAACATGCTGTAACTTTCGCAGCGGGATTGGCTACAGAGGGATACAAACCATATGCAGCTATCTACTCAACATTTTTACAAAGAGCCTATGATCAAGTTGTTCATGATGTTGCTTTACAGTCTCTTCCAGTAAGATTTGCAATTGATAGAGCTGGATTAGTTGGAGCGGACGGACCTACTCATGCAGGTTCATTTGATATTACCTATTTAGCGACTTTACCGAATTTTGTAGTTATGGCAGCAAGTGATGAAGCTGAACTTGTTAAAATGATAAACACATCAGTCAATATTAATGATAGACCGTCAGCTTTCAGATACCCAAGAGGAAATGGTATTGGTATTGAGCTACCAAGCATCAATGAAATTTTGGATATTGGAAAAGGAAAAGTAGTTTGTGAGGGAAAGCAGGCGGCAATATTAAATTTTGGCGCAAGATTAGACGAATGTAAAAAAGCAAGAGAAATTTTAGAAAAAAGAGGTATTAAAATATCTATTATAGATGCGAGATTTGCAAAACCGTTAGATGAAAAATTAATTCTAGAGATGGCTTCTAATCATGAATTAATTTTAACCATAGAAGAAGGTTCAATCGGTGGATTTGGCTCTCATGTAATGAAGCTTTTATCAGATAGAGGAGTTTTTGATAAAGGCCTTAAATTTAGATCAATGTTCTTACCTGATATATTTATTGATCAAGACACTCCAGAAAAAATGTATGAAAAAGCTGGTTTAAATTGTAATTTTATTGTTGAAAAAATTGAAGAAGCTTTAAAGTCCAATATTATTTTTGCAAAGAACAAACTATCTAATTAGCTACATTGAGCTTTATTCAACATATAATGATCTAAAAGCACACAAGCCAACATTGCTTCACCTATTGGTACAGCTCTTATTCCTACACAAGGATCATGTCTCCCTTTAACAGAAATTTTAGTATTTTTCCCTTTTTTATCAATCGTTTCTCTACTGTTTAAAATAGAAGATGTAGGTTTTACCGCAAATGAAGCAATTATATCTTGTCCAGAGGAAATGCCACCCAAAATTCCTCCCGCTTTGTTACTTTTAAATTTTATTCTTCCTAAACCACTTCTCAATTCGTCAGAATTTTCTTCTCCAGTCAAATATGCTGAACCCATACCAGCACCAATATTTACTCCCTTTACGGCATTGATACTCATTAAAGCTGACGCTAAGTCTGCATCTAATTTTGAATAAATTGGCGCTCCTAATCCAACTGGAATTCCTCGAGCCCTGAGTTCAATTACAGCTCCACAAGATGAACCTGATTTTCTTATTCCCATCAAATATTTTTCCCATAATTTAACCGAAGATTTATCGGGACAAAAAAAAGGGTTTTTTGTTATTTCCCTATCATTCCATTTAGATGGATCACAACCCATTATTCCTAATTGTGTAACAGCTCCTATAATATTAAATTTTTTTCCAATTAATTTTTTTAGAACAGTTTTTGCTATTGCTCCAGCCGCTACTCTACTAGCAGTTTCTCTAGCTGACTGACGACCACCACCTCTATAATCTCTTATTCCGTATTTTTTAAAATAGGTAAAGTCAGCATGACCAGGTCTAAACTTATCTTTGATTGACTCATAATCTCTAGATCTTTTGTCTTCATTGTAAATAATTAATGAAATAGGCGTTCCAGTAGTTTTTCCCTGAAAAACTCCAGATAAAATAGAAACCTTATCGCTCTCTTTCCTTTGAGTTGTAAATCTTGACTGTCCAGGCCTTCTTTTATCCATGTCATTTTGGATCTCCTTTTCTGAAATAGGTATATTTGGTGGGCAGCCATCAACTATACAGCCTATAGCTGGACCGTGAGACTCTCCCCAAGTTGTGAACCTAAAAATTTTTCCAAAAGTATTAAAAGACATAGCTATTTAATGTATAAATTATTTTAAATAAATTATGAATCAAAATAATGGCAAAAACTCTCTTGGATTGGATAAATGCTTTGAAGAAGCTAATAATCCTATAGATTTGTTCAAAAAATGGTTCTCCAAAGCTAAAGAAACTGAAATAAATGACCCAAATGCTTTAGCATTAGCTACTGTAGACAAAACTAATCAACCCAGTGTCAGAATGGTTTTATTAAAAGGGTTAAGCGATAAAGGATTTATTTTTTACACTAATTTTAATAGTAAAAAAGCTGGTGACTTAAAAATCAATAAAAAATCATCTATGTGCTTTCATTGGAAAAGTATTAGAAGACAAGTGAGAATAGTTGGTATGGTTGAAAAAGTTACTGATAAAGAAGCTGATGATTATTATAACTCTAGACCATACAAAAATAAAATTGGTGCATGGGCCTCTTCTCAATCTGAGATTTTAAACAAAAGAGAAGATTTTATAAAAAAAATAGAAAGTTTTGAAAAAAAATTTCCTTCGAATAATGTTCCAAGACCACCTCATTGGTCTGGATGGAGATTGATACCTTCACAAATAGAATTTTGGTTAGATGGGGAAGGTAGAATACACGAGAGATTAAATTATAAAATGAAAAATGGAAGTTGGATGAAAGAACTTTTGTATCCTTAAAAAGATCTATTTAAACTAAAATTAGATAAATTTTGTAATATATTTTTCTCTCTACTGTTAGGAAAAATAGCTAAAGCGTCTCTCGATACATTTACAAAATACTCTGCTCTTTTTAAACTTTCTTCTACTGCTTTATACTTATTAATTAGAGATAAAACTTCACTAAAATCATCTTCTGTTCTTTTTTCTTTTTTAAATATTTCTTTTAAAAATTCTCTTTCTTCATCATTAGCTCTTTGAAAAATTATAATTAATGGCAAGGTTGTTTTACTTTCATAAAAATCTTTTCCAATTTCTTTTCCAAATAATGCTTCTTTAGCAAAATAATCTAAAGCGTCATCAGCAATCTGAAAAGCCAAGCCAAGATTTTTTCCGTAAGAAGCTAGCGCCTCTTTTTCCTTAATATTTAATTTACCCAAACAAGCACCTGTTTTAGTGGCAGCAGAGAATAAGGCAGCTGTCTTTAAATTTATTATTTTTATGTAAGTCTCTTCTAAAAGATCTGCTTCACCTTTATGTTGAAGTTGTAGGACTTCCCCTTGTGCAATTTTTGAAGAAGTAGAGGACAATAATTTTAATATTTCAAGATCACCATCATCTACCATTATCTCAAAGCATCTGCTTAATAAGTAGTCCCCGGTTAATATTGAAGACTGATTACCCCAAATTGTATTTGTAGTTTTGTTTCCTCTTCTTAAATCGCTCTCATCAATTACGTCATCATGAAGTAAAGTTGCTGAATGAATTAGTTCAACACAACTTGCTAAATTAATATCTCTTTCTCCTAATTCATAACCAGCTAATTTAGCTGAACCTAAGGTTAAAAGAGCTCTTAATCTTTTGCCTCCAGAGTTTAAATGATGTTTTGTCATTTTTTGAATAAGATCAACTTTGCTCTCAAGTTTAAGATTTATTAGTTCTTCAACCCTGTCTAGCTTACTCACAACTAAATTTCTAAGGTCGAGGTATGCTGAATTTGCCGAATTTTTAAGTGGTATTACTGATCCCATAATAGTTTTTACACAACCTTAGCAAAATATAATATTCTTATTTAAAACCTGTTGCCGCACCTCTAATTCAACTAGGAGTAGCGTAATAATTGATTAAAATTTTTTATAGTATTGATATAAGTAAAATATTAATACTCAATTATGTTTTCAATATTTAAAAAAAAAACAATTATACCTCACGTTAGATTGACAGGGGTTATAGGTTCGGTTGGTAGATTTAAGCAAGGTATTGATCTAGCTAGTCAACAAGAAATTCTAAAAAAAGCATTTTCTTACAAGAAAGCTAAAACTGTGGCTATTTCAATAAACTCGCCTGGAGGATCACCAGTTCAATCACATTTAATTTACAGCTATATAAGACAACTAGCCGATAAAAATAAAACTAAAGTTATGATATTTGCTGAAGATGTTGCGGCATCCGGCGGTTATTTTATTGCATGTGCCGGAGACGAAATTTATGCTAATTCAAGTTCGATAATTGGTTCAATAGGTGTTATATCTGCGTCATTTGGTTTTAAAGATCTTATAAAGAAAATTGGTGTAGAGAGAAGAATCTATACTGCAGGAAAAAACAAAAGCACACTTGACCCATTCGTAGAGGAAAAACAAGAGGATGTTGAAAGGTTAAAAAAAATACAATTAGATTTACATTCTGACTTCATTAAAATTGTAAAACAAAGTAGGGGAGAAAAAATCAAAGATCCAGAAAAAAATAATATATATACAGGTGAATTTTGGGCTGGCTCAGTAGCTCTCAAGCTTGGATTAATCGATGGAATAGGAAATGCAGAGCAAGTTTTAAGAGAAAAATTTGGTGATAAAGTAATTATTAAAAAATTTGAAAAGAGCAAAGGATTTTTGGCAAAAAAATTATCCTCATCAATTGATAATCAAGTTGAGAGAATTCTTGAAAATCTTGAAGAAAAAAGTTTATGGCAAAGATTCGGCTTATAAATGCCTAAAAAGAATAAAAACGAAAATTCTAAAGGACAGACATTTCAGGAAATAATAATGAGTCTGCAAAAATTTTGGAGTAAATATGGTTGTGTATTACTTCAGCCCTATGATTTAGAAGTTGGCGCAGGAACTTTTCATCCCGCAACTACATTGAGATCTTTAGGACCCAAACCATGGAAAGCTGCTTATGTTCAACCATCTAGAAGACCTACAGATGGACGTTATGGAGAAAATCCGAATAGATTACAACATTATTTTCAATTTCAAGTTATTATTAAACCTTCACCAAAAAATATTAAAAATGTTTATTTGAAAAGTTTGTCAGCGATTGGGATAGACGTCAAAAAGCATGACGTAAGATTTGTAGAAGATGACTGGGAAAGTCCAACTCTTGGAGCAGCTGGTTTAGGATGGGAAGTTTGGTGTGATGGTATGGAAATAACTCAATTTACTTATTTTCAACAGATGACAGGAATAGATTGCAAACCTGTTCCGGTAGAACTTACGTATGGTATAGAAAGATTATGTATGTTTGTACAAGGTAAAAAAAATATTTTTGACATTGATTGGAACAAAGAAGGGGTAAAATATAAGGATGTATTTCACCAATCAGAAAAAGAATTTTCAGCTTACAATTTTGAATACGCTGACACTAAAATTTTACTATCAAATTTTGAATCAGCCGAAAAAGAATGTAAATCTCTTTTAAATAAAAAACTTGCACTTCCAGCCTATGATCAATGCTTAAAAGCTAGCCATATATTTAATTTATTAGACGCTAGAGGAGTTATAGGAGTGGCAGAAAGAGCAAACTATATTGATCGAATAAGAGAATTATCCAAAGGCTCTGGAAAATTATGGTTAGAAAGCCAGTAACATTATGTCAGAATTAATATTAGAGCTTTATAGCGAGGAAATACCACCGAATTTACAAATTAATGCAAGAAATGATCTTCAAGAAAAAATTAAAAGTTCTCTAGTAGAGGAAAACTTAAAATTTGGTTATTTGAATGTATTTTCATCACCAACAAGATTAACATTATTATTAAAAGACTTTTCCGATAAAATTAAAATTCCATCTAAAGAAATTAGGGGCCCGAAAGTAGGTGTCATGGAAGACATCGTAAATAATTTTTTAAAAGCGCATGATTCATCTCGAAAAGACCTTATTGAAAAACAGAATGAAAAAGGAAATTTCTATTATGTAAAAACTAAAAGCAAAGAAGTTTTAACCTCCGATATATTAAAAAGAATAGTTGTAAACAGTATAGCTTCAATTAAGTGGAAAAAATCAATGAGATGGGCTGGAACAGACTTATTATGGGGAAGACCTTTGAGATCTATTTTAGCGGTATATAATAAGAAAATACTTGCTTTTAGTTATGGCCATCTTAAAGCAAGTGATTGCACTATTATAGAAAAAGATTTGGATGTTAAAATTAAAAAAGTAACAAATTTTAAGGATTATCAAAAATTGTTACTAAATAATAATATAATACTTGATCATGAGGATAGAGAGAAAATAATAATTAAAAAATTTGAAAATTTTTATAAAATTAAAAATTTTAAGAGCCATTTTGATGGTAAACTTTTAAAAGAGGTAACAAATATCGTAGAAGATCCCCATGTATTGTTAATTGATTTTGATAAAAAATATCTTGAACTACCAAAAGAAATTATTATTTCTACGTTACAAAATCATCAAAGATATTTTCCTATTTTTGATAAAAAGGGTGAAATCACAAACTTTTTTTTAGTAGTTGCAAATAAAAAGGATACAAATCACATTATTAAAGATGGAAATAAAAGAGTAGTAGAAGCAAGATTAGCAGACGCCAAATTTTTCTGGGACAAAGATAAATCAAAAAATTTAATTAAACAAATTGCAAAACTTCAAAATATTAAATTTTATGAGGGTCTTGGATCTATTTATGATAAAACACTAAGACTAAGGAAACTAAGTGGCATGTTATCTGATGAGTTTAATTTAAATAAAGAGAAAGCGGAGATAGCAGCCTCAATATCTAAATCTGATTTATGTTCAGATTTGGTTAATGAATATCCTGATCTTCAAGGAATCATGGGAAAATATTTTGCCATAAGTCAGGGCTTTGAGGAAGACGTTTCAAACGCAATAAGTGATCATTATCTTCCATTAGGAAATAACTCTACGACTTCAAAAAAGCCAATCAGTTATGTGGTAGCAATTGCAGACAAAATTGACACACTAGTGGGATTTTTTTTGATAAATGAAAAACCAACAAGTTCAAAAGATCCTTTTGCTTTAAGAAGATCTGCTATTGGACTATTGCGAACTATCATTGATAACAAATTAAATTTAAAACTTAGAAATTTAATAAGCTACAATATAAAACTGCTGGAGGAACAAGGTGTAAAAAAAATTAATGAAAATTCTGAAAATGAAATTTTAAATTTTTTAAAAGACAGAATGAAAAATATTTTGAAAGAGAAAAATATTAAAAACGACATTATCGAAGCATCTATAAGTTCGTACTTTAGTGACAATTACTTTGACCTTTATAAAAAAAACAAATTGATGAATAAATATATTAATAAAGAAGTGGGAATAAATGCGATAAGTTCTTATAAAAGAGCATTCAATATCGTAGAAAGTGCTAAAGGAAATTTGTCAGGTAGGCCTGACGCTGTGTTATTTAGAAAAGATGAGGAAAAACATTTATTCGAAAAGTTGAATGAAATTCGAAAATCTTTAACAGTAAATGAGCAAGATAAAGATTATGAAAAACTACTTCTAAGCTTGTCAGAAATTAAGATATTCACGGATAAATTTTTTGATAATGTTATTGTAAATGACGATAATAATGATATTAAAAATAACAGATTAGAATTATTAAAGATGTTTTGTAATACTTTTAACAATTTTATCAATTTTTCTAAATTAGAAGGAATATCGTGAAACAATTTGTTTTTAGTTTTGATGATAAAAAAATTAGCAAACTTAAAAATAAAAAAAACTTATTAGGTGGTAAAGGAGCTAATCTTGCAGAAATGGGCAAGCTCAAATTACCCGTACCGCCAGGTTTTACAATTACCACTGAAGTCTGTGATATTTTTTATTCAAATAAAAAAAAATTACCTACTAAAATTTTATCTCAAATTAAAGGTGAGATAAAAAAAATTGAGAAAAAAACATTAAAGAAATTTGGAGATTTGAAAAATCCACTTTTAGTATCTGTGAGATCTGGAGCAAGAGTTTCGATGCCTGGAATGATGGATACTATTTTAAATTTAGGATTAAATGATAAAACAGTTAATGCACTAGCATCAAATTCCAAAAATCTTCGATTTGCAAAAGATAGTTATAGACGATTTATTCAAATGTTTAGCAATGTTGTAATGGGAGTAGAAGGTCATTTATTTGAAGAAATGATAGACAATTTTAAACTTACCAAAGGTGTACTACAAGACACAGAAATTGATGCTTCTGACTGGGATGGACTAATAGAAAATTTTAAAAAACTGGTCAAAGATAAAACTGGTAAAAATTTTCCTCAAGATGTTAACGAACAATTAATTGAGGCAATCAGTTCAGTATTTAGATCTTGGGAAAGTCAACGAGCAAGAACTTACAGAAAACTTAATAGAATACCTGATGAGTGGGGAACAGCTGTAAATGTTCAAGCTATGGTATTTGGAAATATGGGAAATGATTGTGCCACTGGAGTAGCTTTTACAAGAAATCCGTC
>CACKFY010000011.1 GCA_902599495.1 uncultured Pelagibacteraceae bacterium | reverse complement strand
AATGTTATGAAAGCGTGGGGCGAAAATCATAATGTAGGAACAAAAATTTTTATGGCTGGTGATCCTTTTTTAAAATTTACAAAGTCTATAGGTGCTGAAGTTGATAAATCTGCCAAGGGATTAGGTATGAGATCAAATCGTTATACAATGCTTATTGAAAACCAGGTTTTGAAAAAGGTAGTTGAAGAAAAAGAAACAGCTTCTTGTGAATTATCTGGAGCAGAGAGTTTTTTGAAGTCTATTTAGTTTTTGAAACAGCTAACTCGTCCACCAGATTATTTAGTTTATTTCCAGCGTGAGCTTTAACCCACTTCCAACTCACATTGTGTATTTGGCAGTGACTATCCAATTTAACCCAAAGATCTTTATTTTTAACTGGCTTTTTATTTGAACCTCTCCAATTGTTTAATTTCCATTTTTTTATCCATTCAGTTATTCCATCTTTTACATATCTTGAGTCGGTATAAATTATAATTTCCGACTTAATTTTAATTTTTTTTAAGGCCATTATAGGCGCCATTAATTCCATTCTGTTATTTGTAGTTTTACTTTCACTGCCAGAAATACTTGATTGTTTTTTTCCGTCTAGAATAATTGCAGCCCAACCTCCTTTCCCAGGATTTCCTGAACAAGCTCCATCAGTGTAAATTTTTAACTTCATTAAAAGAAATAGTCCTCGAAATTTTTTGAATTTTTATGAAATTCTAATCTCTTTAAATACTCAATTGGATCTTTAATTTTGACCATAGCTCCTTCCACAGTATTAAGTGCATCAAATACTCTAGTTAGCAAAAACCTCAAAGCTGCCCCTTGAGACAAAACTTTAATATTATTTTTTTCTTCCTCATTAAGTTTTCTTATCGAAGTGTATCCGTCAATAAAATTTTTTGCTTTTGTAACATTAAAACTTAAGTTATATTTTAATCCGTCAAAACATAGCGCGTTAAAACAAATAGCTATTTCAAATGCAAAAAAATCTTCACAAGAAAAATAAAAATCAATTATGCCACTGAATTTGTCTTGAAGAAAAAAAATATTATCATGAAATAAATCTGCATGAATGATCCCACGAGGCAAATCATTTGGCCAATTTTTTTCCACATCTTTTAGATTTTCCTCTATTAATTTTGGAAGATCTTTATGAATCTTTGAGCATTTGTCTTTAACAGATTCAAATAAACTTCTCCATGATTTTACAGAAAGATCGTTTTCTCTACTAAATTTAAAATCTTTAGTAATTTTGTGCATTTTTGCAATTTCAATTCCAATTGATTTACAGTTTGAAGGAGATAAATTTTGCTTTGCCTTACCTTCAAGAAAAGAGACTATCATTAATTTTTTACCCTCAAAATCTGTTATAGTTTTATTTTTTTTATTTATTATTGGGGCAGGGCACTTAAAATTAGATTTATTTAATGAGGACATTAGATCAGAAAAAAATGGCAGATCTTCAGATTTTACCCTTTTTTCATAAATTGTAAGAATGAACTTTTTCTTTTCAACGGATAAAAAATAATTTGTATTTTCTATTCCTTCTTCAATACCTTTAAATTGATCTAGTTTGCCTAAATCATAGTAAGATAAAATTTTTTCTATTTTATCACGATTAAGTTTTGTATAGACAGCCATTAGTTAAGCTCTTTTGGAAGTTTAAAAACAACTTTTTCTTCAGCCACAACCACCTCTTCTACTGATATCTTCCTCTCTCTTTTAATATTATTTAGCAATGTTTGTACTAATTTTTCTGGTGCTGAAGCTCCTGAAGATATTCCTATAGTATTAGAATTATTTATTTCTTCGAATGGAATTTCCTTTTCTGAGTGCATCAACTGTGAATTTTTACAACCTGCTTTTTTGGCAACTTCTACTAATCTTACAGAATTTGATGAATTGCGACTTCCCACAACAAAAAACATATCACATCTTGAAGCTATTTTTTTAACTGCTGCCTGCCTGTTGGTTGTTGCATAACAAATATCCTCCTTTATTGGACCTTTAATGTTTGGAAATTTATTTTTAAGATAATCAATTATTTCAGCTGTATCATCTACTGAAAGTGTCGTCTGAGTTATGTAGGCCAAGGGTTTTTTAAATTTTTTGATTTCGAGTGCTTCAGCATCTTTTTTTGTTTCAATCAGTTTTATAGATCCCACTGGTAACTGACCCATTGTTCCTATAACTTCAGGGTGATTTTTGTGTCCTATAAGTAAAATTTCAAAACCTTTTTTGTGTAATTGCTCAGACTCCCTATGCACTTTAGATACAAGAGGACAAGTAGCATCTACATAGGATAAATTTTTTAATTTTGCTTCTTGCGGTACAGACTTAGGGACGCCGTGAGCAGAAAAAATTACTGGTCTTTTTTCGTCCTTTATGTCAGATAATTCGTCAACGAAAATTGCTCCCTTTTTTTTTAATTCCTCAACAACTTGTTTATTATGAACTATTTCATGCCTAACATATACTGGGGACCCAAACTTGTTTATTGATTTTTCAACAATGTCTATTGCTCTTTTTACCCCAGCACAAAATCCCCTTGGCGAAGCTAAATAAATTTTAAGTTCTTTTTTCATTTTTTTCTAAAAGATATTCTAACAATATATGCGGAAAAGTGAGCGACGCCAAACCAATAAAAATTACCTTATAAATAGCCTCATCAAGCTTATAAAAACTATTTAAAAAAAATATCGCAAATAAAAATATAACTCCAGTCACGATAGTTAAAGGAATAGCTTTTTTTATAAACTTTTTAAAACCTGGTTTGAAAGAATTGTCCAGTTCAAAAATAAGAGAAATTGAATGCCTTATAGAGTGAAGAAAACAAAAATAAAGAGTAAAAGCTAAAATAGGTGATAAAAAAAGATTTAATATAATTAAAGAGAGAAAGTCTACTATCATAACACTTTTAAGATTTATATTTTCTTTTTTTGAAATGTAAAAAGAAGACAAGAAACTTACACACAACATAGCAATTAAAAATTCGTCACTAAAAAAATGCACATCAAAAAAATTAAAATTAAGAACTCTAAATATTTCATTAGTTTCATCTCTCTTTAATAATAATGGGGCTATAATTACCGCAGAACCTTTTAAGAAGAATAAACATTCAGATATAAAAAATTTTTTTTTAAAAGAAAATATAGTGTCTTCTTTTCCAAAGTGATATGATGCAATAACTAAAAATAGTGATAGAACTGTATTTGGAAAAATTAACCAGAATATTATTATTAATAATGAAATAAAAATATAGGCAAGATAAAAAGAAATTATATGTTTATATCCAAATAATTTTAAAAGCCTTGTTCCTTTGATATTGTCCAACGCTCCATGAGAAATTCCTAAAATTAAGATTAAAAACAAACAAAATATTATTGGTTCAAAATTAAGCATTAGATAAAATGGACTTATCAATATACAAAAATTAAAAAATATAATTGAGTGTTTAAAGTTTATTTTTTCCATTAATTAAATAATGCCTTAAAAAAAATTAATTTTGGCATTTTGCTTATAATATTTATATCTTCAATCAAATTACTTTTATTTGACAAAAATTTTATAATAGTACTCGAGGAAGTCTTGAACATATTAAAAAATATTTTAGGCATCTTTTCAGGATGTTTTTCTAAAACTCTAAGAAATACTTTGTCCAAAAAATGATATTTTTTTCCTAGGTTGAATTTTTTCATTTTATCAATTTTTTCAATATTTTTAACAATATACTTACTGTGTTCTTGTATATTTAAAAAAGTATATCCAGTACTTAAGCGTGTCATTCCTCCAGCTGATCCAATATTAATTAATTTATTATCATTTCTAAATGATGGGTAAAAAAGCGGGATTGCACCTTTTTCAGTAAAATTTATTTTGTAGTTTTTAATACCTAGATTATTTTTTATGTAATTTTCTAACTGAAGGTCATAATCCCTAAGGCTATGATCTTCCAAATTAGACAACCACGTTGTTTCAATTAAAGCTTTATTTCTACTAAAAGGCAATGTGTAGAAAAAATGTACTCCATTTCTCTGATCACAATTAAAATCCATTAAATTTATTATTTCATCGTCAAAAATTTTCTTCGGTGTTTCTATTTCAATACCTTGAAAGTGTTGCCACAAATCAGATTTATCAAGTTGTTTTTGAAAAACACTGTTAAAAATTATTGAACTTTTTGAGTTTATTTCGTTAAGATTTTTATAAAAACTGACATTAGAATTACTAGAAAGCTTAGAACTTATTTTATTATAAAATTTACCGCTATCAATGCTTTGGTAAGGAAATTTTTGATTTGTTAATTCATGAGAATTTTCTGAAGTATTGATTGTAAAATTATTCCAACTTTTAATTACACAATCATCAAAGTTATGATCAAAAACTTTCCAAAAGGACCATGTTTTATCTCTTTTGTACTCTTTACGATTTTCAATAATTGCAAGAGTTTTATCTTTTAATCTATCATTAATTTCTAATTCATAGGCCAAAGACAACCCAGCGCACCCACCACCAATTATTACGTAGTCAAATTCTCTCATTTAAATTTACTTCTTTTTCCAGAATAGTATGATTTGCATGATTTTCGTAACTTAATTCTTTAACAAATAATAATTTGACAAAGTCAAAAATAGACAAAAAGGTTTGAATTATCTTTTCAAAAACTGGTACATATATTTTTCCTGCATTATTATAATTTTCTATATTTTTTTGTTTGAGGATATAATCTCCAATTTTTCTGTAAACACGTCTAGCTACAATTACTGAAAACCTGGATTTAAGCGGAATACTACTAATCGAGTAAAAAGATTTATCATAAAATATTTGAGACTCACCAATTATTTCTTTTATTGAAAAAAAATCATGTTCAACATATTGTCTATTTCGCGTTTTGTCTTCACAAACATCACGAGCAATATTTGTGAGTTGCATTGCAATTCCAAGGTCAATGGCACCTTTCAAGGCTTCTCTATTTTTTACTTTAAGAATTTTTGACATCATTAAACCAACTGTTCCAGCAACTCTGTAAGAATATATTAGCAATTCCTTTTTTGAATTAATCTTAACTTTCTCCTCCAAGTCCGTTTGAACTCCATCAAATAAGTCCATTACAACCTGTTTAGAAATTCCAACTTTAACTATTACCGACCACATTTCTTTGATTATAGGGTTTTGGTTATCTTTATTTATAAAATCTTCTTTAAACTTTAAAAAGTTTTCTTTTTTAATTTCCAGTTTTTTATTGTCGTCAACAATATCATCTAAAGTTCTACAAAAATTATACAGAGATGAACATTGATTAAAAACTGGTTTAGATAAAAAAAAACTCGCCCAGTAAAAAGATTTTGCATGTTTTTTTATTAAATTTTTCATCAAAATAATCTATCCAATACTTTAGCGGATGAGAGAACCCCTGGCATTCCTGCTCCTGGATGTGTTCCAGCTCCTACAAAGTATAAATTATTAAAAATCTCTGATTGATTATGAAATCTAAAATAAGCTGATTGCGAAAATTTTGGTTGTATTGAAAATCCTGATCCATGTAAAGTTGCTAATTCTTTTTCGAAGTAATCAGGTGTTAAATAAAAATCACTTACAACATTTTGTTTTATTCCGGGTAGCACTGACTTATCCATTTTATCTAAAATTAGATTTTTAAATTTTTCACCTTCTTCAGACCAATTTATATTTGATAAATTATTTGGAACTGGAACTAAAACATAAAATGCATCTTGATTTTTTGGTGACATATTGGGATCTGTAGCGGAAGGTCTGTGTAAATAATAACTAATATCTTCAGACAGAACCTTTTTTTCAAAGATTTTATCTAAATGTTTTTCATAAGATTTGCCAAAGTAAATAGTGTGGTGAGCCACATTATTGTATTGTTTTTTAGAGCCAAAATAATAAACAAATAATCCCATTGAATAATCCATTCTTTTCATTTTTTGTTTAAACAAAAAACTATAATTATTTTTTGATTTAATTAAATTTTGATAAACATTTGGAGGATCAGAATTACAAACAATATAATCACAGCTAATAACTTTTGAATTATTTATTTTGACACCTTGTACTTTGCCATTGTTTGAAATTATTTCAGTTACTTCAGCGTCTTTTAAAATTTCTATATTTTCCTCTTTCATTAATCTTTCTAGAGCTAAAACCACATTACCTGTGCCTCCCATTGAGTAATGAATTCCCCATTTTTTTTCTAAAAATAAAATTAAAGTATAAATTGAAGTAGTTGTAAAAGGATTGCCGCCAACTAAAAGAGGATGCATGCTAAATACTCTTCTTAATTTTTCATTTGAAATATAATTTGAAACTAATTGATAAACAGATTTATAGCTTTTTAAACTTAATAACGATGGAACTTGTTTTAGCATGAAAGAAATATTATTGAATGGTTTATCCGATAAATCTGTAAAACCTTTGTTAAAAATTTTTTCAGTAAAATTAACTAAATTATTGTATCCTTCAAAATCTTTATCTGAAAATTTTTTGACTTCTTTTTCCATCGACTTTTCATTACCAGAGTAATCAAAAGTTTTTCCATCGCTGAATACAAAACGGTACCATAATTCTAATGGCACTATTTTAACGTAGTCAGTTATTTTTTTATTAAACAGAGAAAATAATTCTTCGAAAAGATATGGAGCTGTTATTACTGTGGGTCCTCCATCATAGATGAAATTTCCTTTTTTAAATACTCTAGCTCTACCACCCAAATCTGAATGTTTTTCTAACAAAGTAACATTATATCCTTTAGCTTTTAGTCTGAGCGAAGCAGCTAAACCGCCAAAGCCTGAGCCTATAACTATAATTTTTTTTGCCATTTTATATAGGCTTATTTTAACTGGATTTCTTTTGAAGTGCTAACTTTGTTTCTTCTATACTTTGAGTATAAATCTTATCTAATTTACTTTTATCCAAAGAATTGAGCATTAGTCTCTCTATACTTTCAAAAGCTATATTAACTGAGACATTTTTAATGTCTTTAATAGCTTGATTCTTAAGTTGTCTAATTTTCTCCTCAGTATTTTTCTTTCTTATTTCCATTTGTTTATGAAAAAACTTCATTTATTTTTATAATGTTTTTTTCGGCTTCATCATTAGCATTTTTTATCATTTTTTGAATTTCAGATTTAGATTCCTCATACTTCTTTTCATTGTCAGCTAATTTATTTTTGGCTTCCTCTTTTAGTTTTTCAGACTCATCTATTTGGTTTTTAATTTGATTTATGTTTTCATCCAGAGTGCTTTTGATTTTTAAAGGAACCTTAAAATAAATTAATACAAACACGAAAATCAAAAATGAAACAGCTACCCAAAAAGTTGCATCAATTATCATAAATATTTACCAACCTTATTTTTTGCAATCTCTGTAACAGATGCTTTGATACTACTGCTATTTAATTTTTCACCCGTTATATCCTGAATTACTTTTGATGAAATTTCTTCGGCAATTGTCTTTATTGAGTCGGATGAATTATTTTTTAATTCAAAAATTTCTTTTTCTGCTTTCTTTATTTCTTTTTCTAATTCTTTTTCAAATTGTTCTTTTTTTTGATTGATACTCTTATCTAATTGTTTCTTAGAATCATTTATAATTTTAATTACTTCTTTTTTTGCATTTGTTATTTCATTTTCGTAATCTAAATTTTTTCTCTCAGCTAATTCTGAAAATTTCTTTGCTTCGTCCAGGTTTTCATTTATTTTCTTCTCTCTGTCATCTAAATTGTCTTTAATTTTTGGAATAAAAAATTTCGATAGTGAAAGATAAAGAACTAAAAAAATTAAAATTAACCAAAAGGATTGCGAATACCAATACTTTGAGTCCAGCTGAGGCATACCAGCCTCAGCTGCAAACAAATTTGTTTCAGTCCAAAGTATAAAAATAACAAAAGGTATTTTTAGCTTCATACTTGTTTCTAAAATGCGAACAAGATTATAAGCGCAACTACAAGTCCAAATAAACCTGTAGCCTCAGCTAAAGCAAAACCTAATAACAAATTAGGAAACTGCTTTTGTGCTGCAGACGGATTTCTCATGGCTCCTGATAAGTAGTTACCGAAAATAATTCCGATACCGACCCCAGCACCTGCCAACGCGATTGCAGCTAACCCTGCTCCAATCATTTTTGCTGCTTCTAACTCCATTTTTCCTCCTTTTTTAATGGTGAAGATTAAGTGCATCATTTAAATAGATGCAGGTTAAAATTGCAAAAACATAGGCTTGTAAAAAAGCTACAAGTATTTCCAAACCTGTTAATGCAACTGAAAAACTAAGTGGTAACCAACCACCTAATAAACCCAAACTAATTACAAAACTACCAAAAACTTTTAGCATTGTATGGCCAGCCATCATATTTGCGAACAATCTTACTGAAAGACTAACTGGTCTGCTCAAGTAAGAAATTATTTCAATTACTGTTATTAAAGGCAACAATACAACCGGCACTCCTTTAGGCACAAAGATTGATAAATATTTTAAACCATGTTTAAAAAATCCAATAATTGTTACTGCAATAAATATAAACAATGCCATTACTAAAGTTACAATGATGTGACTTGTTACTGTAAAAGAATATGGAAGCATACCTATCATATTGCAAAGTAATACAAACATGAACAAGGTAAATATAAATGGAAAATACGGTTTAGCTTTTGAGCCAGCAGTATCATTTATCATTTTAGCAATGAAATTATAAAATAATTCTGCAATGAGCTGTAATCTCCCTGGAATTATACTCTTTTGTTTTGAACCAAAGTATAGAAATATACAAATTGACAAAGCACTAATAAGCATAAACAAACTTGCATTAGTGAATGATAAATCCACGTTTCCTAATTTAATCTCTGGTCCAAGTCTATAAACTTGAAATTGATGCATTGGATTGGCTGCCATAAATTAACTCCTCTATTAGTTCTTTTTTTGCATGTTTTTTGCTACTCTTATAACATTTAGTATTCCGGCTATTACACCTATAAAAAAGAATATAATTATAAACCAAGGTTTAGTATCAAACCAGTTATCTAAAATAAACCCAATAATTGTCCCAACTACTACTGCTGCCACTAATTCAGTACCTAGTCGAAAGGCTGAACCCATAAAAAGTCCTCTTTTGTTGTTCTCACTTGAATTATTTTTTAAAATTTCTTTTTTTGCAATCCTGAGGCGAGTTTTAAAATCTTTATCTTCCATTAAATTAAGCAACAAGCTCTTCAGCTTTTTCTAGGTCAACCGCAACTAATTGACTAATTCCTTTTTCAGGCATCGTAATTCCGTAAAGTCTATGCATTCTTGACATCGTTAAAGCGTGGTGAGTAATTATTATAAATCTTGTTTTAGTGATGCTTGTTAAATCGTCTAGCAACGAACAAAATCTGGTGACATTTGCATCGTCAAGTGGTGCATCAACTTCGTCTAAAACGCATATAGGTGATGGATTAACTAAAAAAACTGCGAAAATTAAAGATAAAGCAGTCAGCGCTTGTTCTCCACCAGATAACAAAGTGATAGACTGTAATCTTTTACCAGGAGGTGAAACAAACATTTCTAATCCAGCTTCTAAAGGATCGTCTGAGTCAACTAACTCTAGTTTAGCACTTCCTCCATTAAAAAGCTTTGTGTAAACTTCATTAAACTTCCTATTTACTTTTTCAAAGGCTTCAAGAAGTCTTTCTCTTCCTTTTTGATTTAATTCTTCAATGCTTGATTTGAGTTTAACTATTGCTGAGTAAAGATCTGCTCTATCATCCTCCATCTTTTTTATTTCGTCTTCAAACTTTTTGGTTTCTATATCCGCTCTTAGATTAACAGTACCCATAGACTCTCGTTGTTTTTTTATCTTTTCAACGATTAAAACTTGATTATCTATTGATGGCAGCTCTTCCATGTTAATCTCAGATAAAGATAATAATTTATTTTCATCTGACACGTTTAATTCTGCGTTAATTGAATAAAATAAATCTTTTTTTCTTGCTGCTATACCCTCAAGTGTTGCTTCATTCCTAGCTTTATTTTCTCTTAATAAAGAAAGTTTTTCTTGAACATTTTTAATGTTATTATTGATTTTGTTATATCTTTTCTCAGCCAAGCTAAGTTCTTCCTCAAGCTCATCACTCCTTTTTTTTGTATTCTCTAAATTTTGAATATTTTGACCTTTAGTAGTAGCTATGATTTCGGGATTTTTTTGATTTTCTCTCATTTCATTATTGATTTTCTTTTTTCTTTCTTGCAAATCATTAATCATTTTTTCTGAGTTTACTTTTAAACTTTTCCAATTTTCCAATTCAATATCAATATTTTTAATTCTCTCTATTCTTTTTATAGAATCGCTCTTAATCGTTTCATTTTTGCTAAAATTAACAGCATAATTTTCATGTGCAGTAGTTATTTTATCAACAATGCTTTTAAGATCATTAAATAAATCTTTAGATATTCTTTTCTCTTCTTCAATTAATTTACCGATTTTAAAGATCAGGCCATCAAGTTCCTTTTTTAAACTGTTTAAATTTCTTTTTGATAATTCTAAATTTTCATTTATTTCAATCTCATTAGCACCAAATGATTTTTCTGTTTTTAACAACTCATCTTTTTCCTCTAAAATTCTTTTTTCGTTTAAAGATGCATCCAATGAGATACTTTTCTCTCTTTCTAAGTCAGACTCGATAGTTATTAAAGAGTTTTCAAGTTTTGTAGATAATTTTTTGATTCTTTTTTCTTCTTCCTCTAAATTAGTCATATCTAAATTTATTTTTTGAAGTGTTGCCAAACTTTCTAATTTCCTGTCTCTAAGAGGTGTTAATTTAGCACTTTCCTCATTTAGTAATTCTGTATTATGATTCAAGTCGATTTTGATTGCACTTATCTCATCATCTTGCTCATTAACATTTTCTAAGATTTCTTTTTTATTTTTTTCAATCTCTAACAACTTTAAATAGTATAACCCTGCTTCTGCCTTTTTAATTTCTTTGGAAATTTCTTTATATTTTGTAGCTTCCTCTGCTTGTTTTTTTAAATTGTCTAATTGTTTTTGTTGTTGTTTTTTAAGCTCATCGGCTCTTTTAAGATTATTCTCAGCTGCATTTAATCTTGTTTCAGCCTCATGTCTTCTGACATGTATGCCCGCAATACCTGCAGCTTCTTCTAAAATTGCTCTTCTTTCTACAGGCTTCGCCGTAACAAGTTGTCCAATTTTGCCCTGACTAATTAAAGAGGGAGAATGAGCACCAGTTGATAAATCAGCAAAAAAAGTTTGAGCATCCCTTGCTCTAACTTCCTTTTCATTTAAATAATATTTTGATCCTTTATTTCTCTCAATTTTTCTGGTTATCAAAATTTCATCTAATTTATGATATTGCTCCGGACCATCCTTGTCCTTATTATCTATTAATAAAGAGACTTCGGAAAAATTTTTTTCTGGTCTATTAGATGTTCCAGAAAATATAACATCCTCCATACCAGCTCCTCTCATACTTTTGGCTGATGTTTCTCCCATGCACCATCTTAAAGACTCAACAATGTTTGATTTTCCACAGCCATTAGGACCAACAATACCTGTTAAACCATCCTCAATGAAAAAAGTTGTTTTATCAAAAAATGACTTGAAGCCAGTCAACTCCAATTTTTTAAACTTCATGTTATTATAATAATTTATCTAAATGTTTTTTGAAAGATTTGAATTCGTGTTTATCCTCATATTTCTTATCATTAATATAAATAGTCGGTGTAGAAGTTATATTATACTCCTTCTGCGCCTCGATTCGCTCTTTTAAAATCAATTCTTGAACAGTTTCATTTTCTAAACATTTTTTTAGGTCAATTTCTTTTAAATTGGAATCAACTCCAATTTTAATTAAAAACTCGTTAATCTTTTTTATATCCGAACCAACGGCCCATTTTTTTTGTTTTTCATATACATTATGAAGTAATTCAAACTTTGACTCAGGACTAGATGCACATCTTACAATTTTTTCAGCATTAAGTGCTGCTAGATCTAAAGGAAAAGCGTGATGTTCAAATCTAATTTTGTCATTATCAATATAATCTTCTTTTAATTTCTCAAAAATGTTTTTATGAAAAGATGCACAATGAGGACAAGTTAAAGATGAAAAAACTTTGATGGTTACCTTGGCATTTTGGCTACCAATTTTCAAAGCTTCACTTGATAAATTTTCAGTTATTAAAAATTGAATTAAAAGAAAAATAATAAAAATGTATTTATTTTTTTTTATTAAAAGCATTGATCAAGTTTTCCAGTTTATTTTTTAAATTTAAATCTTTTATTTTTTCTAAATGAGATTCAAAATTTTTTTTATTTTTTTCTATTAAATTCTTTTTTTTTAAATTAGCATATCTTATATTTATAGTTTTAATACTAATATTTTTAATAAAAGAATAACCAAAATATGAATTTATTTTTTCTATAATATTTTTTTTGTTATATTCAATGTCTATTTCTTTACCATGAATTACATTTAAAATTAAAGTGACGTCCTTGGAATTTCTTTGGGCTTTGATATTTAATGGATAGCATTTATCTGAGATTTCCTTACCAACAATTTTAGTCCAATTATCAACAAGCGAAGATAAATTGAATCCATTTTTCTTCAAAATTTTTTTTATTTGTTGAGGTAAAGTGTTAGCTAACGGCCTAAGCCCTTGAATGAAATTTTTAGTTAAACTATTATTAATTTTTTTATGCATATAAATTTTAACTTAACAAAAAAAATTTTGGCTTGGTATGATAATAACAGGCGCAGTTTACCTTGGCGTGTTAGTAAAAAATCAAGCAATCTACTTTATTACAGGGTTCTAAGTGAATTTATGCTTCAACAAACACAAGTTGCTACAGTTATTCCTTATTTTTATAAGTTTACTAAAAAGTATAAAAATTTAGAATCTTTAGCTAATTCAAAAGAGAAAAGTATTCTTAAACTATGGGAGGGTTTAGGATATTATAGGAGAGCAAGAAATCTTTTAGCAACATCAAAAATTTTAGTTAATAAATATAATTCAAAATTACCAAAAAATGTAGATGAAATAAAAAATTTGCCTGGTATCGGAGATTATACATCAAACGTTTTAATTGCTTTAATTTACAATAGGCCAACACTAGCATTAGACGGAAATGTAAAAAGAGTTATTTCAAGATTAATAAATACAAACTTAGATAAAATAGACTTTAAATTATTTATTAAACTAAATAAAAAAAATATATTTAATACGGAAAGAAACTCCGATCTTGTTGAGGCTCTTATGGAATTTGGAGCTTTAATTTGCAACCCTAAAACTCCAAAATGTAATGTATGTCCTATAAAAAAAAAATGCGATTTTTTTAATTCAACTAAAAAAATAAAACATTTAAAAAGAACTATGATTCAAAAAAATATTAATATTTTATGTTATTTATCTAAAGAGGGCAAAATAGCTTTAACAAAAAAAAATAACTTAGGTTTTCTAAACACTTTCAATTTGCCACAAATAGAAAATGCAAAAAACAAAAAAAAACTTAAGAACTGGAAATTATTATCAAAATATAAAAATTCTATTTCAAACAAAAAATTAAATATTAACTTATATTACAAGTTTTCAAAAAATATACCATTAGACTATTCCTGGTATTCTATAAAAAAAAATAAAGACTTTATGCCTTCTTTTACCAAAAAAATATTCAAACAAGTTTCAGTTTTATTTTAATGAAAAAAAAAATTGCAATTATTGGCTCTGGTATCGCCGGGTTAACTTTGGCAAACTTTTTATATAAAGAAAAAGAACTTGATTTTATGGTTTATGAAAAAAATGAAAGCTTACCACTTGACGAAGGCTATGGTATTCAACTTGCAACTAACAGCATTAAAATATTAAATCAGATCAATTTTAATAAAATTAATAGTGAAAAAATTTATCATCCTAAAGGGGTAGATATTTATAACATTCAAAATGAAAAAATATGTGACTTGGATTTAGTTAAATTTAATTTAAACGATAATAAGTATACAACTTTACAGAGGTCAACTTTAATCGAATTTTTAAAAGACGATATTTATACTCAGCACATTAGATTTGGAAAAAGAATAAAAGAAGTTTCTGAATTAAAAGGAAAAGTACTTATTAAATTTGATGATAACACAAATGATCTTGTTGATTTTGTAATTGGAGCAGACGGTATTTTTTCAAATACTCGTTCGTTCTTTGAAAAGAAAAAAAATAAACCAATATTCAAAAATGCTATCGCTGTAAGAAGAATTCTAAAATCCACATCAGAACTAAATATTGATCAATCTAAAATAAGTCTCATGATGGGTAAAAATTGCCATTTGGTCATTTACCCAATTAACAAAAGGAAAGAGCTAAACTTTGTTTGTATAGTGAGGCATAATAAATACGATCCTGATAATATCAAAACTTTAATACAGAAAGTTGTAAAACAAAATTCTAATTTAGAAAAAATATTTGAAGGAGATTTAACATCGTGGCCTTTGTTTACAACTCCTAAAATATTACCTTCAACAAATAATAAAGTTTTTTATATCGGAGATGCATTCAATGGTTTTTTACCAACATTAGCTCAAGGCGCAGGGCAATCAATAGAAAGTGCTTATGAATTATTCAATTTAATTAAAGATGAAAGAGGGGATATACAAAATATTTATTTTAAAGAAAGATCAAAGAGAGCAATAATGGTAAGAAGAAGATCAAACTTTAATTTTTTTGTGTTTCATTTTTCAAATAAATTCATGCAAACGATTAGAAATTTTTTTATGAAATTTTTTATAAAAAGAAAAAGTTTTATTAATTCTTATTTAGGAAAAGTTTATAAAAACTAAAATTGTTTTTCTGAAATAAACTTTTGTCTGAGACTATCAATTAAAACAGTCGAACCATTTAAATTGTAATGCCAGTAAGTCCAACCATTAAAGCTATCTGCTCCCATTATTTTTGCAGCAATTTTATGAATTGAACCTTCAGAGTCTTTATACTTTATACTTCCATCAGCCATTATTTTTGCGTTGATTTTTTTCTGAGCATCAAACAAAGATGTCCCGGGTTTAAATATACCTAATTCAACTAGTGAACCAAATGGTATTCTAGGTTTAGTTTTGTTATTTTTAATTGTATCAAGATAACTATCATCAAAAACTTTTGTTTTTTTAATTCTATCGTAGGCAGCTTTAAAATATTTTCTTTCTTTCTCTATTCCAAAGTAATTTCTTCCTAACTTTTTTGCAACAACAGCAGTTGTACCCGTTCCTAAAAAAGGATCGAAAATGTTATCTTTTTTGTTTGTAGTAGCTAGAATAATTCTATGAAGTAAAGCCTCAGGTTTTTGAGTAGAATGAATTTTTTTTCCTTTTTCCTTCAACCTTTCTTTTCCATTACAAATTGGAAAATTCCAATCAGATCTCATTTGCAAATCATCATTTAGACATTTAAGAGATCTGTAATTAAAAGTATATTTTGACTTTTTGCTCTTTGATGCCCAAATAAGTGTTTCGTGTGCATTTGTGAACCTAGTACCTCTAAAATTAGGCATTGGATTATTTTTTCTCCAAATTACATCATTTAGCAGCCAATAATTTAAATTTTGTAAATGAAAACCCAAACGAAAAATATTATGATAAGAGCCTATTACCCAAATACATCCATCATCTTTTAAAATTCTTCTGCATTCAGAAAGCCAAGACTTGCAGAAGTCATCGTAATGTTCAAAACTTTGAAATCGGTCCCATTTATCATTTACTCCTTTAACCTCACTAGAGTCTGGACGAGTTAATTTTTTTCCAATTTGCAAGTTATAAGGAGGGTCAGCAAAAACTAGGTCAAAAGACTTATCAGGAATTTTTTTTATTTCTCTAAGACAATCACCATTAACAATTCTGTTTAAAAACTTTGACATTATTAGATTCAACCTTAAATTGAATCTAGGGTCAATTTATTTTACGTGAAAAAAAAGAATTTTAGTTGTTTAGAAATTATTTTAACAACATGTTGTGTATTGGTCTAAAATTTTTTCTATGCATTGTTGTTATTCCATACTTTTTTAAACCCTCAATGTGCTGTTTAGTTCCATATCCAAAATTTTTATCCCAAAAATATTTTTTAAATTTTTTGGACATTTTAATCATTATTTTATCTCTATAAACTTTAGCTAAAATAGATGCAGCGCTTATACACTTAATTTTTTCATCTCCTTTTATAACCGTCCTACATCTATTATTAATTCTAGGAGCAAAAATACCATCTACGAGAATTAAGTCTGGTCTTTTAGATAAATTTAAAATTGCTCTTTTCATTGATAGCAGTGAAGCCTGTAAAATATTAATTTTTTCAATTTCCGCAACAGATGCCACCCCGATTGAGTAAAATGAATTTTTTTTTATATCTTTTGATAAAATTAATCTTTGTTTGAAACTGAGCTTCTTAGAGTCCTTGATATTTTTAAGCACAGCTTCTTTTTTAAAAATTACTGCAGCGGAGACAACTGGACCCGCTAAACATCCTCTTCCTGCTTCATCAACTCCAGCTATTAGTTTATAAGTTTTCACATTAATCAAATTTTTTTAAGTTTATCTCTTATCATTTTTAAATCTATCCAAGAGAATTTTTTTTGATCCGGTTGTCTCAAAAGATAAGCTGGGTGAAAGGATACAATGGAATTAACTTTTAAATTATTGATTTCAATTTCATACCATTTGCCTCTCATTTTTGATATTACATCTGCATTGCGTAAAATCGCATTCATTGCAGTGCTGCCCAAAAGTAAAATAATTTTGGGCCCTATTATTTCTATGTGTTTTTTTAGATAAGGAAGATATCTATCAACTTCTTTCTCTGTGGGCTTTCTATTTTCTGGCGGTCTGTAATTAACAACATTTGTGATATAGACATTTTTTCGACTAAGGTTAATTGCATGAAGCATTTTATCTAAAAGCTGTCCTGCTCTTCCTACAAACGGGAAACCCTCCTTATCCTCATTAGCCCCAGGACCTTCTCCAATTATCATTATTTTAGCGTTAGGATTGCCATCTGAAAAGACTAGATTAGAGGCAAATTCTTTTAATTTACAATTTTTAATTTTGTCTATTTTTTCCCTTAAATTTTCCAACTCTTTAGCTTTATTTTTTTTAATACTTGTCTGGTTTCGATTATATCGATTTATTGATTTATTGCTGAATATTAAATTATGGTTTATCAAACTATAGTATTTAATTAACTTAGTTAATTTGGTATTTATATTTTTTGACATTATGAATAAAATTTTTAAATTACATCTAATTATTTTTCAAACATTTTTAATCTACACTATTTTATCTATCAATTCACTAATGGGTATAGAAAAAATCTATAAAGGTGAATCGTTATCAAGGTATTTTTCTGGCGTTGTAGCTTTAAGTAATAATAAATATGAAAAATCTTACTTTTTTTTCAAAGGTCTTCAAAATTTAGAAAACGCCCACTCAAAATACTCGACTTCTCTTTTATATTCACTAGTAAACAATTCAAAAATAAATGAAGCTTACAAATATTCAAATAAATTAAAATTCAAAAACCAAAATTTTTTTAAAAGCGATTTAGTTGTTCTTAGTAAACTTATTAAAAATAATGACTTCGATAACGCTCATGAATATTTAAAATTAATTGATAAAACTAATTATACATCTTTAGAAAATTTAATTAGCCAAGTAATCAATAATTGGGTAAATATTGAAAAATCTAAATTTAATTACGAGCAATCAAAAAAAACTTTTAATATAGATCCGCGTTTTAAAAATATTAATAAAATTAATGATGTTTTTTTAAACTGCTATTATGACACTGTAAACTCGGATTTACAATTTCAAAATTTAATAAATAACGATACAACAGATTTTTCAAGGTACACTTATTTTTATGTTGATTATCTTTTAAAAAAAAATTTAAAAACTAGAGCAAATTTAGTTTTAGAAAAAAAACTTAAAAAAATTCCGAGAAATTTATTATTAAATCAACTTAAGACAGACATCAAAAAAAATAATCAAAAACAGTTATACAATAATTTTGATTGTAAAAATGTTTCACACATTATAGCCGAATTATTTTATATAACAGCAAATGCATTGTCCTCACAAGAAATGTACTCTCATTCAAATTTTTATTTAAATTTAGCAAAATACCTAAATCAAGATTTTATCTCATATAATACCTTACTAGCTGAAAATTTTGTAATGATTGGAAATTACAAAAACGCAAATCAGATTTATTCAGTATTGGAAAACATAGGGGAAACATATTCTTGGTATTCTGCTAAACAAAGAGCATTAATTCAAATTGAAAATAAAGAGATAGAGAAAGCTTTAAAAGTATTAGAAAAAAATTTTAAAAAAATTAAAAATCCTGATTTATATCAAATTTATGATTTTGCTAATCTTTTAAAAAATAATGAGAAATTTGAAAAATCAATTAAATATTATTCAAAAGTTATTGGAAATATTTCTCAATCACATGAACTTTATCCTAAAGCTAAAGATGGAAGAGGGATAGCTTTTGAGAGGACTGACAATTGGCAACTAGCTGAAAAAGATTTTTTGGACTCTTTAGAGGCAAAGCCAGATCAAGCTTATGTTATAAATTATTTAGCATACTCTTGGATTGAAAAGGGAATTAAAATTGAGGAGTCTTTAAAAATGCTGAAAGAAGCAAATAGATTAAGATCAAACGATGGATATATAACAGACTCCTTGGGATGGGCACTATATAAATTAGAAAAATATGACGATGCAAAGATTTATTTGCAAAAAGCTGTTCAACTTATGCCGTCTGATCCTATTGTTAACGATCATTTCGCAGATGTGCTTTGGATGAATGGAAAAAAATTACAAGCGAGATATTATTGGGAGTATGTATTGAGTCTTGAAGAAACAAAGGAAGATCTAAAGAACAAAATTAATGACAAAATAATAAATGGTCCAAGCCTAGTCAATTGATGAGAATAAGATCTTATTCTAAAATTAACTTATCATTAAGAGTTTTAAAAAAGCTTAAAAGTGGAATTCATGATATTGAAACTAGTGCAGTATTATTACGGTTATTTGACGAGCTAATTATAGAAAAGAGCAAAAAGGACCTTACTATCTTTAAAGGAAAGTTCAAAAAAAAAATTAATTCAAAAAATAATACTATTTTGGAAAGTCTTAGCTTATTGCGTAATTTAAAAATAATTAAAAGCTTCTACAAAGTAGTAATCAAAAAAAATATCCCTGTATTCGCAGGTTTAGGTGGAGGAACAGGAAATGCTGTTAGCCTAATAAAATATTTTGTCAAAAAAAAATTGAGTGAAAAACTTATTGTTAAATTTGAAAAAAAAATAGGTTCTGACTTTAGACTATTTTTATTCAATCACACTGAACAAAAAAAATTTAAAAAAGTAAAAAAAAGTAAAATTGATCTCAAATTTCATTGCATTGTTGTTTTTCCAAATATACATTGTAAAACAAAAAATATTTACAATTTAGTAAGAAATTTTAGCAGTTCCTCTAGGAATAAAAATTTTAAAAATATTAAAGCTTTTTCTAAAGAAAGAAACGATCTTCAATCAATAGTCATTAAAAAATACCCTAAAATCAAACACTTAATAGAATCAATTAAAAAACAATACGGGTGCATCTTTTCTAGAATGACAGGCTCAGGATCGGCATGTTATGGAGTTTTTAAATCCCAAAGAACCGCTAGAATTGCATTTTATGATCTGAAAAAAAAATACCCTAAATATTGGTGCGTTATTACAAAAACTATTTAAATTAAATTAATTATGATATATCAAGCAAAGTATTGGGGCATAGCCAAGCGGTAAGGCAGTGGTTTTTGGTACCACCATCCTAGGTTCGAATCCTAGTGCCCCAGCCAAAAAATGAAAAAACAAATTAAAAAATTAATTACTACTATTAATAAGTATTTTTTCCCATTTTATAACTCTAAAGATATTAAATTTCTTTTTAAAAATTTAGAAGATGGTGAACCAAAGGATAAAGAAATCGCAATGTTTGTTGGTGGTTGTGTTAGAAATTTTTTAAATTCAAAAAAAATTGATGATATTGATATAGCAACCATCTTAACACCTGAGGAACTGAAAAAAAAATTGCGACATTCATCATTTAAAATTATTGATACTGGGATTGTCCATGGATCGGTGACAGTAATTTTGAACGATAAAAAATTTGAATTAACAACATTAAGAAAAGATTTAAAAACAGATGGTAGACATGCCGAAATAGAAACGATAGACAATTGGAGAGAAGACTCCAAAAGAAGGGATTTCACTATTAATGCTATTTATTTAAATAAAAAAGGAAAAATATTTGATCCTCAACAAGGAACTAATGATCTTAAAAACAATATTGTAAAGTTTATTGGAGACCCGCAAACTAGAATTGAGGAAGATTTTCTTAGAATAATTAGATTTATAAGATTTACGATACAATACAATTCTGCTGTAGAGCGCTCTACTATCCGAGCAATTAAGTTGAAACTAAATGGTATTAAAAATCTTTCAAAAGAAAGAGTTTTATCTGAATTATTAAAAATCTTAAAATTAGAAAATTTTTTAAAAATATTTGAAAATAAAGAATTATTTGAAATATTTAATTTAGTTTTTCCTGAATTTAAAAATATATATAGACTTAAAAATTTTATGCTAATTAGCAATCGTATTAAAAAATCAGAAATACTACTATTATCGATTCTTTTGGTAGACTTAAAAGGAAATCATGAATATTTTTGCCATAAATATAAGGTATCGAATAAAATTCGCGATCATTTAAATTTAATAGGCTCTTACTTTAAAGATAGTAAAATTGATAAAGAGTTTTTCAAAAAAAGGTTAAAAAGCAATCTATATAATATTGGGATTGATAATTTTAAAATATTGTTTTGTTTAAACTTATTAGACAAGAAAACGATTTTAGCCAAAGATAATGATTTTTTTAAAGCTATTGATAAAATATCAATTCCTCAATTTCCTTTTGATGGAAAATTTTTGATTAAAAGAGGTATTCAAGAAGGAAAAAAAATTGGAGCAATTCTTAAGGAGGCGGAAAAACTTTGGGCGCGAAATAATTTTAATTTATCTTTAGAAGATTTTGAAGTAATAATAAAAAAAAATACTCTATCTAATTAGATGTATTCTACTTTTAAAATTTCAAAATTTCTCTCTCCAGAAGGCGTTTTCACGCTGACCATATTATTTATTTCTTTACCTATCAGGGCTTTTCCAATAGGACTTTGAAAATAAATTAAATTTAAATTAATATCAGCTTCATCTCTTCCTACTAATTTATATTGAATTTTTTTTTTTGTTTCTAAGTCTTCAACTGTAATTGTTGAACCAAATATAACTTTACCATTATTATCTAGTTTTGTTACATCGATTACGTTAGCTCTCGCGATCGTATCATTAATAGATAGCACTCTTCCTTCTATTTTACCTTGTTGTTCTTTGGCAGCATGGTATTCGGCGTTTTCTTTTAGATCACCGTGAGCCCTTGCTTCGGAAATAGCTGCAACTATTTTTGGGCGCTCAACACTTTTTAAATTTTCTAACTCTTTTTTTAATTTTTCTAGACCTTGTTTTGTGATTGGTTCTTTATTCATCTAGTTCACCATTTAGCTAAAGGCGGTAATGACATTAAAATTGCTTCAGTGTTACCCCCAGAATTTAATCCAAATTTGGTACCTCTATCATATATTAAATTAAATTCTATATATCTACCTCTTTTAAAGAGCTGTTTCTTTTTATCTTTATCATTAAATTTAAGTTTAATTTTTTTCTTTATAATACACTTTGTAATTTCAATAAAGCTCATCCCTACCTCTCTTACAAACTTAAAGTCTTTTTCCCAATTATTGTTTTCGTAATCAAAAAATATACCACCTATTCCTCTAGGCTCATTTCTATGTGGTAAAAAAAAATATCTATCACACCATTTTTTATATTTTTGATAATCTTTTCCATTTTTTTTACAAACTTTTTTTAATTCAGAATGAAAATATAATTCCTCTTTTACATCTTTGATGCAAGGTGTTAAATCTATTCCACCACCGAACCAACTTTTAGTAGTCACTATAAATCTTGTATTAAAATGAATAGCAGGAATTCTTGGATTTCTCATGTGAGCAACTACTGAAATACCAGATGCCCAATATTTACCATTCGTTTGAGCACCAGGGATGTTTTTACGAAATTTTTTTGAAAAAATTCCAGAAACCGTGGATTTATTTACACCCACTTTTTCAAATATTTTTCCACTTTTAAGTATTTTGTATGTTCCACCACCACCCTTATTATTTTTTTGCCAATTGGTTGAAACAAATTTTTGTAAGCCTTTAGACTCTTTTTCAATTTTTTCAAATTGTTTGCATATTTGCGCTTGTAAATATGAAAACCATTTATCTAAATACATTTTTTTATCTTCAATATTCATATCAAAATTTTTTTATTTGTCTAAGAGCTTCCGAAGCGGAAATGGAGGCAGCGACAGCAACATTAAAAGATCTAGAGGTTGGGGACATTGGAATTTTTAATCTATTTTTGAGATCTTTGTGAATTTCTTCTGGCACCCCTCTACTTTCCCTACCCAAAAGTATGACGTCATTATTTTTAAATTTAAATTTAAATAATGATTTTTTAGCTTTTGTGGACATTAAAATAACTCTTGATTTTTTATTTTTTTTTAAAAATTCTTCAAAATTTTCATGTCTAATAATACTACTCTGATTAATATAATCCATAACAACTCTTTTAAACCTTGAGTCATTTAAATTAAAACCACATGGTTCAATAATGTGTATTTTTAATCCTAGGCAAGAGCAAAGTCTCAAAATAGAGGCGGTGTTTTGTGGAATATCGGGTTTATATAGAGCAATACTAATCATTATCAATAATATTATGTGTCATTCTGACCCTAGAAAATATTAATTTTCTGTCTTATTTAATAAATAAGAGTATAAACATCAATATGGACAAATCAGAAAAAAAGACAACAACTAGAAGAGATTTTTTATTTACCACAAGCTATACAGTTGGAGCTGTTGGTTTAGGTGCAGTAATATGGCCTTTAGTGGACCAGATGAATCCCGATAAAGCTCAAAAGGCTTTAGCTACAACAGAAGTTGATATAAGCCAAATAGAGCCCGGTAAATCTATAACAGTTTTGTGGAGAGGAAAGCCTGTTTTTCTCAAAAGAAGAACGCAAGAAGAAATTTTAGAAGCAAGATCAGTTTCCTTAGATGAACTTCCTCATCCAGAAAAAGATGAAGAAAGAGTTAAAAGTGGAAAAGATGAATGGCTAGTTATGTTGGGAGTTTGTACACATCTAGGATGTGTTCCTCTTTCAAATAAAGGAGATTACAAGGGATGGTTTTGTCCATGCCATGGATCACACTATGATCTATCTGGAAGAATTAGAAAAGGACCGGCACCTAAAAATATGGAAATACCAAAATATGAATTTGTTGATGCTAACACAATTAAGATTGGATAAAATCTATGAGTGAACACGAGTATGTACCTAAATCGAAAGCTGGAAAGTGGTTTAATGACAGACTGCCTTTGCTATCATTGGCGTCACATTTAACAGATTATCCAACTCCTAAAAATTTAAACTATTGGTGGACCTTTGGAGGAATACTGACGTTTTGTTTATTAACTCAAATTATTACTGGAATAGTATTAGCGATGCACTACGTTGCACATGCAGATTTAGCTTTCGCAAGTGTTGAGCACATTATGAGAGATGTTAATTACGGCTGGTTGATTAGATATATCCATAGTAATGGTGCCTCAATGTTTTTCTTAGCAGTTTATATCCATATATTTAGATCTTTGTTTTATGGATCTTACAAGTCTCCAAGAGAAATTATTTGGATAATTGGTTTGATGATTTATCTTCTTATGATGGCAGCAGCATTTATGGGCTATGTTTTGCCATGGGGTCAAATGAGTTTTTGGGGAGCGACGGTTATTACGAACCTTTTTAGTGCAATTCCTTTAGTCGGAGACAGCATCACCACATGGTTATGGGGCGCATACTCTGTTGACAATCCTACTTTAACGAGATTTTTTAGTTTACATTATTTAATACCCTTCCTAATTTTAGGTTTAGTGGTTCTACATATTTGGGCATTACATATTCCCGGAAACAATAATCCAGTAGGTATAGACATTAAGAAACCATCTAAAGATACTGTTCCTTTTCACCCTTATATTACTATTAAAGATGCGTTTGCATTACTTTTGTTCATGATTATTTTTGCTGGGTTTGTGTTTTTTGCTCCTAATGTTCTTGGACACTCAGATAATTATATACAAGCTAACCCAATGGTTACTCCAGCGCACATAGTTCCTGAATGGTATCTATTGCCTTTTTATGCAATTTTAAGATCAGTTCCGGATAAACTCGGAGGCGTAATACTTATGTTTAGCGCAATATTCATTTTATTTGTATTACCGTGGTTAGACACATCAAAAGTGAGATCAGCAGTGTTTAGACCAATTTACAGACAATTTTTTTGGATTTTAGTTGTTGATGTATTAGTTCTTGGATATGTAGGTGCGATGCCAGCTGAAGGAATTTACTTAGTTTTAGCTCGAGTTGGTACTATTTACTATTTTCTACATTTTATTGTGATATTACCAGTAGTTGGATATTTAGAAAAAACTGAACCAGTTCCTTTAAGTATTTCCGAACCAGTTCTTACTGGATCAGCTGAATATTCAATGGCAAAGAAGGATAATGAAAAAATTTAAATTATTCTTAACTATAATTTTAACTCTCAGCATTTTCAATAATCTTAAATCAGCGGAACAAATTGATCCAATTAAAGTGGATTGGAGCTTTAAAGGTTTGCTCGGTAAATTTGATAGGTCATCATTACAAAGAGGTTACCAGGTATACAATGAAGTCTGTGCATCTTGCCATTCGATGCAGTATTTAAGTTATAGAAATCTCGGGGAGCCTGGTGGCCCTGAATTTTCTGAGGAAGAAGTTAAAGCCATTGCAGCAGGTTTTGAGGTGATAGATGGCCCAGATGCTCAAGGAGAAATGTTCACAAGACCTGGAAGGCCATCTGATAAATTTGTTAGTCCTTATCCAAATGTAAATGCTGCGACAGCCGCAAATGGAGGAGCTTATCCTCCAGACATGTCAGTTCTTGTCAAAGCTAGAAAAGGTGGAGCTAATTATATTTATTCAGTTTTGGTTGGTTACGAGGACCCACCTGAGGGTGTAGTTTTAGATGAGGGCGTCTACTATAACAAATATATGATAGGCAATAAAATCAAAATGCCGAATAACTTATCCGATGGTTTAGTGGAATATGCAGATGGCACAGAAGCTACTGTAGACCAAATGGCGAAAGATGTAACTACATTTTTAAGCTGGGCAGCAGAGCCAGAGCTGGAAACAAGACATAAAACTGGAGTTAAAGTAATTCTTTATTTAATTTTATTAACTGTTTTAGTTTTTTTAAGTATGAAAAAAATATGGTCAAGGGTTAACCCTGAAATATAAAACGTCACCATCTTTAACAATATAATCTTTCCCTTCAATTCTTAATTTGCCATTTTCTTTACATTTTTCAGCACTTCCAAATTTGATGAAGTCCTTCGTGTCAACTGCCTCGGCTCTAATAAAGTTTTTTTCAAAATCAGAATGAATTACACCTGCAGCTTGGGGAGCTAAAGTATTTTTTTTAACTGTCCAGGCTCTACTTTCTTCTTCTCCAGAGGTAAAAAAAGTTTCTAGACTTAGCAGGTCGTACCCTTCTTTTATTAATTTACTTATACCCATTTTCTCAAGGCCTATTTCTCGCATAAATTTTGATTTATCTTCTAAATTTAAACTTGATAACTGGTCCTCTATATCAGCACATATTGTGATAATCTTTTCGTTCGGATATTTTTTTTCAATTTTTTTTGTATGCTCATTTCCCTTGTTAAAGTTTTCTTCGTCAACATTGCAGACAATTATTCTAGGTTTTAAACTAAGTAATCCAATTTGACTCAAAAAAGGAGTTGGAGAATTTCCTAAAGTATTTAGATCTTTTCCTAGATTAAGCGTTTCTAGTGACTTTTCTAATGCGTCTATTTCTTTTTGAGAAAGTAACTTTTTTTTTGATTTTTCAAGTTTTTTTTGAATAGTTTCAATATCTGATAAATGAATTTCAGTTTTAATAGTCTCAAAATCTTCAACTGGATCGATTTTATTATTAACATGTTGTATTTTCTCGGACTCAAAACATCTAACTAAATGAATAATTGCATCAACTTCTCGAATGTGAGAAAGAAATTTATTTCCAAGTCCCTCACCTTTAGATGCTCCCTTTACTAAACCTGCAATATCAACAAAAGTAATTGTAGTATAAATTTTTTTTTTGGAATTTGATAGTTTTGCCAATACGTCTAAACGTTCATCTGGAACTTCTACTATCCCTATATTAGGATTAATAGTACAAAAGGGAAAATTTGCTGCCTCGGCATTTTTAGTGGCTGTTAAAGCATTGAAAAGTGTAGATTTGCCTACATTAGGTAAACCAACAATACCACATTTAAATCCCATTTAAGTTTTGATTAACTTTACTTGAAAATAGATCCATTTTTCTATCAATTAAAGTTGGAACTAACTTCACAATGCTCTCTGTTATCTCTTTTATCTTTTCTTCTTCATCATCTTTAAAGTCTTCAAGTACATGATTATTTACACTCTTTTTTTCCTTAGGATGCCCTATACCTACTCTGACTCTTGAATAATCTGTGCCGATAAATTTATCGATAGATTTAATTCCATTATGACCAGCGCTTGATCCCCCAATTTTTGCTTTTACTTTACCAAAGTCTATATCAAGATCATCGTGAAAAACTATTACATTTTTTGCGTCAATTTTGAAATAATCTATTAACTCTTTAATTGCAGTGCCTGAATTATTCATAAAAGTTAACGGCTTAACTGCATAAACCTTTTTAGACTCTATGTTTCCAGTTGTTAAAAGCCCTTTAAATTTTGGTTTTTGTTTTGAAAGTTTAAAATGAGAATTAATTGCGTCAATTATTTTATACCCTATGTTATGACGGTTATTCTCTCTATTAGGTCCAGGATTTCCTAATCCAACTAGTAAAAGCATATATTCTTATTTTTTCTCTGCAGGTTTTTTCTCTGCAGGTTTTTTTTCCGCAGGCTTTTTGTCTGCTGGCTTTTTATCACCAGCTGCCTCTTTACCTTTCTCATCTTTTTTGGCTTGTTCACCATCTTTACCTGCTGTTTCGCTAGTCGGTGTAGTTCCATCAGCCGCTGCTTCACCTTCAGCTCCTTCAGCAGCTTCACCCTCTGCAGGTTTTTCTGGCTCTTTTATAATTGTTGGAGCTGCTACAGTCGCTATAACAAAATCTCTATCAGTTATAGTAGGCGTAACGTTTTCAGGTAATTTAACAGAGGATATTTTGATACTAGTACCTATATCAGTGCCGGTTAAATCAATAGTAATATCCTCAGGTATATTATCTGCTGGACATTTTAACTCCACTTTTCTTCGAACGATATTTAAAACACCACCTCTTTTTAGTCCAGGAGAGTCATTATTGTTTATAAATTTTACAGGAATTTCTATCATAATTTTTGCACCTGAAACTATTCTCATTAAATCTAAATGTATCGGTTCATTAGTGGTAACGTGATAAGCCACGTCACGTGGTAAAACTTTCTCTTTCTTACCATCCAATTCAATCTCAAAAACTGTTGAAAGAAATGACTCATTTTGTATATAATTTTTTAAGTCCTTTTTAGCTATTGATATTTTTTCGTTTTTGAATTTTCCACCATATAAAATTGCTGGGATGAAACCATCTAACCTTAGTTTATTTGTATGCCCAGTTGAGGAATTTTCTCTTTTGCTAGCTTTAATATTAATCATAAATTTATTGAATTCGAGGGATATTTAACTCAACTTTAAAAATAAAACAAGTGTTAATTAAACAAATCTGACACAGATGTTGAATTAGAAATTCTTTTTATCGCTTCTGCCATTAAGGATGAGATTGATAATACCTCTATTTTATTGTTATTCTTTATTTTTTGGGAATTATCAATCGTATCTGTAATCACTAATTTTTTAATTTTAGACTTTTTAATTTTATTAGCTGCGTCTCCACTTAAAACTGCGTGAGTAATAAATACGTAGACATCAGTAGCACCATTCTTTTTTAAAGCATCCACTGCATTTACTATTGTCCCTCCACTATCAATAATGTCGTCAACAATAATGCAAGTCTTACCTTTTACATCACCAATTATATTCATAACTTTTGATTTTCCAGGCCTAGGTCTTCTTTTATCAATAATTGCTAGGTCTGCTTTTATTTTTGTTGCAAGACCTCTTGTTCTTTGAACCCCTCCCACGTCCGGTGAAACACAAATTAATTTTTTATTTTTTAATTTTTTTTTAATATATCTAGCAAACAAAGGAGTTGTAAAAAGGTTATCTACTGGCATGTCAAAAAATCCTTGTATTTGTCCAGCGTGCAAATCAACTGTGACCACTCTACTTGCGCCAGCATTTGTAATTAAATTTGCAACCACTTTTGCAGAGATTGAAGTTCTTGGAACAACTTTTCTATCTTGTCTTGCATATCCATAATAAGGAATGACAGCAGTGATATTTTTTGCTGAAGATCTTCTTAATGCATCAATGCAAAGTAATAATTCCATTAAGTTGTCATTAGCAGGATTAGATGTTGATTGAATAACAAATACACTGTTTCCTCTAATATTTTCGTTTATTTCAATATAAATTTCACCATCAGAAAATCTTTTTATATTTGTGTTAACAAGTTTTAGCTTTAGAAGTTTTGAAATTTCCTTGCTGAGTTTGGGATTACTAGTTCCAGATAAAATTTTCATGAAATGTAATTATTTATACAATTATTTTTTAATCTTTTCCAGTTGTTTCATAGTTAAGTTGTTGTTGAAGATTTTACGTTAAAGAGCTTTAACAATTATAAATATAATGATTAATTTTGGCTAAACTTTGTCAAAGCGATCACTGAAATACATCTCCCATAATCCTTATGACCGAGTTTTTGAGATCGTCTGTAACTGAAAAAAACACTCTTTTCTTTAAACGTGTCTTTATTAATGTTATCAATCTCAACATTCAATTTAACTAGCTTATCGTTGACATACTTCCTTAAATTAAATAATTTTTTGTTACCATTTTTCTTTATAAAATAAGTATTATTTTTTTTTGATTTTAAAATGAATCTCTTATAAAAAGGTAAATCAACTTCGTAGCTTGCAGTACCTATACAAGGACCTACAGCAGCACAAATTTTATTTTTTGAATTTAATTTTCTGAATTTCTTTACGGTATTTTCAATTATTCCTGAGAAGGCACCTTTCCATCCTGCATGAATACTTGCAATAATTTGGTTTTGGGAGTCAAAAAGAATGATAGGAACACAATCAGCAGTTACAACGCCCAAAGCTATTCCTTTTATCTTTGTAACTAAAGCA
>CACKFY010000010.1 GCA_902599495.1 uncultured Pelagibacteraceae bacterium | reverse complement strand
AAATTTGAAACATGACTTACTGCCTTATGGAATTCAATAATTTCTTTATCACTCGCTTTTTTGTTAAAATCATCTAAGTCAATGTATTCTCCTTTGGGAATCACAAGCGCATGAATTTTTTTTTGAGGACTTATGTCGTGAAAAGATAACACATAATCATTTTCAAAAATCTTCTTACAAGGTATTTCACCTCTTATAATTTTAGCAAAAATGTTATTTTTATCGTAGGGCATTTACTTTTTTCTTTTTGCTAATTCTTTCATAACATCTTCGATTTTTATATCGTTAGTTTCAAAGTATACTAGAAGATGATATATCACATCTGCACTTTCATGAATTTTATTTGTGTTTTTTTCCACAGACTCTATAAGTTCGCTTAGCTCCTCTTGAACTTTAGAAAGAGATAAGTTTTTGTCATTTAGTAGTTTATTTGTATAAGATTTATCAGGAGAAGAGTCTTTTCGATCTCTGATTGTTTTTATTAAATCTTCTAAATCTTTAAGCATTTTAAATCCTAACGGGTATTCCTTTAGACTTCAAATAATCCTTAACTTCTTTGATTGAGAGTTGTCCAAAATGAAAAATAGATGCAGCTAGTAACGCGCTTGCGCCTCCTTTTTTAACTCCCTCATAGAGATGATTTAAATTACCAACTCCTCCTGATGCAATTACAGGTATTGTTAAAGAGGATGTTATTATTTTTAATAACTCCAGATCATATCCTGTTTTAGTACCATCTTTATCCATCGAGGTTAGAAGAATTTCGCCAGCCCCATAATTTTGAACTTTTTTAGCATACTCAATTGCATCTATGCCTGTTTTATTTCTACCTCCATGTGTAAAAACCTCCCATTTTTGTTCTGATATTTTTTTTGCATCTACTGCAACTACTATACATTGTGCTCCAAATTTTTTTGAAGCTTCTTTAACAAAATTCATGTCTTTAACAGCTGCAGTATTGATGGAAACTTTATCAGCTCCAGATAGAAGCAGGTTGCTTATATCTTCTAAATTACTAACTCCTCCACCAACAGTAATTGGTATAAAACAGTTTTTTGTGGTTTTTTTAACTACTTCTAGCATTGCTTTTCTTTTTTCATGCGTTGCAGTTATATCTAAAAAACATATTTCATCAGCACCACCTTCATAATATAATTGCGCCTGGGCGACTGGATCTCCTGCGTCTATTAAATCAACAAAATTTACTCCTTTTACAACTCTTCCATTATCTACATCCAAACAAGGTATAATTCTAACATTCGACATTAAATTTTTCCTAATTCCCTTAGATTAATTTTTTTTTCATAAATTGCCTTCCCGATAATTATTCCTTCAATTTTTTTATTATCATTGATCACTTTGTTAACATCATCCATTGAACTTATTCCTCCAGAAATAACAAAGGGGATATTAAATGTCTCTGCTAACTTATACGTATCTTTAAAATTTGGACCATCTCTTGTGCCATCTCTATTTATATCTGTATAAATTACTCTTGAGAGACCATAATCTTTAACTTTTTCTAAATAATCGTATACATCTAAATCTGTTTGGTCTTTCCATCCAGATATAGCAATTTTATTTGATCTAACATCTAAAGCTAGAGCTATTGATGTTGTATATTTGTTGCAACATTTTTTTAAAAAACTATCATCTTTTATTGCAGCAGTCCCTAAAATAATTTTATCAGCTCCTATCCCAATAAGTTTTTTAACACTTTCTTCATTTCTTATTCCACCTCCGACTTGTACCTTAAAATTGTATCTTTTAATTATATTTTCAATTATATTTAAATTCTTAAACTCTCCTGCCAAAGCACCATCTAGATCAACAATATGCAAATACTTAAATTCATTTTCAAAAAAAATTTCAGCTTGGCGAATTGGGTCTTCGTTATATATCTTTGCGCTAGAGAACTCGCCTTTGGTTAATCTTACGCATTTTTGATTTTTAAGATCAATTGCTGGAAATATGTTCATATATTAAACTTTTTAAAGTGAACCTTTAGTAGATGGAATTGAATTCCTTATTCTTTTATCAATTGTAAAAGCTTCCTTTAAAGATCTTGCTAATCCCTTGAAACATGACTCAATTTTATGGTGACTATTATCTCCATATAGATTTTCAACATGAAGTGTGATCCCTGCTGATTGAGAAAAGGCTTGAAACCACTCTTTAAAAAGTTCAGTATCCATTTCTCCTAGTTTTTCAACTTTAAGATCTACTTTCCAAATTAAATATGGTCTATTAGATATGTCCAAAGATACTCTGCTTAAAGTCTCGTCCATAGGTATCATGGTAGAAGCATACCTTTTAATTCCTTTTAAATTTCCTGCAGCTTTTTTAATAGCCTCACCTATTGCAATTCCGCTGTCTTCTGTTGTGTGATGAAGATCAATATGAGTATCCCCTTTTGCCTTTATATTTAAATCTATCAACGAATGCTTTGATAATTGTTCAAGCATGTGGTCTAAGAAACCTATTCCAGTTTTAACACTATATTTGCCCTTGCCATCAATATTGGCTTCAACAGAGATGCTAGTTTCTTTCGTTTTTCTTAATATTTTAGCTTTTCTTTTCATAAAATAGCCGATTAATCTTATGATATATATATAATTAGGCTTTTTATCAATAAACACAAAATGTCTATTGAAGAAATAAAATTAATCTCCACATAGAATATCATGAATACAGCTGAAAAATGGCATGGAACTACAATTGTCCTGTTAAGAAAAGATAACGAAACCATAGTTGTTGGAGATGGGCAGGTCAGTCTTGGCAACACAGTACTTAAAAGCAAAGCAAAAAAAGTTAGAAAAATTGAAAAAAGAAATGTAATAGCAGGTTTTGCTGGTTCTACCGCAGACGCACTTACGTTGTTTGAAAGACTGGAGGCCAAACTTGAAAAGCATGCGGGAAACCTCTCAAGAGCAGCTGTGGAATTAGCAAAAGATTGGAGAAGTGATAAATATTTAAGAAGACTTGAGGCTTTAATGGCAGTAGCTGATAAAGAAAAAAGTTTTATTATTTCAGGCACAGGAGACGTTTTAGAGCCTGAAGATGGAATTATTGGTATTGGATCAGGAGGCAATTATGCTCTTGCCGCAGCAAAAGTTCTGATGGATACAGATATGAAAGCGGAAGAAATAGCAAAAAAAGCCATAAAGGTTGCATCTGAAATTTGTGTTTTTACAAATAACAATATTACAATGGAAAAATTATAAAATGTCAGGATCAAAAAAAATTACAAACTTAAATTTAGTGAAAGATAGAGAAAAGGTTGAACAAAGTAAAGTAAGCGCCTTATCACCTAGAGAAATAGTTTCTGAATTAGACAGATATGTTATTGGCCAAAAGGAAGCAAAAAAAGCTGTAGCAGTTGCATTAAGAAATAGATGGAGAAGACAAGCTTTATCTGATGAGATGAAAGATGAAGTTTTACCCAAAAATATATTAATGATAGGACCAACAGGAGTTGGAAAAACCGAAATTTCTAGGAGATTATCAAAATTAGCTGAAGCACCATTTATCAAAGTTGAAGCTACAAGATTTACAGAAGTTGGCTACGTTGGAAGAGACGTCGAACAAATTATTAGAGATTTAGTAGAGATTGCAATAGCAATGGAGCGTGAAAAAAGAAGAAAAGAAGTTAACGCAAAAGCTCAATTACTAGCAGAAGATAAAGTCCTGGACGCACTTGTAGGAAATAAAGCATCAGTTGCGACTAGAGAAAGTTTCAGGAAAAGACTGAGGAACGGTGACTTAGACAACAACCAAATTGAGATTGAGGTTACGGATACAACTTCATCAATGCCTAGTTTTGAAATTCCTGGTATGCCTGGCGCAAATGTAGGTATGGTAAATATAGGTGAAATACTAGGTAAATCTATGGGGAACAAAAAAGGTAAAAAGAAAAAGATGACTGTTAAAGAGTCACATGAAGTTTTAGTCGCTCAAGAATCAGATAAAATGATTGAGGAAGATAAAATTGTACAGGAAGCAAAAAAATCAACTGAGGACAATGGCATCGTTTTTTTAGATGAGATTGATAAAGTTTCTGCTAGAGGAGATAGAGTGGGTGGTGACGTTTCAAGAGAAGGGGTTCAAAGAGATCTTTTACCACTGATTGAAGGAACGACAGTGAACACAAAACATGGACCTATTAAAACTGATCACATATTATTTATTGCATCAGGAGCCTTTCAACTTGCAAAACCTTCTGATTTACTCCCGGAATTACAAGGAAGATTACCTATTAGAGTAGAATTAAGTGCGCTTAATGAGAAAGATTTTATTAGAATTTTAAAAGAACCGGATAATAGTTTGATAAAACAATACAAAGCTCTTTTAAAAACAGAAAACGTAGATCTTGAATTTAAAGATGATGGTATTGAGATGCTTGCTAAAATTTCTACAGAAGTTAATTCCTCTATCGAAAATATTGGGGCCAGAAGATTACACACTATTATCGAAAAAGTATTAGATGATATAAGTTTTAACGCAACAGACAAAGCTGGAGAAACAATAATCGTTGATAAAGAGTTTGTGCAAAAAAACTTGGGTGATTTGGTAAAAGATACAGATCTTTCAAAATTTATTTTATAATTCTTTGAGTTTTATTAATAAAGCACCTTCTCCCCCCTCTTTTTGAGGTGGATTAATGATCGATGAAATTAGCTTTGAGATTTCTGGATCTGAATTAATAAATTCAGGAACAGAATATCTTAGTTTGCTTAAGTCCATAGACTTATAAACATCATCATGGTTTGAATGTAATCCTTTTCCCGTAATTAAGAGTATCTCTTTGTATTTTTTTTCACTGCAAGATTTAATTATATCTTTCACTTTCTTGTTTGCTTCATCTAAAGTTAACCCATGCAAATCAAACCTAAATTTTTTGGTTGAATTCTTAATTTGAAGTGTTTGATCTTTATCGGGAACTCGAGAAGTATCTTCTAAAAAGTTTTTCCAATCTTCCTTATCTTTTTGTGAGAGAGTATCTTTTTTTTTCACTTAGGTAGAATTTCAGCTAAGTACCAATTAGGGCTATTACTTGTCTCTTTTTTGGAAAATTTCCAATGATCTGTAACAGTTTTAATTCTATCAGGATTGCCCTCTAAAACATTATTATTTTTATCTTTTTTAACCGAAATTATATCAGATACAAATTTAACTGTAGCAAAAATATTATCTTGAACCTTTTCATATTTTTCAAGATTCGACTCTTTCATGCCAATAAATGTTAATTCAGATTTAATTCCTTTGTCTTCTCTATCAGAAATTGCTTGATTAAAGTTAGTGGCCATTCTTGGTGTCAAAAGATTTTTTAAACCCTTTTTATCTCCTTTAGCAAAAGCTGTAATAATAGTCTCATAAGCTATTTCAGCTCCTTTTATAAATTTTTCTTTTTCTTCACCTTCTAGTTCATCAGAATTTTTCTTTTGAAACTTAACTTCTTGCTTATTTCGAAATTCTTCGAACTTTTTCTCTGAAAACCTAGGATAAATTTTATCCTCATGACCAGTTTTTCTTCCTAAGATACTTCTTAATCTCAGGATTATAAATCCAGCTATCATCGCTAGTAAAATAATATCTATATAACCAAAGTTACTACTCATTATTTGCTAAATATACATTATTAATATATTTTTGTATCAGACAAATGAACACAATACTAATATCAATTATAGCAATTCCAATAATAGAAATATTGCTTTTTATTAAGATCGGGGAGAATATTGGGGCTATAAACACGATTTTGCTTATTATTTTTACCGCAGTAGTCGGAATTTATTTTGCGAGAATTCAAGGAGTTAAAACAATAAAGTCAGGATTTATTAACCTTTACCAAAATAAATTACCCGTATATGAAATATTGTCTGGAGCATCGATAGCCGTCGCAGCGATGTTTCTTATAATCCCAGGATTTTTTACCGATACAATCGGTTTTCTGTTACTTATCCCCCTTACACGAAAGATTATTCTATCGGCAATTATGAGAAAAAATAAAAATCATACTAAAGATAATAAAATTATTGAGGCGGAGATAATTGACGAAAAAAAAGATGAATTATAAAGTTGTTGCAAAATATATTAAACATTTAAATTTCGATATCTCTAAACCAGAAATATTTCTTTCTTTAACTAAAGATATATCTAACTACAAATTTAAAATAGATATAAAAAGCAACAGGTACAAAGAGAACATAATAGAGATTGAAACCTCTTTATCTTTAACTCCTAAAAGTACTGTTTCAGAAAGAATTAATGCTCAGGTAACTTATTCAACTTTAGTTGAGTTAGATAAAACATTAACTAATAAAAAAGAATTAGAAGAAATTATATTAATTAAAATACCACAAGAAGTATATCCTGAGTTAAGAAGGGTTTTTATCTTTATTTTTGAAAATTCAGGATTTAAGGAAATCAATATAGAAAAAGAAATTGATTTTAAAAAACTATATCTTTCAAGAAAAAACTAAAAGAAATTTTTTTTTAATTCAGATTTCAAGAAAAGCTTATGCTTTTCTAACTCTTCTTCGGAAGGTTGAACGATCTTTTTTGAATAATTTATTGTGTTTCTATAAACTATTTTTTTATCGTTATTAGTGCCTAAGGAAAGTTTAGGTTCTTTGGCATCCAAAAGATTAATGTAAACTTCACGAAGTAAATCGCAATCTAAGAGAGCATTATGCTTTGTTCTTCTTGAAAGATCAATATTGAATCTCTTACATAAAGCGTCTAAAGAATTGGAAGTTCCTGGAAATTTATTTCTTGCTAATTCAAGAGAGTCGATAATTTTATTTTTTTCTATTATATTTTTTTTTAATTGTTTTAACTCAAAGTTAATAAACGATAGGTCAAATTGTGCGTTATGAATTATTAAGTCTTTATCATTAATGAAAGATAAAAATTCATCCGCGACTTCTCTAAATTTAGGTTTATCTTTTAGAAATTCAGTTGAAAATCCATGTATTTTGAAAGCTTCTTCGGGAACATCTCTTTCAGGATTAATTATTTTATGAAAAACTTTTTTTGTTGCTATTAGATCATTTGTTTCTATACAAGCTATTTCAACAATTCTATGACGATCTCTAAATGATAACCCAGTTGTCTCGATATCTAGAAAAATTTCCGACATTATTTTATTATACTATTTACTTTTCTTTTGAGAATTAACTTTGTTCTGTTATTAACAATTAAACAATCGCAAAATTTTATTTTCTTTTTGGAGCTAATTTGAGCCTTATCTAAGATTTTAAACATACTTTTATCACCGCCTTTTTTTATATAGCGTTTCAATCTTAACTTGTAGGGGGCGGTAACTAATATTATAAAATCAAAATAATTCATTAATTTACTTTCGATTAGTAAAGGAATCTCAAATAGAAGAGTTTTTTTATTTTTGTTTTTTTTTGAAAATTCTCGCATCTTTTTCCTCACTAAAGGATGTATTATTTTTCCAAGTTCTTTTAATTTTATTTCCTCATTTAAAATTTTACTTTTAATTTCTTTTTTAATATCTCTTTTTTTAATCTTGAATTTTTTTATTAATTTTTTCCTAAAATGATTTTTGAGATATAGATTTTTTACCTCTTTATCTGCACTAAAAAGTACTTTTTTGTTTTTTGATAATATTTTTGCTACTGAAGATTTGCCTGATGATAGAGATCCTGTTATACCAATTTTCATAATTTTAATTTACCTCCAATAGCTGGAGAAGCTCATCGTCTACTTCGGGGTTAATTTTGTTCCATAAATAAAAAGATTTTTGACCTTGATAAATAAGCATATTGAGACCGTTGAAAGTTTTTAATTTGTTAGACTTAAAATATTTTATCATTTGTGTCTTAGGGGGATTGTATATTGTATCAATATAAACCATACCTTTTTTAAAATGGCTAAAATCATTTTTGAAATCATCGTTAGGTTGTAATCCTAAGCTGGTTGCATTTATCAAAATATCAAATTCCTCAAGTTTAATCGAACAGTCTTCCCATTTTATGAGATTTATTTGCTTAAATTTCCTTTTTAAAAATAAAGATTTTTCGTAAGTTCTGTTCGCCAAAGTAATATCTGTAATATTAGATTTTATTAAAGCTAAAATTATTGATGGAGCAACTCCGCCAGCTCCTAAAATTAGAGCTTTTTTATTTTTTTTTTCTTGTTCCGAAAAGGATTTTAGATATGCTGCTTGAAATCCAAATACATCGGTATTTTCACCAATTAAATTATTATCCTTATCAACGAGTATAGTGTTAACAGAATGTGTGTCTCTCGCATCATTAACAGTTTTGCTTAAAAAGGGTATTACTGATTTTTTGTAAGGCAGCGTTACATTTATTCCTTTAATCTCTCCATTCTTAACTTTTTTAAGCACACTTGGTATTTCTTCTTCACTTATGTTTAACAATTTATACTCAGCATTTATTTTATATTTTTTAAACCAATAGTTGTGCATTGTTGGAGATAATGAGTGTGATATTGGGTCACCAATAATTGCAAATTTAGTTTTGTTCATAAATTGTAATTACTTATATAATTCTTAATTTCATTAATCGGCAATCCCATAATAGAATTTTTATCTCCTTTGATATATTCAAATAAATCCAGTCCATCCGCTTCTATTTGGTAAACACCATATGATAAAAGAGTTTCGGTTTTTATCTTTTGTAAATAAATCTCTAATTTTTTATCTGACAAATTTTTCATTTTAAGTTCTGATTTATCAGTATAATTCCATATCATTGAGCCGTTTTTTGAAATGCAAACTGAACTTATCAGTAAATGTTTTTTTCCATTTAACTTTTTGAGTATTTGCATAGCTTCACTTCTTGATGTTGGTTTATTAATAAGCTTGGACTCTAAAGATATCACGCTATCTGCACCGAGGACGAGTTGATCTGGTGTTTTTGAACTTATTTTAATTGACTTTAATTCTGCTAAATTTTTTGAAATTATTTCAGGGTCTGCGCCTCTCTCAAGAAGAGCATCTTTTACTTGATCCTCGTCAACATTTGAGGGGATAACTGTAGAATCAACACCGCTGTCATCGAGTATTTTTTTTCTGACACCACTTTTTGATGCTAATATAATTTTCATTTACTCTTTTTAATTTCTATTATTTTAATTATTGATGCTGCAGTTTCTTCAACGGACTTTCGGGTTACATCAATAGTTGGCCAATTATTTTTTTTAAATAGATTTTTTGAATCTTCTACTTCTTTTTTTATTGAATTTATCTCTATATAGTCAGATGATCTGTTTTCTTGCATAATTGCCACTCGGTTTCGCCTGATATCCATAAGTCTTTCTGGATCAGCGAACAAACCTATAATACAAGATTTTAAATTGTTTGATGTTAGTGTTTCTGGAATAGGCTGATTAGGGACTAAAGGTATATTGGTGGTTTTATATCCTCTGTTCGCTAAATAAATTGATGTTGGTGTCTTACTGGTTCTACTTACTCCAAGTAAAATTACATCTGATTTAGATAGGTCTTCGGTTTTTTTTCCATCATCATGTGACATTGTAAACTGAATTGCTTCGATCCTGTTATAATAATCTTCATCTAAAACGTGTTGTGCGCTTGGTTTATGTATGGCTTTTTGATTTAGTAGTTTTGAAAAAGCAAGTATTAGATTACCTAAAACTCCAAAGCAAGGTATGTTTGCACCTTCACATTTTTTTGACAAATATTTTGCTAGTTGAGTTTCAACGACCGTGTAAAGAACAATTGGATTGTTTACTCTTAAACATTCTTCTACAATTTTATCTACTTGTTGTTGTGTTCTTACAAAGAAAAACTCTTTTTTTTCATATTCAAAGTTTTTAAATTGTGATTGTAATGACAAAAAAATTCTATCCAGGGTTTCACCTGTAGAATCAGAAATAAGATACACATTATATTTTTCGTTCATAATTGTGTTAGTAAAAATTGAGTAACTCTTTTTTATACTCTATTGTATGTATTGAAAAAAAATTACTCACATCAATTAACATATTTATAACATCTTATTCTATGTTTATTGTTTTATACATAAAAACATCAATGTGTGAATATAATTTAAATAATAATTTAATTAATGTTAAAATTTAACAAGCAAATGGGTATAAAATGTTTAAAACAAGGTATAATTAATTATAATCTCTACCAACATGACCTATTACAATTACTACTCTTATTCATATATTATTTAATTTATGAGTAAATTGTTAAATTGCTTAATTAAAAAAGATTTTTCTTGTGTACCAGTTTGGTTCATGAGACAAGCAGGTAGATATTTGCCGGAATTTAGAGAATTAAGACAACAAAACCCAGATTTTTTAAAACTATGTTTTGATAGTGATCTTGCAACAAAAATCACCCTACAACCATTAAATAGATTTAATCTTGATGCAGCAATAATATTTTCAGATATATTAGTTGTACCTTACGCTCTTGGACAGCAAATTGAATTTAGAGATAAAAAAGGCCCTTGGAATTCTAATTTAAGTATAGATAAATTATTAGAGACAAACGAAAAAGATTTTACATCTAAGCTCAATCCAATTTATAAAGCAATTAATAAAACAAGAGAAATTCTTAAAAAAGATAAATCTTTGATAGCTTTTATTGGAGCGCCTTGGACATTAATAATTTATTTATATAACTTAAAAGAAAAAAAAAATTTTAAAGGAGATATAATTATTAAAAACAAAAATGAGGTTGAGCTTGTTTTAAAAAAATTAGTTGAATTTCTTAAAATACACATAATTAATCAAAGAGAAGCAGGAGCCGACATAATACAAATATTTGACTCATGGGCTGGTTTAATCAAAGAAGAAGATATTGATAAATACTGCTTCAAACCAAACAAAGAACTGGTCAGTTTTTGTAAAGAAAATAATATTCCTTGTATTTGTTTTCCTAAAGGCCTTAATCAAAAATATAAAAAATTTATAGAAGAAGTTCAGCCAGATGCGATTAACATAGATCAAGAAATTGACCCTATATGGGCTAGAGAAAACCTTAGAGAAATTTGTATTCAGGGCGGATTAGATCCAAAATTACTTCTAAAAAGTGAAAAATTAGTAATAGAGGAAACTGATAAGTATTTAGAGATTTTCAAGAATAATCCCTACATATTTAATTTAGGACATGGTATTCTACCTAAAACTAATCCAGACATAATTAAAAAAATTGTAGACAAGGTTAATTTAATAAAAAGATGAATAATGAGCACCCTAAAATAAATTTCGGCAAGACAGGTGTCTTATTGGTAAATCTAGGAACACCAGATTCTACTAAATGGATTGATATAAGAAAATATTTAAAAGAATTTTTGTCTGACAGAAGAGTTATAGAAGTTAACCCTTTTGTTTGGCAGATTATTCTTAATTTATTTATATTGAACTTGAGACCATCTAAAACCGCTAAGGCATATAAAGAAATATGGATGCAAAAAGAGAACATGTCACCATTAAGATATTACACAATTATGCAAACAAAAAAGTTATTAGACAAAATTGGTAACAAGAATTTGATTGTTGATTATGCTATGCGATATGGAAACCCAAGTATAAAAAGTAAAATATACAAATTACACGAAGCGGGCTGTGAAAAACTTGTAGTTCTACCTCTTTATCCTCAATATGCAGCTGCAACAACCGCCACTGTTTGTGACGAAGTTTATCGAGTTTTAATGAGCATGAGATGGCAACCTAGTTTACAAATAATACCTCATTACGAGTCAGATCCGCTTTATATAAAAGCCCTTATAAATAGTTTAAATTTTCAAATATCCAAATTAAGTTGGAAACCAGATCTTGTTCTAGCATCATACCACGGAATACCTCAAAAATATTTTGATAAAGGCGATCCTTATCATTGTTACTGCCATAAAACGTCTAGATTGCTCTCTCAAAATTTTAAAGATGTTGAGATAAAAACAACTTTTCAATCAAGGTTTGGCCCGGAAGCGTGGCTTAAACCATATACAGACAAAACTCTAGAGTCTTTACCAAAACAAGGAAAAAAAAATGTTCTAGTGATATGTCCTGGCTTTTCCTCTGACTGCGTTGAAACTCTTGAGGAAATTTCTATACAAGGCAAAGAAAGCTTCTTAAAGGCTGGAGGAGAAAATTTTGATGTTGTTCCATGCTTGAACGATAATGATGATCATATAAACTTACTTGAGAAATTAATAAAAAATTTTTTATAAATGAACGCATATTTAACATTTAAAGCTCTTCACTTAATAGCAGTTATATCTTGGATGGCCGGTTTACTTTATTTACCAAGGATTTTTGTTTATCATGCTGAGACTAAAGGAAACAACGAACAATCTGAAACTTTTAAGTTGATGGAAAAAAGATTATATTTCTACATAATGAATCCAGCAATGGTTTTGTCCTGGGTTTTTGGATTGCTTTTAATCCACTCTCAAGGATTTGTCAGCCTAGCACTATTCTGGATGCAAGTTAAATTTGGTTTGGTAACAATTTTAACAGCTTATCATTTTTATTTGCTGATTTGCTTAAAAGATTTCCAATTTAATAATAATAATAAAAGTTCAAAATTCTTCAGAATTATGAATGAAGTGCCTACGGTTTTGCTAATTATCATCATTTTTGTTGTTGTTTTTAAACCATTATAGTGCTTGAATTTTTTATAAAAAGACCTATATTAAAATTACTCACCTCAAATAAAACAATCTCATGAACTTACAAGAATTAAAAAAACAAACTCCAGCAGATTTAATATCTCAAGCTGAAAAACTGGGGATTGAAAATCCGAGCACATTAAGAAAACAAGAAATCTTATTTGCGATTTTAAAAAAACTAGCTGAAAAAAATGAGCAAATCAGTGCTTCTGGTGTCTTAGAAGTTTTGCAAGATGGTTTTGGATTTTTGAGAGCAATAGAGTCAAATTATTTACCTGGACCTGATGATATTTATGTAAGTCCTAGCCAAATAAGGAGATTTGGCCTGCGTACTGGGGACACAGTTGAGGGTGAAGTAAGAGCGCCAAAAGATGCAGAAAGATACTTTGCTTTGCTTAAAGTAAATAAAATAAATTTTGACGAACCTGAAAAGGGAAGAAATAAAATTGCTTTTGATAACCTTACACCTCTTTATCCTAATAAAAGAATTAAACTAGAAGTGGAAAGCACCAAGATAGAGAAAAAACCAGACAACACTGCAAGACTTATAGATTTAGTAAGCCCAATAGGTAAAGGCCAAAGATCTTTAATTGTATCACCCCCAAGAGCTGGAAAAACTATGATTTTACAAAACGTGGCTCAATCTATAACTGCCAACCACCCTGAAATTTATTTAATGGTTCTCTTGATTGATGAGAGACCAGAAGAAGTTACAGACATGCAAAGATCTGTTAAGGGTGAAGTTGTTTCATCTACTTTCGATGAACCAGCATCAAGACACGTAGCTGTAGCCGAAATGGTAATAGAAAAAGCAAAAAGACTTGTAGAGCATAAAAAGGATGTTGTTATACTATTAGACTCTATTACTCGTCTTGGAAGAGCATATAACGCGGTGGTACCAAGTTCTGGAAAGGTTTTAACAGGGGGTGTGGATGCAAATGCGTTGCAAAGACCCAAGAGGTTTTTTGGCGCTGCTCGAAACGTAGAGCAAGGAGGCTCTTTGACAATAATTTCAACAGCGTTAATAGACACTGGAAGCAGAATGGATGAAGTAATTTTTGAAGAATTCAAAGGAACAGGTAATTCAGAACTAATTCTTGATAGAAAAGTTGCTGATAAAAGAATTTACCCTGCACTAGATATAACTAGATCAGGAACAAGAAGAGAAGAGTTGCTATTTGCTAAAGACGATTTATCCAAAATGAACGTCTTAAGAAGAATAATCAGTCCTATGGGTACTATGGATGGCATAGAATTTTTGATATCAAAAATAAAGGATACAAAAAACAACTCAGATTTCTTTAATTCAATGAATAAATCAAATTGATAAAACTATTTAAATTATTTTATTGAACAGTCTCGTTATCAAATGAATTTTCATAAGAGTAAAATTTGACTATATCTAGTAAAGTATTAGTTTTATCAGATAAAGTTACAGTTTCTAATAACTTCTGTTTTTCTTCATTTGAAATTGGCGCTATCATCGACAGGGTGTTTATTTTTTGTGTCTCATCAAGTTTTTCAAATTCTTTCCAATTAATCATTAATCCATTTTTTTCAAAAAACTTTTTTATTTTTTCTGTAAATCCAACGCTGTCATAATTTTTCTCAATATCGCTAGGTATAAGTAAATCTTGATTAAATTTTTTATAGTCCACTTCAAACTCTCTGTATCTTTTCTCATTTGTAACTTCTTTTGTGATCTCAAATCTAGTTATTCCAGTTAAATTAATTATAACTCTGCCATCAGAAGTTTCTTGAAAGTCACTTATTTTTCCAAGACAACCAACCTTATATACTAAGCTATTTCCCTTTTTTGACTGAACCATGCCCATTAATTTATCACTCCTGAAACTGTCATTGACCAAATCTAGATATCTGTCTTCAAAAATATTTAACGGTAAATTTGTTCTTGGAAAATAAATTACCCCACTTAGTGGAAATATTGGTATTTGTTTAGGAAATTTTTTCTCCATATACTCAATTATAAGATTAATAATTTAGAACTGTCAATTTGTAATTATATACTTTTAACATAGCTAATAGCATCATATAGTGCGATATAAATAATGGTTGAGTATCTGTTTACGTTAGCGAATAAATTAATTATACTATACTTATTGCGGGCATAGCTCAGTGGTAGAGCGTCTCGTTGCCAACGAGAAGGTCGAGGGTTCAAGTCCCTTTGCCCGCTCCAAACAACAGCGACCAAATTTCCATTTTTTTTTTTGCTAATTTTAAGATAATATTATTTTTTTATGTATAGAATAGTTATAAGTTTAATAATTTTTTTTCCATCTATTTGTTTTGCTTCGTCCATGAAGATGATTGGCAAAAAGGGAGAAACCAAAGATGTGACAAAAGTTATTAATGTAAAGATGTTTGATAACTACTACGAGCCAAATGAAATTACTGTTAGAAAAGGCGAAACAGTAAAATTCATAGTTAAAAATATGGGTGAGCTCGTCCATGAATTAAATATAGCAACAAAAGAAATGCATAAAAAGCATCAACCTGAAATGGCGAAAATGGTAGAAAATGAAATACTCCTAGCTGACAGAATAGACAAAAATAAAATGAAAGAGATGGCAAAAATAGATCACTCTATGGCACACAAACATGCCAATAGTGTTCTGCTTGAACCAAATAAAACTGGAGAGATAATTTGGAAGTTCAGTACTTCAGCAAAATTGGAAATTGCATGTAATGTACCTGGTCATTATGAAGCCGGCATGATAGCTAAAATAATTAAAGATTAATAGTGGACGATTTAGCCAACAAAAAATGTATACCATGTGAAGGTGGAATTCCCGCCTTTGATATAAAAGAAATACATAAATATTTAAAAAAAGTTGATGGATGGGAAGTCCTTGAAGATAAAGATAAAAATTTTTACATTGAAAAAAATTTTAAATTTAAAAATTATGTAGATAGTGAAAAATTTATTATCAGTGTCGGAAAAATTGCAGAAACAGAAGGCCATCACCCAGATATTATTTTTGGTTGGGGATACGCTAAAATTAAAATTTCCACTCACGCCATAAAGGGCTTAGCCGAGAGTGACTTTGTGCTAGCTGCTAAAATTGACAGAATTTAATTAATGATTAAAATGTCTTATCCCAGTAAAGATCATTTTGATCTTAGCTTTGTTTGCGGCTTCAATTACCTCTTTATCTCTTATTGATCCTCCTGGTTGAACAATTGTTTTAACTCCAGCATTTATTAAAGTTTTAATTCCATCAGCAAAAGGAAAAAAAGCGTCTGATGCAGCAATTGAATTAATAAGATATTTAGGTTGGAACTTCCTTGCTTTTTGAATAGCTATTTTACAACTGTCTAATCTATTTTGTTGGCCCGCACCAATTCCTATAGTTGAATTATTCTTCACAACTACAATCGCATTTGATTTTACAAATTTACATATTCTAAAAGCAAATTCTATTTCCCTAAGCTCTTTGCTAGAAGGTTTATTTTTAGTTACATATTTAAATTTTTTCTTGTCGAAAACCAAATCATCCTTTTCTTGCAGGAGGAATGAATTATCAAAAAATTTACTTATCGTTTTAGATTCATAATTGAATCTTGAAATATCAATAACTCTCATATTTTTTTTCTTTTTTAATATTCTTAAAGCTTTTTTTTCAAAACCTTTTGCTAGAATAACTTCGAAAAAAGTTTTATTAATTTCTAATGCAATCTTATTATTTATTTTATAATTACAGGCCACTATTCCTCCAAAAGCACTTATTGGATCACTAGCCTGTGCATTTAAAAAAGATTGAAAAGCAGACTTATTTGAAGAAACTCCACATGGATTAGCATGTTTAATTATTACAGTTGATGGAGTCTTTAAATCTGAAAAAAGAATATCTAAGCCAGCAAATATATCATTGTAATTATTGTAACTTAAATCCTTTCCACTTAATTGTTGTAAGTTAATATCATTGCTTTTTAGACTATTAATATATATTGAGCTTTTTTGATGGGGATTCTCACCATATCTTAATTGATTAATTTTCTTTCCAAAAAAGGTCTTCCTCTCAGGAAATTCTAAACCAATATCTCTATTAAACCACTCTGATACAATGGCGTCATAATAAGCGGTTAGACCATAAGCTTTGCTAGCCATTTTCTTTCTAAAGTTTAATGTTGTCCTCCCTTTAAATTTCCTCATTTCTTTTGTAAATTCAGAATAATCTTCCTTATCAGTTATTATCGTTACACTTTTAAAATTTTTAGCAGCTGCCCTAACCATACTTGGGCCACCAATATCGATATTTTCAATAATTTTTTCTCTGTTAGAAGATTTCTTAATTGTTTTCTCAAATGGATAAAAATTAACAATCACCAAATCTATTGGCTCAAATTTTCTTTTTCGCATTTGATTTTTATGTGTTTTTTTATCTCTTTTAAATAGAATACCAGAGTGAATTTTAGGATGTAAAGTTTTCACCCTTCCATCTAACATTTCTTCAAATCCGGTAAATTGTGAAACTTCTTCACACTTAAAACCTAATTTTCTAATTGATTTGTAAGTTCCACCAGAACTAATTATATTTACCTGACTTTCCTTTAAAACTTCTAAAACAGACTTGAGTTTCTCTTTGTCAAATACAGATATAAGAGCATTTTTAATTTTACTCATTTTATATTTTTTTCACTATTTCCCAGTTGATAATTTTTTCGTTATTTTCCATAATACCAGAAATTACAATACAATAATTATCTAACACTTTCTGGCCCCCAAAAAAAATACTTTTTTCAATTTTTAAACTTTTCTCATTTGTAGAGAATAACAAAGCTTTATTTTTATTAATTTGAATAAGTAAATTACTTCCACCTAAAGTTTGAACAGCTGTGATTCCTGGATATAGATGAAATCTTACATCATACTTTATTCTCGAATTTATACTTTTTCGCATAATTTTATCTTGACCAACAATTTTATTTTTGATTTTATCAATGCTTATAGCTCTATTATGAATGCACCCAAAATTTTTTAGATATGCGTTATGACCAGCTTTAACTTTAATTTCGTTAGAATTGTTAATATGTTCTAAATCTAAAATTTTAAAATCTCTTTTAATTAAAAAACCATATGCTTTGTTCATCATATTATTCTTCTCAAATCCCACTATAGAAGTGTCGTTTAAACACAATGCTGACTGAGAGGAAGTAAATCGACTTAAAAATCTTGCTTTTTTAGAAATATTTACTCCAAATCCACTATTAGTAATTACTTTTTGGCCATCAAAAAAATATTCGAAAGATAAAGGCCCTGATTGATAACAAGATGAATAATTTTTCTGCGGAGGGTCTCCTGCTTCAAAATAAATTACATCTTTTTTATTTTTAAGAACATAAATGTTTCCGGTACTAATCTTTTGTTTCTTTATCTTAATTTTGAAATGATTTATGTATTCATAAAAATTTGTTAAATCCTTCTCAACCGAACCATTAAATAATGGAAGCGAATTATTTGGAGTAGTAATCTGCTTCAAACATTCTAAATTTTTTTCAATTATATTTTCTAACACTTCTGGAACATATTTTTGAGCATCTTTAATAACTTCTTTTATCAATAAAAAATATTTTGTGTAATTTAATAAGTCGTTCGGACTTCTTGTTAAAGGAAAACCTTTATCATCAAAAAATGTCTCAATTAATTTTTCTAATTCTTTTAAACTATATTCGTAATTTTCTTCATACTCCTTAAAAACTAAACCTGATAGAATTAAAGCTGTGATCACTTCAATTTTTTTTTGATGATCTATTTCATATTTGAAATTTTTCTTTATATGATTTGTCTGAATTACAATTGATTCAATAAAATTTCTTTTAAAGTCAAAATTAGAATTTTTTAAAATTATGTCTGCATTTAAAATCCAACTTATTATTCGTTTACTAATTATACTTGTTTCCCAAATAAGTGATTTATATTTAAGATTATTAAGATTCCATAAAGATACAATTTTTCTAAGGGTAGATGAATCATCTTTACGATCTATTGAACTTAACCATAGAAAGTTATGCAACTCTCTTTTTTCTTTATGTGAATATTCTTGCTCCCAAAATTTTTTAGGGTCAAGATTATTAATTTGAAAAGCAAATTTTTTATAATCTGAGATAGATGATATTAAAAATGGATTGGGAAAGAAAAAAAATTGACTTGGGACTTTAGATATTAAAGATTTTTTATAAAATCCTGTGGTAAAATAAATTTTTTTGAAAAATTTTGTAAAATTTATTTTAACTGCTAAAATATAATAGTAAGCAGTTTTAAGGCTGATCATTGTTTAACTCGATCTTAATAAACTAATGTTTTTTTTTAAATCTCCATTATTTTGTTTAAAAATAGTAGAACCTGAAACTAAAACGTTTGCACCAGCATTAATCACAGTCTTAGAATTTTCAAAATTTATTCCTCCGTCTATTTCAAGGTCTATTTTCAAATTTTCGTTTGTAATTATCTCTTTAAGCTTTTTTAATTTTGGTAAAACATCCGGCATAAATTTTTGACCAGCAAATCCCGGCTCCACACTCATGACTAATATTAAATCTATTTTTTTTAGGTATTTTTCAATAAGACTAATGTCAGAGTTTGGTTTTAAAGATATACCAACTTTTTTGTTAAATTTTCTTATTAGATTGATAGTTTCCTCTGTGCTTGGTGTTGCTTCTGGATGAAATGTAATAATATCTGCTCCAGCGTAAGCAAAGTCTTTAATATACTTATCAACTGGCTCTATCATCAAATGAACATCAAAAGTTTTTTTAGTTACAGGTCTTAATTTTTTTATAATTTCTGGCCCAATGGTAATGTTAGGAACAAAGTGTCCATCCATAACATCTACATGTATATAATCTGCACCAGCCTTATCCAATGAAATTATTTCCTCACCAAGTTTACTAAAATCGGCTGATAAAATTGAAGGCGAAATCTTTATATTAGATGACATATATTTTATTTATATTTTATATAACAATCTTGTCAAAAAAATTATTTGTCTGGGCTAAATAATCTGTATAGTTCTCTTGAGAACTCATGGTCTATAGGAAATGACAACATGCCCATAGATCCATACCCTAATAACCACGGCATTAAATAAAATCTTATTAAATAGAAATAAAATGCAACATATAATGGAACAATTGGTCTAGCTAAAAACTCAGGTGTGATCTTATCAAAAACTTTGAGCACTGGATTTGTAAATTTTACGAAAATTCTCATAAAAAAAAAATTGGAATCTTCCCTTTGAAAGATGTTCATAGCCGCTCTTCCAATTAAAGTGTACATCACTATTCCTAAAATATAGTCTAAAACGTAAACCCAAATAGGCATAACTTACATTATCATTATTAAAGCAAAAAAAAAGGGGCGAATAAATCGCCCCTTTAAATAATTTAATTTTATTCCTTAGTGCGCTCTACCAAGAATAGATTTTCCGCTAGGAACCCTAACTTCATCAACCATTCTCTGTGTTGCAGCATCAGGAGCTTTGGTCATTAAACTTACAACAACCATTACTACTAAACATACTGGAGCACCAATTAGACCAAATCTTAAGTGGTCAATACCTAACCATGCAGGGTTACCCAAAAACTTAGGATACACATAAATTAGATAAGCTGTTCCAGCCGTAAGTCCAGATAGCATTCCTGCTATTGCACCTTCTCTAGTAGCTCTCTTCCACCATACTCCAAGTACAAGTGGGAAGAATAAGCCTGACATCGCAAAGTCAAACGCCCATGCAACTGCTCCAAGGATACTAGTGATACGCATTGATGCAATGTATGCACCAGCGGCACCAATTACGACTAATAGTACTCGTGCAACTATTAATCTTTTTCTAACATCCGCTTTTGGATCGATCATGTTGTAGTAAACGTCATGTGATAATGCATTTGCTATCGCAAGAATTAATCCATCTGCAGTTGACATCGCAGCGGCCATACCACCGGCAGCCACAAGTCCAGAGATTACGTATGGTAATCCAGCAACTTCAGGAGTTGCAAGAACTACTACACCTGTTCTCATGAACCACTCGTTTAACTGTAGTATGCCGTCACCGTTAAAGTCAGCAATGAACACTTGCTTCTGAGAAGACCATTGTTTGACCCACTCTATACTTTGAACATCAGCAATAGATTTTCCAATAATACCCGTAGATAAGTTTGGATCCATTAATGAAATTTTAGACAAAGTTGCAAGCATCGGAGCTGAAGAGTAAAGCAAGAAAATGAAGAATAGCGACCAAGCTACTGATTTTCTAGCTGATTTTACAGAAGGAGTTGTGAAGTATCTCATTAAGATATGAGGTAACGACGCAGTTCCGACCATCATACAGATAGCTAGCGATATGTATTTCCATACTGCCATTCCACCTGCACCCACTCCAGCATGTGCTACCGCGATAGATTTTAATCCACCTGGAACACCAGCTGCTTTCATGTCAGCGGCACTATTTTTTGCTAATCCGAATTGACCTTCAAGTTCAGTTATTCTTGCTACCTCATCACCTAACATTAAGTGTGGGAATACACCTGCACCGATTTTGTTACTAATCCAGAATACTGGAATTAGGTAAGCAATAATCAATACGATATATTGTGCAACCTGTGTCCATGTTACAGCTCTCATTCCACCTAACATTGAACATAGTAAGATACTAACTAAACCTACCCATACACCTGCTTCAAACGGAATACCTAATGCTCTAGCAGCAATAGTTCCTGTAGCATTTATCTGAGCTGTCACGTAAGTGAAAGAAGCTAATACAAGAACTAATACTGCACAGAAACGTACTCCGTTTCCACCGTATCTTGTTCCTATAAAATCTGGCACTGTGTAACATCCAAATTTTCTTAAGTATGGTGCTAATAAAGTTGATACAAGCACATAACCACCTGTCCAACCAACTAAGAAAGCCATATAACTATAACCACCGAAGTAAACACCACCTGCTAATGCTACGAACGAAGCACCTGACATCCAGTCAGCAGCTGTCGCCATTCCATTAAACACTGTTGGGACTTGTCTTCCTGCAAGATAGTATGCGTCTACCTGTACCGTTCTAGATAAATAACCAATTAAGGCATATATCGCCACGGTAAATGCAACAAACAAAATACCAATTGTTTTTGCTGTTACACCGGCTTGTTCTGCAATAGCCATCATTAAAATGAAAACTATAAAGCCTCCGGTATACAAACCATAAATCTTAGGAAGGTTTTGTATAAATCCACCTTTAAACATTAATCCTCCTTCTCTCCGAAACCAAACTCTTCATCAATCTTTTCTTGTTTGTTTGCAAACCAGAAAATAATGATAACAAACGCAAGAAGTGATCCTTGTGCTGTCATGTAATAAGCTAACGGATATCCTAGAAAGCTCATTGAATTGATTTCATATCCAAAAAGGAAAATCACCATTGAGAAGAAAGCCCAAAGACATAATGTCATTATCATGTGACCTCTGGTTTTCTGCCAATGTTTTTCTTTATTTGACATTTTTCCCCCTATATTTACGTTAACGTAACTTATTGCTTGAGATCCTACCCATTTTGAGAGTAATTAAAAGTTAAAAAACCTATTTTGAAGTGCTATAAATCGCTAAAAATAAGGAAAAAAAAAGAGACAAAAAGGCATACAACTTGAAATTGAATCTAAAAGCAGTATCTGAGGTATTATCAGCAGTAAAAGATTATCTTTTTCCTTATGAGAAAATTAGTAAAAAATTTTTAAAAATTAACAATGAAGATGATTTGTCAATTTTCATTAAAGAAAAATCAGCTTTTGTAACGCAGTCAACCTTATATGGATACCTAAAAACTAGAATGGGCTTAAAGCAATATATGATGTTTACAGACGATGTATTTGTGCAATCAGTTAATAAATCTAAATGGAATATATTTTCTGAAGCTGTTACAGATTTGACTTTTTATTCTGTCTCTTTTTTAAAAAAAAAATATGATATTAAAAGTCTGGACCCTACTAAGATTTACGAAAGTATTTTAAATAATGAAATTCATAATGGTTTACCAAAAGATATTTGCGAGAAATATAAAAATAAGTTTAAAGAAAAAATTAAAGACTTTAATGTAGAAGAATATAGCAATGATAGCCCATTCTTAAATAGTTGTAACGCATTATTTCATTGGGCCCCCATCGCTGACGAACTCAAAGAACTGGATAAAGAAATAGTAATCAATTCCATAAAAAACAAATGGATGTTAGTTGTGGCTGATTTAGAAAAAATTAGTGTTAATCTTAAATAGTTAATCTTTGTTTTGTCTGTTCTCTATAAGAGAGTCTACTACTGATGGATCAGCTAAAGTTGTGGTGTCACCTAATTCAGTATGTTCATTAGCTGCAATTTTTCTTAAAATTCTTCGCATTATTTTTCCTGACCTTGTTTTTGGCAAACCAGGAGAAAATTGTATTAGGTCTGGAGTAGCTATTGGACCAATTTGTTTTCTTACCCAAAGTTTTAACTCTCTTTCTAAATCACCATTTGGTTGTTCACCAGCATTTAAAGTTACGTAACAATATAAGCCGTTACCCTTTATATCGTGCGGATATCCAACTACAGCTGCTTCAGCTACTTTCGGATGTGCCACAAATGCACTTTCGATTTCAGCTGTACCTAAGTTGTGCCCAGAAACAATAATTACATCATCAACTCTCCCTGTTATCCAATAATAACCATCTTTATCTCTTCTACAGCCATCCCCAGTAAAATATTTTCCATCAAACTGAGAGAAATAAGTATCTATAAATCTTTGGTGATCTCCATAAACAGTTCTCATCTGGCCAGGCCAAGATGCAGACATGCATAATCTTCCTTTGCATGCACCCTTTAAAACTTTTCCTGCTTCATCTACTATTACAGGTTTGATGCCATAAAAAGGTTTTGTTGCTGAACCTGGTTTTAGGTCAATTGCTCCAGGTTGTGGTGCAATTAATATTCCTCCTGTTTCTGTCTGCCACCAGGTGTCTACAATAGGACAACGTTTATCCCCTACTGTATTGTAGTACCACATCCAAGCTTCAGGGTTTATAGGTTCCCCCACAGTACCTAGCAATTTTAAAGATTTTCTACTGGTCTTTTTAACTGGCGTTTCACCTTCTCTCATTAAAGCTCGTATAGCTGTTGGAGCGGTATAAAATGTGTTTACTTTATACTTATCTACTATTTGCCACCACCTAGAACTGTCAGGATAGTTTGGAACTCCTTCAAACATTATAGTTGTGGCACAGTTAGATAATGGTCCATAAATAATATAACTATGTCCTGTCACCCAACCTATGTCCGCTGTGCACCAATAGATATCTTTCGGTTTGTAATCAAATATATATTGATGTGTCATTGAAGCGTAAACTATGTAACCCCCGGATGTATGTAAAACTCCCTTTGGTTTTCCTGTTGAACCTGAGGTATAGAGAATAAAAAGTGGATCTTCGGCATTCATCTCTTCAGGATCACATTTTGCAGATACTTTTGCTATCAACTCCTCATAAGATACATCTCTCTGATCATCCCAACTGACTTGATTTCCTGTCCTTTTTACTACAATACATTTCTTCACATTTGGACATTGAGATAAAGCCTCATCAGCTATTTTTTTAAGTGGAATTATTTTGCCCCCTCTCACACCTTCATCTGCTGTAATTAAGTAATCTGATTCGCAATCATTTATTCTAGTCGCGATCGAGTCAGGAGAAAAACCTCCGAATATTATAGAGTGAACCGCTCCAATTCTTGCACAAGCTAACATTGTATATGCGAGCTCAGGTATCATTGTTAGATAAATTGTAACTCTGTCACCTTTTTGTATTCCTACACTTTTTAAAGCATTGGCTGCTTTGCATACATTTTTATGTAATTCTTTATATGTAATTTTTTTAGTGTCAGCTGGATCGTCACCAACCCAAATGATTGCAGTTTTTTTCCCATTTTTTTTTAAGTGTCTATCAATACAATTTGCGGAAACGTTTAATGTTCCATCGTAAAACCATTTTATTTTTACTTCGTTTTTACTATATTTTACATCTTTAATTTTTGTATAAGGTTTAATCCAAGTAATTCTTTTACCTTCTCTCTTCCAAAACTTATCATTTTCTTTTACTGATGAATTGTATTTCTTTTTATACTTTATATTGTTTATAAGAGCTTGATTTGACCATGAATCAGAAACTTTAATAACTGAATTTCCTTCCTCATCTTTTACTATGATACTTTTCTTAGAATGAGAGATTTTCCTCTTAGAAGTTTTCCTTTTTTTTGAACTCTTTTTAAATTTTTTAAACTTTCTAAGTTTTTTTTTATTCGTTTTACTTTTTTTTCTTTTTTTTTTTGATCTTTTAGCCACTAAAAACCTTTTTTTTATTTTTTTTCTAGATTTTACCCATCTTACAAATCATTTTCCAGCTTTTAAAGTCAATTGGCATAACTGATAATCTACTTTGTTTTATGAGAGGTAAGTGTGAAATTTGCTTGGTTTTTTTTATATTTTCTAATGAAACTGGACTTTTAAACTTCTTTTCAAACCTAACCTGAACAGCTACGAATCTTTTCTTTTTGTCGGTTTTGTCTAAGAATGCTTCTTTAATTACTCGGACTATCCCAACTATTTCCTTACCCTCATTTGAGTGATAAAAAAAACAAAGATCATTGATTTTCATTTTTTTTAAATTGTTAGCAGCTTGGTAATTTCTAACACCATCCCAAGTAGCACCTTTAAAACCAGCTTTTTTTTGTTGATCTATTGACCAAACATAAGGTTCAGATTTAAGCAACCAGTATTCTTTCAAAGTTTTAAACCTGGTCCTTTCATAAACTTTGCTTTCGAGTCTAGGGGCCATCTTGATTTTGGTTCAACATCAAGATTATTTGTAAGTTTTTTTTTGTAACGCTGTATTCCTGCCCATGCAATCATCGCTGCATTATCACCACAATATTTGATATCAGCAAATACTGGTTTAAAATTATTTTTTTTTGCAATTTCTTTTAGGCTTATCCTAATACTTTCATTTGCAGCGACTCCACCTGCAACAACAAATGTTTTATTTTTTGATCCATTAAATTTTATAAATTCATTAAAAGCAATTTCAGTTTTTTTTCTTAAAATATTTATAATGGTCTCTTGAAACGAAGCTGCTAAATTATATTTTAACTGATTATTATTTTTAATTTTTTTAGACTCTCTTAAAACTGCAGTTTTCAAACCTGCAAAAGAAAGATTACATCCTGCTTTATTAATGATCGGCTGAGGTAGTTTAAAATAATTTTTATCACCTTTCTGTGCAAATTTTTCAACAGCTGGACCACCAGGGTATCCTAAATCTAACATCTTGGCTGTTTTATCAAAGGCTTCTCCTAATGCATCATCAATAGTCGTGCCTAACTGCTTGTATTGATTAATGTTTTCTACGATTAAAAATTGTGAATGTCCGCCAGAAACTAAAAGAAGTAAATATGGAAATTTTATATTGCCACTCAAACCGGGACTTAATGCGTGCCCTTCTAAATGATTGACGGCCACAAATGGTTTGTCGGCAAACCCTGCAATAGCTTTACCAAAGTTTAAACCCACTGTTAAACAAACAATTAATCCCGGTCCAGCTGTTGCAGCAACACCACTAATTTCATCAATCTTAACGTCCGCTTCTTTTAATGCTTTTGAAACTATAAATTCAATATTTTCAATATGAGACCTTGCTGCTAGTTCAGGTACAACACCTCCAAATTTTTCATGTTCTTTGATTTGACTAGAAACAACGGATGATAATATCTTAGCAGTTCCATCTTTGTTTTCTTGAACAATTGATGCAGCTGTCTCGTCACAACTTGTCTCAATACCTAAAAAAGATAGTTTTTTTTCCATAGGATTAGATATTATAAAATAAACTTTAAAATACTTAAATGAATAAAAAGATTGTTATAGGCGCTAGAGGAAGTAAACTTTCACTGTCATATGCTGAAAAAGTGAAAAATCTATTATTTTTGGCAACGAAAAAAAAAACTGAAATTGAAATACAACCAATTAAAACATCTGGTGATGTTTTTTATGATCAAAAAATATCTGAAATTGGCGGAAAAAATATTTTTTGTAAAGAGATAGAAAAAAAATTAATTGAGAAAAAAGTTGATATTGCCGTTCACTCATTAAAAGACATGGACTCTTTTGAAGAGAGCAATTTAACTATAGCTGCTTATATTAAAAGAAATGATCCAAGAGATGCGCTTGTTTTAAATAAAAAAAAATCACTTTTAACTGATGAGATTGTAATAGGTTCGAGTTCTAAGAGGAGAGAGTTACAATTTCGACCACACATTAAAAAAGCGATATATAAAGAAATTAGAGGTAATATAGATTCAAGAATTTTAAAAGTTAAAGAAGGTAAATATGATGGAACTATATTAGCTTTAGCAGGAGTACAAAGTTTAAAACTGGAAAAAGAAATAAACAAAATTTATTCTTTAGAAGAAATAATTCCAGCAGCCGGTCAAGGGATTATCGCAGCACAATGTAGAAAAGATAATACTGATTTATTTACTGAATTAAGAAAAATCAATGATGAGGAAACCGAGTTGTGTGCTTTAACTGAACGAAGTTTATTAAAAACGATCGGTGGAGATTGTCATACCGCAGTGGGAGCCTATGCAAAAATAGATAAAGATAATATTACTATAATATCACAACTATTTTCAGACGATGGCCTTAAATCATTTTTGACACAAAAAAAAGGAGATAAAAAACATCCAGAACAACTAGGAATTTCTGCAGGAAAAGATTTATTGAAACAATCAGAAGGTAATTATAAAAAAAAAAGATGAATATAATTTTGACCAGACCACTGAATGATATTGAGAATTTAATGGAAGAGCTTTTTAATTTAGGACATAAAATTATGCATATACCAACTTTAAAAATTAAAAATGCCAACCTAGAAACAATAAATATTGAAAATTATAATGCACTAATATTTACAAGCTCAAATGCTGTTAAAAATATAAATGTAAGGGGAGAAAAAAAAAATATTAAATGTTTTTGTGTTGGTTCCGTGACTGAAAAAATTGCAAGATTGAGTGGATTCACAAATACAATTTCAGCAAGTGGAAATGTCAATGCACTAAAAAATTTAATCGTTAATTCTAAAGAGCTTAAAAAAAGTGATAACCTGGCATACATTTGTGGAGATCAAATAACACTTGAACTTGACAGGGAGCTTAAAAAGGAAGGATTAAAAGTAAAAAAGTTTATAAATTATTTTTCAGAAAAAATATCATCATTAAATGAAGCTAATATCGATCTAATCAAAAAATATCCGCCAGATGTAATATTTGTTTATTCTTTAAGAAGTGCTGAGAGTTTTAATAGTATTGTCGCTAATTATTCTTTAGCTCCAATGATGACACAATCAGTTGTTATGTGTATAAGTAAAAAAATCGTAGATTTTTTTAATAAAGCTGGGTGGAAAAATAACAAAATTTTTAATCCAGGAAATGAAATTATAGAACTCGAAAAAATAAAATGAACGTATTGGAAAACTTTAAAAACTTATTTATTGAAATTTGGCAGCAAGGGATAGCTGGAATTAATTTTACACAAATAGGTGTAGGTATAGTAATTTTTTTATTATTTCTTTTATTAAGAGGCTTGATTTCAAACTTTATTTTAAAAAGATTGCAAAACTATGTTGCCAAAACATCTAACCAATTTGACGATGCTCTGGTTAAAGCTTCTACTGGGCCAATAAAATTTCTTCCAATTGTTCTTGGAATTTTTGTTGCAAGTTCATATATGGAATTTGATGGAAAAATGTTAGTTTTTATTGACAACATTAATCGTTCATTAATAACAATTCTAATATTTTGGCTAATACACCAAATTGTTGAACCACTCACTTACCTAATTAGAAGAGTTGAGGAACTTTTATCTAAAGATTTGTTAAATTGGGTTGTAAAAGCAAATAAAATTTTAATTATCTTTTTTGGTTTTGCAGCCACGTTAGATATTTGGGGAATAAAAATTGCACCCATAATTGCTGGATTGGGTTTATTTGGCGTTGCAGTCGCGTTAGGAGCTCAAGATTTATTCAAAAATTTAATTTCAGGTGTTTTGGTTTTAGTAGAAAAAAGATTTAAAATTGGTGATTGGATTTATGTTGAAGGAATTACAGAAGGTATTGTTGAGAGAATTGGTTTTAGATCAACTGTAATTAGAAAATTCGATAAATCAATTGCAACAATTCCAAATTCTTCATTCGCCGAAAACGCAGTAGTGAATATTAGTGAGACTACTAATTGGAGGATAAGTTGGATAATTACACTCCAGTACAATTCTACAATAGATCAATTGAAAAATATAAGAGATCAAATTGAGAAATACATTGAGAATAATAAAGATTTTAAAATTGGAGAAGACACTGAACACGCAGTTAGAATTGATAAGTTTTCCGATAGCTCAATAGATCTCTATGTCAGATGTTTTACGAAAACTAATGAATGGGGCGAATGGCTCAAAGTAAAAGAAAGATTAGCTGTGGAAGTTAAAAAAATTGTTGAGAGTAATGGAGCATCATTTGCATTTCCAAGTACATCAATTTATGTGGAGAAAAACTGATGAAGTCTGCACTAATTTTGTTTGATAATATTGTTACACTTTACATTTGGATTTTAATAATTAATGCTGTTTTAAGTTGGTTAGTTGCATTTAATATACTTAATACAGGTAATAGATTTGTTTATGCAATCCTTGATGTATCGTATAGACTCACTTCACCGCCTTTAAATTTTATTAGAAGATATATGCCAAATTTAGGATCGATAGATATTTCACCCGTGATATTAATATTAGCATTAATGTTTTTTAGAAACCTAGTTTTTGAATATTTAGCTCCTAGTTTATTTTAAATATGATTATAGATGGCAAATCACACTCTGAAAAGTTAAGAAAAAAAATCAAAGATGAATTAACAAAAATATGTCAAAATACAAAAGATGTTCCTAAGCTAAGCGTAATATTAATAGGTGATTATTTACCAAGTCAGATATACGTAAAAAATAAACAAATGAAGGCTAAAGAAGTGGGTATAACATCTGAAGTTATAAAGTATCCTGAAACAGTTTCAGAAAAAGAGGTATTGGATAAGATAAAATCTCTTAACAATAATAAAGACGTTACTGGTATATTGGTTCAGCTACCATTGCCAAAACAAATTAGCCAGAAAAAAATAATAAATTCAATTGATCCTAAAAAAGATGTTGATGGTTTTAATCCTTTAAATGTTGGAAACTTAGCTTCGGGCTACGATGCCATTGTGCCGTGTACACCATTAGGATGTATTAAACTTATAAAATCTGTTCAAGAAGATCTTAAAGGTTTACACGCCGCAATAATTGGTAGATCTAATTTGAATGGAAAACCTATGGCTCAACTTTTATTAAAAGAAAATTGCACAGTAACCATACTTCATTCCAAGTCTAGAGATATCAAAGAAGAATGTAAAAGAGCTGATATATTAGTTGCTGCCGTAGGAATGGCGAATTTAGTAAAATCTGATTGGGTGAAAAAAGATTGCATTGTAATAGATGTTGGAATTAATAAATTAGGCAGTCAAATTGTTGGTGATGTCAAATTTGATGAAGTAAAAAGTAAGGTAAAAGCAATCACACCAGTGCCTGGTGGAGTAGGACCTATGACAATAGCATGTTTGTTAAGTAATACTTTAGAGTGTTTTAAAGCTCGTTAGATCTTGAAGAATCAAGTTTTAATATTTTACTATTTCTAAATCTTATAATGACAGTTGCTGCTGCTACAATTAAAATTGCAAGAGATATATAAATTAAATTTGTTGGATCTTGGTCTTTGTCTTGAAGAATTATAAATCGAGCCAAAGCAGTTATAGCGATGATCATAGGATACGTTATTCTAACTGATCTTGTTTCCCAATAAGATCTTACTAGTCCAATAACCTCAATATAGATAAACATAAGAAGCAGATCTGCTAAACTTATGTCCCTGTTCTCATACATTTCATGAATTTCAAGAAAGAAAGCAATAACTGTTGCGGCTAGGACGATTAATACTGCTACTAACTGAATATTCCGAATCGTTGCATTCATATCTATTCTTTTAACAAATTTTTATTGTTTATGTAATTGTTTTGAATGAAATTTTATGAATTTCTCAATTTTAGATTTTTTGAATGTTTTGTTTTCTTCAAAAGAAACTTTTTTTAATGAATAAGCTTTATTTTTTGATCTTCTTGATACTATGGTAATATTGCCCTTATAAATTTTAAGGATTACCTCCCCATTTACTTGATTTCTTTTTTTATCTATTATTTTTTGAAGACCCAGTCTTTTTTTTGAAAACCAATAGCCATTATAAACTAATTCTGCATACAATGGCATTATTCTTTCTTTAGCATGCATTGTAGCTTTATCTAAAGTTACAGACTCAATTGCCCTATGTGCAAAATACAATATTGTTCCGCCAGGCGTTTCATAAACTCCTCTAGATTTTATACCAATGAATCTATTTTCCACAAGATCGACTCTTCCAACGCCATTTGCTCCACCGATTTTATTTAATTTTTCTAATAAAAACTCTGGTTTATATTTTTTTCCATTAATAGAGACAGGATCGCTATTTTTAAAACCTATTTTTATTTTAACCGTTTTATTTTTTGCTTTTTCTGGTGAAATAGTTTTTTGAAAAATAAATTCTGGAGGCGCGTTTCTTGGATTTTCTAGCACTTTGCCCTCAGTTGAAACATGAAATAAATTATCATCAACAGAAAACGGGGGAGCCCCCTTTTTGTCTTTTGGAATTGGAATTTTATATTTTTTTGCATATTTAATTAAATCTGATCTAGACTGTAGCTTCCACTCTCTCCAAGGTGCTATCACTTTAATTTTTTTACCAAAAAAATAATATCCAAGTTCAAATCTAACTTGATCGTTTCCTTTTCCAGTAGCACCGTGTGAAACTGCAAAAGCTTTAAATTTTTTTGCAATTTCAATTTGTCTTTTCGCTATTAAGGGTCTTGCTATAGAGGTCCCGAGCAAATAAACACCTTCATAAACAGCATGAGCTCTTATCATCGGAAAAACATAATCTTTAACAAAAATATTTTTTAAATTTTCAATTATAATTTTCTTAACACCTAGTCTTTTTGCATTTTGAATTATTTTCTTCTTATTCAAATTTTGACCAATATTTGAAGTATAAGCGATGACTTCAGCTTTATAATTTATTTGCAACCATTTAAGAATTATCGAGGTATCTAAACCCCCTGAATAAGCTAAAACAATTTTTTTCATTAGCTACAAACTTTTTTGGCAGTGTTATAAGCTTTAGTAAATCCCATCATTGAGTAATGGTCCGTTGTTTCAGCACCATCTTTTGTCTTACCTTTAATCATTAAATCTGTTGCTCTTTTCATTAACTTTATAAATTTTTTTTCTTCATTTTCATCAAGCAACCAAGCAAAGTCCCCTTGTGAAAAAAAAGAAAAGTTACTCTTCCCCGATTTTGCAGAAACAGTTGAGTTTTTATAGGTATGACCACTTGTAATACTTATCTCGTCTTTAATATTTTCGTTTGGTCTAAATGTTACGAATATTCTAGAGTCTTTTCTCTTTATAGCTGCAGGAGCTCTTTTTACTGGTTTTGTTTGTGCAAAACAAACTTTTCCTTTATCAGTCATCATTGTAAAACTTTCCCAGTTCTTGTACTTACCTGAGGATTTTGGTGTATTAGCAAAACTATTTGAAGCTATTAAATAAAATA
>CACKFY010000009.1 GCA_902599495.1 uncultured Pelagibacteraceae bacterium | reverse complement strand
AAAATTGGAAACAAAGGAACATTTAAACCCTACGGTGTTGACGACAAAGTAAAAGATGAAAAGTAAAGATTGGGATAGCAATTTAACTCCAGAACAAAATTATATATTAAAGCAAGAGGGTACAGAGCCTCCAGGATCAAGCCCTTTAAACAATGAAAAAAGAGAGGGTACTTATCATTGTGCTGGATGCGGAATAAAATTATTCGATTCTAATATGAAATTTGATAGCGGAACTGGTTGGCCGTCGTTTTTTAAATCACTTCCAAATGTATTTGAGACAAAAACTGATAACTTGATTGGTTATCCAAGAACTGAATATCATTGTAAAAATTGCAAAGGACATCATGGACATTTATTTGATGATGGTCCAAAGCCTACAGGCAAAAGATATTGTAATAATGGCACATGTTTAGTTTTTAAACCAAAAAAATGAAAAAAATCTTTCTACTTTTAATTTTTTTTCAATTCTTCACCTATCAAAACTTAATCGCTAAAGATTTATGGGCTGAAGCTAAAGAGGGAGACAAAATAATATTAATAAGACATGCATTAGCTCCTGGAGGTGGAGATCCACCAGGATTTAAAATTGATGATTGTAAGACACAACGAAATCTAGATAAGGTTGGAATTGAACAATCAAAAGCTATAGGCAAACTGTTTAAAAAAAACAAAATTCCTGTAGATAAAGTTTTAAGTAGCCAATGGTGTAGATGTAAAGATACTGCAAAATATGCCTTTAAAAATTTTTTTGAGTTTCCTGCTTTAAATTCAACCTTCCAATCGTCTTTTGCAAAAAATGAGCCAAAACAACTTAAACAACTTCAAACATTTGTAAACAACTGGGATGGTGATGGAGGCAATTTAGTCTTAATAACTCATTACAGTATAATAACTGCTATTACTAATGCAGTTCCTAGTTCAGGTGAAATAGTAATAACAGATAAAAAATTTAATGTGCTTAACACTATTCCTACAGATTAAAAGAAAACAAAATAAACAATTAAGACAATCAAAGTATATTCTAATACAGTTTTTATTTTAAGAAGGTTTTCTTGTCCTACTTTTTCATTTAAATAATTAGATAAGAAAGAAAAACCTAGGTGAACAATAACTACGGCTGCAGCTATTCCAATTAATGTTGCTTTAAATGAGAAGTTTTTATAACCAAAATAACATGCTGCAATAAAAGTAAACCAAGATACTTTTGAAATAAAAACTTTAAACAATAATGCGGTTTTATTACTAAAAATTGATTGTGTTCTTATAAATGAGTAGGACCATATTAGACCTAGTAAAAAACTTACATATTTTATAATCATTATGGTAATTGTATCATTAAATTATGTTAATTAAATCTTTCTTAGCGTTCGGTGCAGGTTTTATTAGTTTTCTAACTCCTTGTGTTTTGCCAATAATACCAGGTTACATATCTTATATTACAGGTAAAAAACTTGATGAAATAGATAAAGACAAAAAGATTGTTTTAATCAAAACAATTATTTTCGCATTAGGATTTTCTTTTGTTTTCATTAGCTTAGGAATGGCTGCTTCATTTTTAGGAAATGTATTAATCTTTTTTGGCAAAGAATTAAGGATAGCTGCTGGGATTATAATTATTTTATTTTCATTAAATTTCATAGGTATATTAAACTTTAATTTTTTGAACCAAGATAAAAAAATAGATACGGGAAATTACAAAGATAATTTTGTTTTCCCTTTTGTAGTTGGTGCAGCTTTTGCTTTTGGATGGACGCCTTGTATAGGTCCTGTATTAGGTTCAATTTTAGCTTTGTCAGCTACTGAAACAACTATAGCCAGTGGAGTAATATTACTTTCTTTTTATTCACTTGGTTTAGCAATACCATTCATACTTTCTGGATATTATATGACAATTTTTTTAAATTCAAAGAAAGGGTTTAGTAAACATTACTCAAAAGTTAAAAAAGGCGGTGGAGTAATTTTGTTGATCACTGGTGTTCTAATACTTACAAATTCAATACAGGTAATAAGCTATTATATTTTGACAACTTTTCCTTTTCTAACTAAGCTTGGTTAATGAGTGAAGTTACTGTTTTAGGTATATTTGTTGCAGACTTAAGTTTTTCAGCAAATAAAATTCCAACAACTGGTGAAACTATTCTTGGCGATAAATATAATATTGGCCCGGGCGGTAAGGGCTGCAATCAAGCAATAGCTCTAGCAAGGCTAGGATGTAATGTTAATTTTATTTCTAAAATTGGGGATGATGACTATGGCAAACTCGCTTTAGACTCACTTAAACAAAATAAAATAGATACATCTAACATTATAATTTCTAAAGAGCATCAAACAGGAGTAGCTGGTATTCATGTTGATAGTAATACTGGACAAAATGCGATTACCGTTGTTAGAGGTGCCCCAGCAAGTTTTACTATAGAAGAAATAGATACCAAAATAATAAAAAAATCAAAAATATTCTTAACTCAGTTAGAAATACCAACAGAGGTAACATTACATTGTTTAAAAGTGGCTAAAGAAAGTGGTTTAACTAATATATTAAATCCTGCTCCAGCATGCAAATTAGATAAGGAATTTTTTAGTTTAGCCGATTACTTTACTCCTAATGAAGCTGAGGCTGAGTTTTATACTGGAGTAAAAATAAACAACGAAAACGATGCTAAAGAAAGTGCGAAGAAACTTTTGGCATTAGGACTTAAAAAGGTAATAATTACATTAGGGGAAAAAGGTCTTTTTTATTTTGATGGTGTAGAAGAAATCTACATCAAGGCTCTTCCATTTAAAAAAGTTGAAGATACAACAGGTGCAGGTGACGCTTTTAACGGTGGTCTGGCATACGCTTTATCAAAAAATAAAAGTATTAAAGAGTGTTTAAATATTGCTAATCAAGTTGCAGGTTTATCAACTTTAAAACTTGGCGCAGGTAACTCGATGCCTTTGTTAACAGATTTAAAATAAGATTAAGATAATAATTTATCTAATTCACCACTTCTATTTGCAGACTGAAGCTTATCATTACCACCTATATAATGGTCCCCAATAAAAATTTGCGGAATTGTTCTTGCCCCATTTGTTCTCTGCAACATTTCTTTTGCTTTTGCAGGATCTTTCCAAATATCAAATTCTTCAATTTCAACATTTTTTGTTTTTAAAAGTGCTTTTGCAGCTTCACAAAATGAGCACGGGCTTCCAGTATACATGGTAACTTTTTTCATAATATACTTATATCACTTATCCTTATTTTTTCTCTGACTTTTTTTCTATCCTCTTTAAATTTTTTCCTATGCTTAATGCTTTTATTATGAACTCTTTTTCTCCAAAGTTTAAAAGAATTTTTTTTTAAATTCTTTCGCATTATTTTGATGACTTCAGACTCTTTTTTTCCTGTCTTTTTTTGTATCTCTTCAAATGTAATTCTGTCAGCCCATGCAGCCCAAATTATCCAATCTTCATCGTATTTTTTAGGCTCTGCATTTTTAACTCTTGTTTCAGGAATTAGACTTCTCTTCTTCATAAAAAAAATATATATAACATTATAATGTTTCCTGAAAATTACTTTATTTACATCCAATTAATACTGTTTTATTTTATCACACCTGGACCTCCTAGAGTTGTAATAGTTTCAAATACTATCAACCATGGTTTAAGAAAATCAGTTTGGACTGCTTTCGGAGACATATCAGCTAATTTTGTTCAAGCCTCCTTAGTGACTTTTGTAATTGGAAGTATGCTAATTGATAATCCAAAAATATTTACATATTTGAAATGGGCAGGAATTATATATCTTATTTATTTAGCTTATGAAACCTATGTGCAAAAAATTAAAAAGGTTAATACTCAAAATAAAGTAATTAAAAGCAATCTGGCAATGTACAGGGATGGATTTATAGTTGCAGGATTAAGTCCTAAAGCACTAGTTTTTTTTGGAACAATATTTGTAACTTTTATAAATTTTAATGGGAATGTAATTTCTCAATTTTTAATTTTAATATGTACTTGGATGTCTTTAGACTTTCTAAGTTTAATGATGTATGGGATTGCAGCAAAAAAAATTGCTGCTTGGTTAAAAAACAATCCAAGAATTTTAAATACAATCTCTGCGTGTGTACTTCTGATAATTGCAGTTTATGTCGCGCTTACAGAAAACTATTAATTAATTCTTACTGTTGTCATTTTTAGAAAATCTTGTTTTAATAATTTATTAATTAATTAATTAACAGAGAGGAAATATGATGAATAAATTAACAAAACTATTTATTACATTTATTTCAGCTATTACATTAATGCTATCAAGCATGTCATCTTCTTTTGCAAAAGTTGATGGTGAGTACATAGTATTAGGTGCTGCAATTTCTCTAACTGGAAAATATTCTTCAAATGGAGTTCACACTCAAAACGGTTACAACTTAGCCGTTGACAGAATCAATAAAATGGGTGGAGTTGAAGTTCAAGGGAAGAAATATAAATTTGAAATCATTTATTACGATGATGAGTCAAATCCAAAGAGAGCCGCACAATTAGCTGAAAGACTAATTAACCAAGATGGTGTTAAGTATATGCTTGGACCTTATAGTTCAGGTTTAACAAAAGCCATCGCACCAGTAACCGAGAAATATAAAATTCCTATGGTTGAAGCGAACGGTGCATCTAGATCTTTATTTACAAAAGGATACAAATATTTGTTTGCTGTGTTATCACCAGCTAACCAATACCTTGAAGTAGCTATCGATTTAGCGGTAGAAAAAAACGGTGGTAAGCCAGTAAGAATTGCACAAGCATTTGAACAAGATGCATTCTCACAAGACGTGAGATTAGGTATCTTAGATGCAGCAAAGAGAACTGGATCAGAGATTATTATCGATGATAAATTACCAAAAGAACTAAACGATATGGCAGCTACACTAGCTAAAGTAAAAGCTACTAAGCCAGATGTACTTGTTGTATCAGGTCACACAAAAGGTGCATTGACTGCAATCAGACAAATAGCTGAAATGAAAGTAGATGTTCCTATGTTAGCGATGACACACTGCGATGCTGCAAAACTTTCTAAACAACACGGAAAGAAATCAGAATACGCATTATGTGCATCACAGTGGCATAAAAACTTAAGCTATAAAGATAAGTTTTTTGGAACTGGTAAGAAGTATGACAAAGACTTTAAAAAAGAGTTTGGTTATGCTCCACCATACCAATCAGCTGAGTCTTCTGCTGCTTTATTAGTATTCAAAGATGCGTTTGAAAGAGCAAATTCTTTTGATGGAGATAAAGTAAGAGACGCTCTTAAGACTACTGAAATGCAAACTTTCTATGGAAATATTAAATTTGGACCTGGCGGACAAAACACTGCTAAGCCTATGATTTTATTCCAAGTAAGATGTAAAGGTGATACGTGTGAGAATAAAGTTGTTGCTCCAACAAAATGGGCTTCAGACAAATTCTACCACCCAATCCCTAAGTGGTCTGAAAGAAGTTAATATCTAATTAGATTTGAAATGCCCCCTAGTATTTAGGGGGCATTTCTTTTATAAGTTTTAGGTTTTTATGGACTTTCTTATTTTTAAAGCTCCAATCCTTATGGTCCAAGCTTCTCTGGACGGAATTCTTCTAGGTATTTTATTTGCTTTAATTGCCTACGGTATGGCTCTGCAATGGGGAGTAATGAATATAATTAATATTGCACAAGGAGATCTAGTTATCCTTGGAGGTTATATTGCTTATACAATGTATCTAGCTGGAATTCACCCAGCATGGGGAGTTATTGTTTCCCCAATTATTATGTTTTTTGTTGGTTGGGCACTTTATAAATTAGTTATAAATAAAGTCGTAGATCGCGATTTATTTATCTCAATTTTAGCAACCTTTGGTATCGCTATCATATTTCAACAATTAATGAATTTTATTTTTGGTGCAGATGTTGTTGTTGCTCAATCAGAATACGGAACAACAATGCTATTTGATAATTCAGTAACTTTACCCAACTCAAAAATTTTCTCTGCAGTAGTAAGTATTTTGTATGCAGTCGCTTTAGTAATATATATGAAAAAATCTAGACTTGGACGAGCTATAAGAGCTACAGCGCAAAATGCTAGAGCTGCAAAAATTTTAGGTGTTGATACAGAAAAAGTTTACGCAGCAACTTTTGGTATTAACGCAGCATTGTGTGGAATTGCTGGTGCTTTGATCGCAATTACACTTACCCTGCACCCATACGTAGGCCTTCCGTATACGGTAAGATCTTTCATGATAGTAATAGTTGCGGGTCTAGGAAATTTACCTGCAGTAGCAATTTCTGGGATGGGTTTAGGACTTTTTGAGGAATTTGCAGATTATATTTTAGGAACAGAATTTAGAATTGGGGCAGTGTTTATGCTGCTAGTTTTCATATTAGTTTATAGAAGATTTAAACTTTCAAAGAAAAGGGAGTATTTGAAATAAATGGACAAAGTTAAACAAAAAGATTTAATTTTATACTCTGGCTTAATAATTTTAGGACTAGCTGCTCCATTTTTATTCCCAGGTTTTAAAGTTCAGCTTACAATACTTTGTGTTTTAATAGTATTAGCTATGACATGGAATCTGCAAGGTGGAGAAATGGGTTATAATACTTTTGGAAACATTCTTTTTTATGGTCTAGGAATGTATCTTACTGCATCGGTTCAAGTAGGAATGTTTTTTCCATTAGCTGAATGGACGGAAAGCGGTGGTGAGAAAACATTTGTACACACTACATCTCAATATTTTCAAGGTATGGGTGTTGGTTTATTAGTTGCAGCTTTAGTTCCGACCATTATTGCAGGCGCAATTGGCTACGCTATTTTAGGATTAAGAGGCCATTATTTTGCTATTTGTACTTTAGGCTTAGGTATTGCCGCAGGTGAAATTGCTGGAGGTATTGAAATCATTGGAGCAGGTCAGGGCTTTACTACTCCACCATTTCCAAAAGATATAGTTGATCCCGGAGCTAGAGGAGATTTTTTCTATTTTTTAAGTTTTGTATTATTAATTGGCACATTTGTTTTTATCAAATGGATTTATGGATCTAGATTCAAATTAATTTTAAATGCAATAAGAGACAATGAAGATAAAGCTGAAGCGATGGGCATTCAAACAATGAAATATAAAATTGTTGGATGGATGGTGTCCGCTTTTTTTGCTGGTCTAGCCGGAGGAATAATGGGTGGACTAATCGGATACATAGATTCAACAGATGTTGCTTTTGATGGAAGAGAAATGGGAGTGTTCATGGTCTTGATGGCAATTCTAGGAGGTAAAGGAACTTTATGGGGACCGGTTATTGGTGCAACTTTATTCCATTTTTTAAAAGAGGGTTTCTGGACTTTAATCTTAGGTTGGCAATACGTTGCCCTAGGAGTTTTAATTGTAGTAATTGTAATTTATTTCCCTGAGGGACTAATGGGTTGGTTAAGAGAAAAATATCCTGAAAGATTTGGTGAAGTAATTGATGAAAAAGATCGTAAAGCGCAGGTGGAATTAAAATGAGCATTTTAGAAGTAAAAAATGTAAGTAAATCTTTTGGTGGTGTCCAAGCCAACGTTGACATTTCTGTTTCAGTAGAGCAGGGATCAATAGTTGGTTTAATTGGACCAAACGGCTCTGGTAAAACAACTTTATTTAATTCAATTGTAGGAACTCACCCAATAGATCAAGGATCTATTATCTTTGATAACACCGAGGTTTCCGAAATGCCTGTACCAGCAGTAGCAAAACTAGGCTTATTAAGAACTTTTCAGCAAACACGAATTTATTCAAAACTGAATTGCGTAGAAAATATGCTTATAAGTCATAAAGCTAGCGACTCAGGATTTATATTTGCAAAAGTGCCTACAGAGTTGACTGAAAAGGCGGAAAATCTTCTTAACTTTGTTGGTCTATATCAGAAAAGAAATTTAAGAGCAGGAGATTTATCATTTGGACAGCAAAAATTACTAGAATTAGCTATGGCATTAATGAATGAGCCAAAAATGCTTTTATTAGATGAACCAACGGCAGGAATAAATCCAACGTTAATTAATGGAATTATAGATAGGTTAATTAAAATAAACAAAGATTATGGAATCACGTTATTAGTTATTGAACATAATATGAGAGTAATAATGAGCTTAGCTCAAAAAATATTCTGTCTAGCACATGGAAAAATGTTAGCAGAAGGTTCACCAGATCAAATTAAAAATGATAAGCGAGTTGTTGATGCTTATTTAGGAGCACAGTAATGGCTAATCAATACGATGTTTTAGGTAAAGCTCCAGGGTTAGAAGAATTAAATAAACTATCTCCTAACGATGTTCATTTAACAATAAGAGGGCTGAACGCAGGTTACGGAAAGATGGAAATTCTTCATAAATTTGATTTAACAGTGAGTAAAGCTCAATCGTTATGCTTAATTGGACCAAACGGGGCAGGAAAATCTACAATTCTTCACTCTATATATGGTTTCACAAATATCTTTGATGGAAAGATTGAATTAGAAGGCAATGAAATTACTAAGCTTACACCTGCAGAAAAATTAAGCAAAGTTGGTATTGCATATATTTTGCAGGATAATTCTGTTTTTCCTGACATGACAGTGGAAGAAAATCTTTTAATGGGAGGATATATTAAAGATAAACAAGATGAAGCTTACGAAGAGGCTGAAAGAATTTTTCAAAAATATGACAGACTAAGAAACAGAAGAAATCAACCTGCAAAAGTTTTATCAGGCGGAGAAAGAAGACTATTAGAAATTTCTAGAGCTTTAGTCATGAAACCCTCGGTGCTACTTGTTGATGAACCTTCAATTGGTTTAGAACCTAAGTATATAGGTATGGTGTTTGAAATTTTAGAAGATCTACAAAAAACAGAAAAGAAAACAATTATCTTAGTTGAGCAAAATGCAAAAAAAGGTTTAGAATTTGCTGACATAGGATACGTTTTAGTTTCTGGTCAAACAGCAATTGCTGGCAAAGGAAATGATCTTTTAAAAAATCCTGACGTAGGCAGATTATTCCTTGGAGGATGATAAATTCAAAAATTTTTATTAAAGGACTTAAATCATTAATAGGGATAAGAAGTCCAGCGATACCATTAGCTGCATGCTTTATTGCACTTGGAGCTTTACTTAAGGATGCAGGTTTAAACATACATCAAAGTGCTGCATCAAGTTTTTTTACTTATGCTCTACCAGGTCAACTTGTAATGGCCGAGTCTTTATTAATTGGCGCATCAATAATTAATATTTTTATAGCTGTTTGGTTAGTAAATTTCAGACTATACCCAATGACCGTATCTCTTTTCCCTTTACTTAAACATAAGTCTCAACCTAGATGGAAATATTATTTATCATGTCACTTTCTTGCAATCTCATCTTGGCTAATAGCTAAAGACACGTATAAAAAAATTGATCAGAAATACAGAATTGACTTTTGGATAGGTATAGGCTTTGGAACATGGACCACTGCAATTATAACAACTTTAATAGGTTTTACTTTAGCAGACTATCTAAACAAAGATATTATTATAGGATTAGCAATCGTAAATCCTGTTTATTTCTTTTGTATGATGATTGGAGCAATGAACAACTTAAAAATTTCTTTAGCTATTATATTAGGAACTACTCTAGGCCCAGTGTTTTATTTATTTTCAAGCGAGTGGGCTATTCTTTTTGCCGGTTTAACAGCTGGCTCAATATCATATTTATTTGGAGTCAGAGATGGATCCAAATAAAATTATAATATTAGCAATAATCGCAACATCTGTTGCAACATTTATATCACGTTTCTTAGGAGCGTTAACTTCAGAAAGAGTTGATGCTAGTTCAAAACTTTTTGATTGGTTTAATTTAGTTGCCTACTCAACTTTAGCAGCTTTGCTTGGTAGAATTATAATTTTCCCTGCTGGGGTATTAGCTGATGCTGACATCATAATACGTTTGATAGTCCTTATTATCTGTATATTTATTTTCATAATAATGAAGAAAAATTTGGTTATACCAACAATATTTTCTGCTATACTTTTATCTGTTTTAACAAGTATATGAGTTTAAAAATTGAAGATCATAAAAATTCTAAGCGAGTAAAGGTTATAAAAATACCCGAAGAAGATTTAGATAGATTAGTATTTCCATTTAAAAAACACTCCATTACATCATTAGAATATAAACCCTTTACAAGGTTTACCATTGCTAAAAGTTTAGACGAATTATTTAAAAATGAATTAAGCAAACAACTTAACAAAGTTCTTAATGATAGAAGTTCAGGAACAGCAATTATTGAACCTGAGATAAAAAATAATAAATTTGATAAAGAGTTTTTAGTTAAACTTTCAACATCTTTAGCTTATCTTGTGGGTACTCCTAATTTTGATTCAATGTCAGGTAAATACTATGCAAGATTTGAGGTGAAACATGTAGATCAAAGTGACTCTTATTTACGAAAAGCATATAACAATCTAGATCTTCATACAGACGGAACCTACGTAAAAGAGAAAACAGACTGGTTAATAATGACTAAGATGGAGGAACAAAACGTTTCAGGAGGGGAAAGCGTCATACTTCATTTAGATGATTGGGAGTATTTAAACGATTTAAGTAAAGATCCAGTAGGAAGACAAAATTTCATTTGGGGATCACCTAAAAGCAAGAATGTAGAATACAAAGTTGAACACCCCGTATTTTCAAATGACAATAAAGGCAAACCAATTATTTCTTATATTGATCAATTTCCTGAACCTAAAAATATGGAACAAGGTTTATTCTTACAAAAATTATCTGATGCATTGGAGGAAAGTAAAAATAAAATAGTTTTCCCCCTACCAGTCGGTTCAACGATCTTTTCTAATAATTATTTCTGGCTACACGGTAGAAAAGCTTTTAAAGAGCATTCTGGGCTTTCCAGAGAATTACTCAGAATTAGAGGAACTTTTTTCCATTAAATCATATTGACTCTTTCCAATTAATTATTTCTAATCTAATAATTAACAAACAATGGGGGAAACAAATGTTAAGTAAATTTAAAAAACTTATCAGTCTTGTATTTGCTACCGTTCTTTTAACTTCAATCTCATCAACTAGTTTTGCTATCGACAAATTACACTTTGTAATTGGTGGTGGTGCTGGTGGTGGTTGGGATGGAACTGCTAGAGGAACTGGTGAAGCGCTTACAAAAGCTGGTTTCTTAAAAAGTGCGTCATTTGAAAATATGTCAGGTGGTGGTGGAGGTAAAGCTTTATCATTTATGATTAATACAAAACCATCAGGAACAGTATTAGTTCAATCGACACCTTTAGTATTAAGATCAATCACAAGACACAAAGGTTATGTGAGTGGTAGTGGCGTTCTTTCGTACAAAGATGTTGTACCAATAGCTGGGGTTATAGGTGACTATGGTGCAATCGCTGTTGCAAAAAATTCACCGTATAAAAACTTTAAAGATGTTGTAGCTGCTTATAAATCTAATCCAAAATCTGTTAAGATGGCGGGTGGATCTGTAAGAGGAAGCATGGACCATTTAATTGGTGCATTAGCTTTCCAAGAAGCAGGAGCTGATCCAAATAAAGTTGTATACGTACCTTACGATGCTGGAGGAAAAGCATTAGCAGGTTTACTTTCAGGAGAAACTCAAATTCTTTCAACTGGTTTGGGAGAAGTAATGGGTGCAAGAGACCAAGTAAGAATAATTGGTATTACTGCACCGAGCAGAGTTGCAGATGCTCCGGAAGTACCAACGCTTAAAGAGCAAGGCTTTGACGTTCAGTTCGTAAACTGGAGAGGATTCTTTGGACCGCCAAATATGAGCAATGCAGATAAAAAGAAAATTGCTAAAATGTTAGGTGACGTGCAAAAAACCCCAGAGTGGGAAGCTGTTAGAAAAAGAAATGCCTGGGTAAATATCTACAACCCAGATAAAAAGTTTGTGAAGTTTTTAAAAACACAGACTAAAGAAATGACAGCTTTAATGAAAAAGCTTGGAGTAATTTAATTACTCAAATAAATTGGAGGAGCAGTGCGAATTAGCCCAGTAAAGATAATTTCACTGCTCTTCTTTGTTTTCTCTGGTTTCTATTTATATTACGCGCATCAAATTAGAGTTTTTTCTTTCGATGAAGATGCACCCTTTAATGCTAAAACATTTCCAATTTATTTAGGATACGCAGGTTTATTCTTTTCTGGACTTTACATCGTTCTGCCAGAGAGAAAACCATCAAATGTTAATCTTACAGTTTTAGATTATAAAAAAACAATTACCCTAGTAGTCTTAATGATTATTTACGGTGTTACTATTTTGAAAGCTGGGTATTTCTTATCTACTTCACTTTTTTTGATTTTATCTTACATTACTCTTGGTGAAAAAAGATGGTTCTGGGTTTTTACACTTTCTTTTCCTTTTGTCGCTTTTTTTATGTTTCTTTTACACGGCTTATTGGACATTTATCTACGTGATCCATTTTTAAAATATCTAGGAATAATAGGATGATTGAAGGAATATTAATCGGTTTAAATACAGCTCTATCCTTAAAAAATATCTTAATGGTAATGATAGGATGTTTTGCAGGAACCATAATAGGAATGCTACCGGGATTAGGTCCGATGACAGCGATTGCTCTTATGATACCTATTACATATGGTTTTGAGCCATCTACTGGTTTAATTTTAATGGCCGGGGTTTATTATGGCGCTGTTTTTGGCGGATCAACTTCTTCTATTTTAATTAATGCTCCTGGTGTTCCTGGAACAGTAGCAACATCTTTTGATGGTTATCCTATGGCGCAACAGGGAAAAGCTGGTAAAGCTTTAGCGATCGCAGCGTATAGTTCTTTTGCTGGAGGAACTATTGCGGCAATATTTTTATTATTTGCTGCTCCAAGTTTATCTAAAGTAAGTTTGGCTTTTAGATCACCAGATTATTTTGGACTTATGATTTTAGGTTTAACCGCAGTATCTGCATTTTCTGCCAAAGGACATTTTTTAAAAGCGATGATGATGGTTGTTCTTGGTCTTATGTTAGCGTCCGTTGGACAAGATACTTTATCCGATATACCTCGGTTTGTTTTTAATAATATGAATTTGGCTGATGGAATTAGTTTCGTACTTGTTGTAATGGCAACTTTCGCGATGAGCGAAGCTTTAACAATTATTTTTAAGGGTAGTGACCCAACTCAAGCCGCAAAACAAATATCATTATCTAAACTTGGATCAATTAGATTAGATAAAGATGAAACAAAAAAAATGGTAACGACAATACCTAGATCTTCAATCATAGGATTTATTATAGGAGTTTTGCCTGGCGCAGGTTCAACTATAGCATCTTTTTTGGCCTACGGCATGGAGAGAAACTTTGTAAAAGATGAGGAAAAACAAAAATTTGGAAAAGGAAGTGTTAATGGTTTAGCCGCACCCGAAACAGCGAATAACGCTGCTTGCTCTGGATCTTTTGTTCCTTTATTAACATTAGGAATTCCAGGAAGTGGTACCACAGCTGTAATGTTAGGAGCTTTATTAGGTTTTGGAATTCAACCTGGACCAAGACTTTACCAAACAAATCCTGAAATTTTCTGGTCAGTAATTATGTCCATGTATATCGGAATGGTGATATTATTAATATTAAACCTACCTTTAATACCGTACATAGCTAGAATACTTGCAGTACCACGTGCATTTTTAATTCCTTTAATTTTATTTTTTTCTGTCACCGGTATTTATTTAATGTCATTTAACAATTTTGATATCTACCTGATGATAGGTATTGCTGTAGTAGCAACTATTTTACGTTTGTATGAATTTCCCATGCCACCTTTAATATTAGCATTTGTACTTGGAGGATTAATGGAAGAAAATTTAAGACGGTCGCTACTCATTAGTGATGGATCTTGGGCTTTTCTCTGGGATAGGCCACTAACTCTTTGTATAATGGTTACAATAGTTCTTATAGTCGTTTGGCAAATTTATAATAGTTATTTTAAAAAGAAGTAAATTAATTATAGACGAACGTACTTTTTTTTCTTTTCTAATGAAAACTCTTTTGCGCCATTAATAACTAAAAATAGCATTCCTCCCGCAAGTCCAATATTTTTTAAAAATGCTATAACTTGCATTTGATTAGAGAAATCAAAATGAAAAATAAAAGCAGTTAACACAGAAAATAACAAAAGCCCACTGGCTGCGATTTTTATTTGATAACCTATTATTATCATAACAGGAAATAAAATCTCTATAATAATAGCAGGAATAAGTAATAAACCAGGAACGCCGAATCCCTCCATCCATCCAACTGTTCCGTCGTAATTTAAAATCTTATTTATTCCACTAAATAAAAATATAGCGGAGATCATAATTCTTCCTATGAGATCTAATAAATTAGCCATATTTAATTTAACCCTAAATTTGAACTAAAGTCAAAAACCTATTTTAAGATTTATGCTTTTTTTCAATAAATTTTAAAATTAAAGGGACAATAAATAAAATCATTAATAATCTTATAATATGATGAAAAGATACAAATTCTGGATCTAGATCAAAAAAAATGGCTATAACAGCCACCTCATAAATTCCTCCCGGGCAATACGAAAGAAGTAAAGTGAAAAAATTTTTATCTATTATGAGACTTGCTACATATGCAGCGATTAATCCAAAGATTACCAGAAAAAAAGTTGCTACGAAACTGTGAAATGCATTTTTTCCTATCTCTATAAAAGTTTTATTTACAAACCTACAACCTACTGACGCCCCTAAAATTAAAAGGCAATAATCAATTATGTCCGGAGATATTCTGTAAGACGCCAATTCAGTAATTTGTAAAAATCCACTTGCTACCAAAGTCCCAGATAATAATGCCGCGGGGATTTTACATTTGTTAAATAAATAAATTAAAATAATAGAAGTTGTGACTAAAATGAATAAATCAATTATGTTTTGTTCCTCAAAAACATTTTTTGGTAATTCAATAGATTTCACGTCATAAAAGCTATTTACGATTAATGGGAAAACAGTGATTATTATTATTAATCTAATAAGATGAGATGTTGCTACATGACTTAAATCAGATTTTTCATCTTCAGCAATAATTAATAGAGGTCCTAAAGCGCCTGGAGCGGCTGAAAAAATTGAGGTTTTTTTTTCATATTTTGAAAATTTTTGCAAATACTTTGAAACAAATAAAACACTAATAATAATGTAAATCAGCATTATTAATGATGTCCAAACCCACTGATGCATTTGAGAAAATAAATTCTTATCGATGTAGTTTCCAATATAAAGACCTAACAAAATTAGAATTAATGATAAAATTATTCTTGGCATCTTTAAATTTAATCCCATTAAAGAAGCTAACGATGTAAAAAGCATGGGCCCCAGAAACCACGCTAGCGGAATTTTCGAAAATTCTGCTATTAATGCTCCTGGAATAGATATAAGAATTACCAAAATAAATTTTTTTGATATAATTTCTTTCAATTCCATCAAAATAAGCTATTAAACCAGTTAATATTTACTTTCACTAACAATAGGATAAACAGGTAAAATAAGCCCTAAATATCAAGGATTTTACTGTTGCAAATATACCACTACAAACATTATACTGTTTTGGGAGGCAAATTTAAATTGATCCTTTTTGACTAAATATATAAAAAAGACTCAATTTAACTAAGTTAAAATTATAAGGAAAATTATGCATAAATATATATTAGCAACTTTAGCAACGTTTTGCTTGTTGACTACAAATGTATTAGCAGGATCATGGGGTATGGGTGTAGCAGGTACACTAGCTGGTGTAAGTGCATCTGGTTCTGAGACAGAATCAGCAAATACAACAGGTATGAGTGGCTCAGCTGAAAACTCAGTTCGAGACGCAACTGCCGGAAATGATTTTATAGTTGGTTCAGTATATCTTGAATATTCAATGGGTGATGCAGAAAATTTCACTGTTGGTGTTGACTATATACCTTTCTCTGCAGACGTAAACAGAGAGACTTTATCGAGAACTGATACAACAGCTGATGCAAACGAAGCTCAACAACAAGACGGAAAAAGAACCGCTAACGCAGAGATTGATAACCACATTACATATTATGTAGAAGCTGGTTCAACGTGGTACGGTAAACTTGGTTTTGCTCAAGTTGATATTAAAACAAACGATACAGAAACTCACGCTGGTACAAGCGGTCTATATCCAGACAAAACTTTGGACGCATGGACTTACGGTATAGGTTATAAAGGTACTTTTGGAGACAGAGGTATTTTCAAAGTCGAAGGTTTTATGACTGATTATGACTCTTACAGCGCGACGAACAACTCAGGAAAAACTTCTACAAAAACTGTTACTGCAGATTTAGATGTAGTAGGTGCTTCTCTAAGAGTTGGTATGAAATTTTAAATTTCAAATTTAAAAGATATTAAAACCGCCGTTATAATTACTTATGATGGCGGTTTTTTTTATCTTAATGGTAAACAAATGATTACTCAATGTTAGATATTATATATTATTTATAATATATTTATTTATATGCATTTAGGATTTATAGGCACAGGAAGAATTACATTATCTATTATTTATGGTATTTTTAATTCAAAACTCAAAGTGAGGAAAATTTATATTTCTCAAAGAAATAAAAATATATCAAATAAACTTTCAAAAAAATTTAACAAAGTAAAAATCTTAAAAAATAATCAAGAAATAATAGATAAATCTAATTTAATCTTTTTAGCAGTTACACCTAAAGTAGGAAATAAAATTTTGCCAAATCTAAAATTTAATTCTAACAAAAAAATTTTAAGTTTAATCTCTACAATCAATTTAAAAAAAATTAAGCAATTTACCAAAAGTAACAAAGTAACTAGAGTCATTCCTTTACCATTTATTAATATGAGAAAAGGACCTATAATTATTTGTCCAAGCAATAAACAAATAAAAAAATTTTTTAATCACTTGGGAACTGTAATAGAGGTGAAAAAAGAAAACCTTTCAAAAGGTTTTTGGTCTACATCATCATTTATGGCCTCATATTATAATTTATTAAATGTTATTTGTAATTGGCTTATCTCAAAAGGCATCCAAAAACATCAAGCAGAGAAATATACAAAAGAACTTTTTTTAGCTTTAGCAGAGGACGCAACGAATAAAAATAAAACTACCTTAAAACAACTCGTGCTAGAATCCCAGACACCAGGGGGGACTAATGCCTACGTGCTTAATGAACTTAAAAAAAAGAAATTTTACAAACTCCAACAAAAAGTTTTAAATAGCATATTTAAAAAATTTTAAATTATTATAAATGGACACAGCATATTTCTTACAACAGTTAATCAACGGAGTAACCTTAGGTTCAGTTTATGGATTAATAGCAATTGGTTACACAATGGTTTATGGAATTATTGGTATGATAAACTTTGCTCACGGGGACATTTTTATGGTGGGAGCTTTTATTGCTTTAATATCATTTATTTTATTTGCGCTAACAAGTATCGCTTTACCAATAGTCTTATTACTTACACTTTTAATAGCAATGGTTTTTACAGCTTGTTACGGTTGGACGGTTGAAAAATTAGCTTATAAGCCTTTAAGAAAATCTTTTAGATTAGCTCCACTAATTTCAGCATTAGGAATGTCTATAGTTTTACAAAATTATGTTCAGGCAGCTCAAGGAGCTAGGATAAAAACTTTACAGCCGGTAATTCAAGGTGGCTTTACTTTTATGGAAGATACAGGTTTTACAGTATCGTTAAGTTACCTTCAAATTTTTATAATCTTAGTAACAATTGTTTTAATGGCAGTTTTTACATTACTGATTACAAGAACAGCACTTGGTCGAGCTCAGAGAGCATGTGAACAAGATAGAACTATGACTGCATTAATGGGAATTAATGTAGATAGAACTATTTCAATTACATTTATAATTGGTTCTTCCTTAGCATCGGTAGCTGGAATGATGTTCGTCATGTATTATGGTGTAATAGATTTCTACATAGGGTTTTTAGCAGGCATCAAGGCATTTACTGCTGCAGTATTGGGGGGAATCGGATCAGTTCCTGGTGCAATGCTTGGTGGATTATTAATAGGTTTAATCGAAGTATTTTGGTCAGGATATATTTCAATTGAATATAAAGATATTGCAGCGTTTACAGTTTTAGTTGTTGTATTAATCTTTTTCCCAACTGGTTTTTTAGGAAAACCAGACATTGAAAAGGTTTAATATGGGAAAAAAATTTTTTCAGACGTCAATCAAAGATAGTTTATTCACAGGTTTAATAGCTCTCGCACTTTTTGGTCCAATTGTAGGTTTAAGGACTGTTGCAAAAAACGAAGTTCTTGAAGTTCACCCTAAATGGTTTATTGTTTTAATCATTGTTATAGTTTGCACTGTAGGTAGATTTCTTACAAATCTTTACGTCTACAATCGAGATCAAAAAACTGGAATTCAATCAAGCATTGGTAAATCAATTAGTAATTTTTTAGATACAAAAGGTTATCAAATAGCTTTAACAGCAATTATATTTTCAGTAATTTTTCCTTTTCTTCCTTTTACAGACAGGTACCTAATGGATATCGCTATCATGATGTTAACTTACATTATGCTTGGATGGGGCTTAAATATTGTAATTGGTTTAGCAGGTTTATTAGATTTAGGATACGTAGCTTTTTATGCAGTAGGTGCATATTCATACGCATTATTCGCAATTCATTTTGGCTGGTCATTCTGGATTTGTTTACCAATAGCTGGAATATTCGCAGCTATGTTTGGAGTTCTTTTAGGTTTTCCAGTTTTAAGATTAAGAGGAGACTATTTAGCGATTGTAACACTTGCATTTGGAGAAATGATCAGAATTTTACTTTTAAATTGGTATCAACTTACTAAAGGTCCTGACGGACTAACGGGAATACCAAGACCTTCTTTTTTCGGCTTACCTTTTAAAAGTTTTCCAGATGAGGGGGAGCAAACATTTCATACTTTTTTCGGCGTTGAGTACGATCCAATGCAAAGAATTATTTTTTTATATTATTTAATTCTGGTTTTAGCTTTAATTACCAATCTTTTCACAATTAAGATAAGAAGACTGCCAATTGGAAGAGCTTGGGAAGCTTTAAGGGAAGATGAAATAGCATGTAAATCATTAGGTGTTAATCCAAGAAATACAAAACTTACTGCCTTCGCTATTGGAGCGATGTTTGGAGGATTTGCAGGTTCATTCTTCGCGACTAGACAAGCGTTTATAAGTCCAGAGAGTTTTACTTTTATTGAGTCAGCTATAATAGTTGCAATAGTGGTTCTTGGAGGAATGGGTTCGCAGACTGGAGTTGTACTAGCTACTGTTTTCTTAATTGGACTGATTGAAGTTTTTAGGGACTTCGAGTCTTATAGGATGATTGCATTTGGTGGTGCCATGGTTCTAATCATGATTTTTAGACCAAGAGGAATTTTAGCAACAAGAAAACCAACAATAACATTAGAAAAGAGTTCATCAAAATGATTCAAAAATTATTAGATGTAGAAAACTTAACAATGAAATTTGGAGGCCTAGTGGCTATTGATAATTTATCTTTTTCTGCTGATAAAGATAAAATTACTTCAATAATAGGTCCAAATGGTGCAGGCAAAACAACTGTATTTAATTGTTTAACAGGTTTTTATAAGGCTACTGCTGGCTCAATGTTTTTAAACAAAGAAAATGAAAGATTAAACCTAAGAAAATTTTCTGATTTTAAAGTGGCACAAAAAGCTGGAGTTGCCAGAACTTTTCAAAACATAAGGCTTTTCCCTCAAATGTCAGTTTTGGAAAATCTTATGGTTGCTCAGCATAACAAATTAATGGATGCTTCTGGTTTTACCATTCTTGGATTATTCAACTCACCTTCTTTTGTAAAAAAAGAAAAAGAAGCGGTAGAAATTTCAAAATACTGGTTAGATATAATTGGTTTAACGCACAGAGCAGACGACGATGCTGGTGATTTACCTTATGGAGATCAAAGAAAATTAGAGATTGTAAGAGCCATGTGTATTAATCCATATTTGTTATGTCTAGATGAACCAGCTGCAGGGCTCAATGCTAAAGAGTCCGCTGAGTTAAACAAATTACTTTTATTTATAAAAAATGAAAAAAAAACAGGCATTCTTCTAATAGAGCACGATATGAGCGTTGTAATGGAAATATCAGATCATGTTGTAGTTTTAAATTATGGAAAAAAGATTTTTCAAGGATCTGCTAAAGAAACAAAAAGCAGCCCTGAAGTTATCGAGGCTTATTTAGGCACGGAGGAATAATGTTATCAATTTCTAATGTTGAAACTTTTTATGGAAATATACAGGCCTTAAGAGGAGTAAACGTTAAGGTCAATAGTGGAGAAATCGTCTCTTTAATAGGATCTAATGGAGCGGGTAAATCAACTTTGCTAATGACAATTAGTGGAGTAAATAAAGCTGCTACGGGTCAAATAAAATTTAATGATAAAAATATTGAGAGTTTGCCACCACATGACATCGTTAACCTAGGTATTTCACAAGTTCCTGAAGGAAGAAGAATATTTTCAAGATTATCAGTGGAAGATAATTTAAGATTAGGTGCTTCATCAAATAATAAAGGAAAAAATTTTGATAACGACGTAAAAGATGTTTACGATTTATTTCCAGTTTTAAAAGACAGACATAGCCAAAGGGGAGGAACATTATCAGGAGGTGAGCAACAAATGTTAGCGATAGGTAGAGCTTTGATGGCTAAGCCGAAAATGCTTCTTTTAGATGAGCCTTCTTTAGGTATAGCCCCAAAACTTGTTAACCAAATTTTCGTAGCAATTAAAAATATAAATAAAGAAAAAAAAGTTACCATTTTCTTAGTAGAACAAAATGCCAAAAAGGCTTTAGAGTTAGCGGATAGAGGTTATGTTTTAGTCAACGGAAATGTAACATTAGAGGGATCTGGTCAGGACCTATTGAAAAACAAGGATATTCAAGCAGCATATTTAGAAGGTGGTGGAAAAAAATAACATTTTTCCATATTTACAAAAAACCAAAGGTAGTGTTCAATAATGAGAATTAATTAATTAATTAACAACAAAAAGAGGAACATATGTTTAAGATTATGAAAAATATTCTTTCAATAATTGCTTCAATCTTTTTATTAGGATCAATAACTGCAAAAGCTGACGTTGTTGTAGCTTCTGCTGGACCAATGAGTGGTCAATACGCATCTTTTGGTGCTCAGTTAAAAGCTGGTGCTGAAATGTGGGCTAAAGATACTAATGCTAAAGGTGGTATTTTGGGAGAAAAAGTTAAATTAGTAATAGGTGATGACGCTTGTGATCCAAAACAAGCTGTGGCTGTAGCAAACAAATTTGCAGGTCAAGGAGTAACTTATGTTGCTGGACATTTCTGTTCAGGATCTTCTATACCAGCTTCTAAAGTTTACACTGAAGAAGGTATAATCCAAGTATCTCCAGCATCAACTAATCCAGCGTTCACAGACAAAGGTGGACCGAATGTATTTAGAGTTTGCGGTAGAGATGACCAGCAAGGTGAAGTAGCTGGTGCATTCTTAGCAAAAGAATACAGTGGAAAAAAAGTTGCAATTATTCATGATAAAACTGCTTACGGAAAAGGTTTAGCAGATGCTACTAAGAAAAACATGAATAAAGGTGGATTAAAAGAAACCATGTACGAAGCTATTACAGCAGGTGAAAAAGATTACTCTGCTTTAGTTTCTAAACTAAAATCAAACGGTATCGACGCTGTTTATCTTGGAGGTTACCATACTGAAGGTGGTCTAATCGTAAGACAAATGAGAGACCAAGGTATGAAAACTAAATTGATCAGTGGAGACGCACTTGTAACTGCAGAGTATTGGCAAATTACTGGTGATGCTGGTGAAGGTACTTTAATGACTTTCAGTCCAGACCCAAGAAATAATCCAGAAGCTGCACCATTAGTTAAAAAGTTCAAAGCTGCAGGGATTGAGCCAGAAGGTTACGTGCTTTATTCATATGCTGCGTTACAAGTATTTGAACAAGCGGCAACTCAAGCTGGATCTCTTGATAGAAAAAAAGTTCTTAAAGCAATGAAAAAAGGAAAATTCAATACAGTGCTTGGAACTTTAAGCTTTGATAAAAAAGGTGACGTAAGTTTACCAGGTTACGTTTTTTATGAGTGGAGCAAAGGTAATTATAAACAATTATAATTATTTAACTGAAAAATTTAAAAGGGGGCGTAAGCCCCCTTTTTTTTATAAGGAGATAAAATGGAAATTAACTATGAAGATTTTAAAAAGGTCTCAATCAAAATTGGCACAGTTTTAGAAGTTAAAAAAAATGAAAAAGCAAGAAAACCATCTTTAATAATAAAAGTTGATTTTGGAAAAGAAATTGGTGTCAAACAATCTTCAGCTCAAATTACACATTACTATAACGCTGAAAATCTCATTGGAAAACAAGTTATTGGAGTATGCAATTTTCCAAACAAGAATATAGCTGGTGTTGTATCAGAAGTATTAGTGCTTGGTGCAATAGAAAAAGATGGAAAAGTTGTCCTAGTGCACCCCTCTCAGAAAACTGATAATGGTTTAGATATAGCTTAATGAATTATGAAAAATTTTGTGTATTTGAAAAAATTTTTTAAGTCGATAATAATATTAACCTTATCGGTGTTACTTTTTTATACTTTTGGACTCATCTCAGATAAAAAAAATGTTTTAGCAAATACAAAAAATAATAAACCAAATGTTGAAGTGTTTAAAACCCCTTCTTGTGGATGTTGTTACGGATATGTTTTATTTTTAGAAAAAGAACAATTTAATGTTAAGGAGACTGATATGAGAAGTCTACATTCGATAAAACAAAAATATAATATTCCACTAGAAATGCAGTCATGCCATACTACTATTATTGGCAAATATTTTATAGAGGGACATGTTCCCCTCGAGGCAGTAAATAAGTTATTAAAAGAGCAACCTGATATTGATGGTATAGCTTTACCTGGAATGCCAATAGGGACACCAGGAATGCCTGGAAAAAAAGAAGAGCCTTTTGTTGTGTATCAACTAATTGATGGGAAATTCTCTATATTCATGACAATATAAAATATAAAAAAAATAATATTTAATTATTGTTTATCATTTCATGATAGACTAAGAACTCTACACAAAACAAAATGCAAATTCTTCCATTAATCTTATTTGGTATTGCTACTGCTTTTTCACCTGGACCAAATAATATAATGACATCTTATACAGCGTTTAATTTTGGCTTTAGAAAAGCTATACCTACTATGCTTGGTGTAATAATTGGATGGACACTTTTAATAATACTCTTGCAATTAACATCTGCTGCAGTTTTTGAAAAATATCAATTTATTCAAACAATAATTAAAATTCTTGGATCAATTTACCTCTTATATATGGCATACAAACTATCTTTTGGGGGGCAAACAAAGGATAAAAAAATTGATCCAAAACCAGTAACTTTTTTGAATACTTTCTGGTTTCAATTTGTAAATCCTAAAAGCATTATAGTAGGACTTACTTCAATTTCTTTATTTATAGATACTCAAAATAATTATTTAAGAGATTCAATAATTTTGACATCAGTTTGGTTTTGTATGGCTGTTGGAAGCCAGACAGCTTGGTGTTTAATGGGAAAATACATGAGAAAATTCGCCACAAGTGATAAATTTATTAAGAATTTTAATTACTCGATGTCTTTTTTGCTTATCGTTTGTGTTATTATGTTCTATGTATAGCGCATGAAATTTAATAGTAAAAATTCCTTTAAATCATTAAACACTCTTAATTCATCTAGTAAAAATTATAAATATTTCAATTTAAAAATAGCAGAAAAAAATGGTTTAGAGGGTATATCTAAATTACCAAAGTCACTTAAAGTTTTATTAGAAAACCTTTTGAGATATGAGGACAATGTAACAGTAGATAAAAAACAAATATTAGCTTTAAAAGATTGGCTTAAAAATAAAACATCAAACACAGAAATTGCATACAGGCCTGCGCGAACTTTATTGCAAGATTATACAGGAATACCAGCTATTGCCGATTTAGCAGCAATGAGAGATGCAGTTAAAGATAAAAATAAAGATCCAGAAAAAATTAATCCATTATCTACTGTTGATTTAGTTATAGACCATTCAGTAATGGTTGATGAATATGCATCAGGAAAATCTTTTAATCAAAATGTTGAAAGAGAATTTTCAAGAAATGGTGAACGATATTCATTTTTAAAATGGGGGCAGAAAGCTTTTGATAATTTTAGAGTTGTACCTCCTGGTACAGGAATTTGTCACCAAGTAAATTTAGAATATTTATCCAAAGTTGTCTGGTCATCAAAAAGTGGAAATGATTTATACGCTTATCCAGATACTTTAGTTGGAACCGACAGTCATACAACAATGGTAAATGGCTTATCAGTCTTAGGCTGGGGTGTTGGGGGAATAGAAGCTGAGGCTGCAATGTTAGGTCAGCCTATTTCAATGTTAATTCCAGAAGTCATTGGTGTAGAGATCAAAGGAAAATTAAAAGAGGGAACAACTGCAACAGACCTAGTTTTAGTCATTGTTGAAATGCTAAGAAAAAAAGGTGTGGTTGGAAAATTTGTAGAATTTTATGGTGAAGGTTTGAAAAATTTAACTTTAGCTGATAGAGCAACAATTGCAAACATGGCTCCTGAATATGGAGCTACATGTGGTTTCTTCCCAGTTGATGATGAAACTATTAAGTATTTAAAATTATCTGGAAGAGATCAAGAAACAATAACTTTAGTCGAAAAATATTCAAAAGAACAAGGGCTTTGGGCAAGCAAAGATGTTGTGTTTACTGATACTCTTTCATTAGATGTTAGCAATGTAGTAACAAGCATTTCTGGACCTAAACGACCACAGGATAAAGTTTTACTTACAGAGGCTTCAAGTGCTTTTGCACAAGTTTATAAAGAAAATACGAAAAGAGACAAGGCTATCGAAGCTAAAGTTAAAGGCTCTGACTTTAATATAAAAGATGGTGATATTGTAATTGCTGCGATAACATCTTGTACAAATACTTCTAACCCAAGTGTAATGATTGGCGCAGGTCTTTTAGCGAAGAAAGCTCATGAAAAAGGACTAAAAGTAAAACCATGGGTAAAAACCTCTTTAGCTCCTGGCTCGCAAGTTGTTACTGATTATTTAAAAAAAGCAGGTTTAAATAAATATTTAGATGAGCTTGGTTTTAATTTAGTTGGTTATGGCTGCACGACTTGTATTGGTAACTCAGGCCCTCTAAATCAAAATATTTCAGAGGCAATAAATAAAAACGATCTTTATGCCGTTTCGGTTTTATCAGGAAATAGGAACTTTGAAGGAAGAATTAATCCAGATGTTAAAGCTAATTACTTAGCATCACCTCCATTAGTTGTGGCTTATGCTTTAGCAGGAAATATGAATTTTGATATGTATAAAACCTCTCTTGGCGAAGATAAAAATGGTAAAGATGTTTTTTTAAAAGACATTTGGCCAAGTAATAAAGAGATTGAAGATTTAATGTTAAGTTCTTTAAATGCAGATATGTTTAAACAAAGATATTCAAATGTTTCAGAAGGACCTAAAGAATGGCAAGCTATTAATACGACAGATAGTGATATTTATAACTGGGAAGCTAATTCTACGTATGTGAAAAGACCACCATTTTTTGATGATTTGCCAGATCAACCAGAAGGATTTAAACCAATTAATGATGCTAGAATTCTTTTATTATTAGCTGACACAGTAACAACAGATCATATTTCACCAGCAGGAAGTATAAAAAAAGATAGCCCAACAGGTGATTATTTTATGAAGCATCAAATACAACAAAAAGATTTTAATTCTTACGGAGCAAGAAGAGGAAATCATGAAGTAATGTTAAGAGGAACTTTTGGTAATATTAAAATTAGAAATGAAATGGCTCCCGGCACTGAGGGTGGGTTTACAAAGTTACAACCAGATGGAAAAGTAATGAGCGTATACGAAGCTGCAATGGAATATAAAAAAAGAAAGAATGATTTAGTTGTTGTCGCTGGCAAAGAATACGGAACGGGTTCATCGAGAGATTGGGCAGCTAAAGGGACTAAGCTTTTGGGAATTAAAGCTGTTTTAGCAGAGAGTTTTGAAAGAATTCATAGATCAAATTTAATTGGAATGGGAGTTTTACCTCTTCAATTTAAAGAGGGTTTTGACCGAAAGAAATTAAATATTACAGGTGCAGAATTAGTTTCAATTATTAATATTGATAAAGGCGTTAAACCAAGACAAGAAGTAACTTGTGAGATTAAATATCAAGACGGAATAAGTAAAAAAATTCAAATGCTTTGTAGAATTGACACCGCTAATGAAGTTGAGTACTACAAAAATGGAGGAATTTTACAGTACGTTTTAAGAAATATGCTTGCTAATTAGATGAGAGATATCAAAGTAAAAGTTCACCCATCAAAATCAAATCTTAAAAAAGAAGATCAATTAGCTTGGAAAATTGCAGAAATCGCCTCAGATAAAGCAAAAATTGATAAAGATGCAGTTGAGATGGTTATTAATAGAATTATTGATAACGCATCAGTTGCTATTGCTTCGTTTAATAGAAGACCTGTTATTTCAGCAAGAGCAATGGCTTTAGCTCATTCTAGAAAATCTGGAGCAACTGTCTTTGGTTTAAACTCAAAAATTAAAGTGGATTGTGAATGGGCTGCATGGGCAAATGGAACAGCTGTAAGAGAATTAGACTTTCACGATACTTTTTTGGCAGCAGATTACAGTCATCCAGGTGATAATATTCCTGCAATCCTAGCGGTTGCTCAACAAAAAGGATGTAATGGTAAAGATTTAATAAAAGGAGTGCTTACAGGTTACGAAGTACAAGTTAATTTAGTAAAGGGTATTTGCTTACATGAACATAAAATTGATCACATAGCTCACTTAGGTCCTAGTGTGGCAGCTGGATTAGGAAGTTTATTAAATTTAAAAACAGATCAAATTTATCAATCCGTTCAGCAAGCATTACATATCACTGTTTCAACAAGACAATCTAGAAAAGGAGAAATTTCTAGCTGGAAAGCTTTTGCGCCAGCTCATGCAGGTAAGCTTGCGGTAGAAGCTGTAGATAGATGTATGAGAGGTGAGGGTGCACCATCTCCAATATACGAGGGAGAAGATAGTTTTATTGCATATGTTTTATCAGGACCTGATAAAGAATATATAGTTCCATTACCAAACGTTAATGAGCCAAAAATAGCAATTCTTGAAACTTACACAAAAGAACATTCAGCAGAATATCAATCCCAAGCTTTAATTGATCTAGCTAGAAGTTTACATAAAAAAATTCCCAACATAAATGATATCGAAAATATTGTGATTGAAACAAGTCATCATACTCACTACGTAATCGGTACTGGAGCAAACGATCCTCAAAAAATGGATCCCAAAGCAAGCCGAGAAACTTTAGACCATTCTATAATGTATATTTTTGCGGTGGCACTTGAAGATGGTGCATGGCATCACGTAAAATCCTACACTCCACAAAGAGCACAAAGAAAAAGCACAGTTGAACTCTGGCGTAAAATTTCTACTAAAGAAGATTTAAAATGGACTGAAAAATATCACGATCCTAACCCAAAAAATAAATGTTTTGGTGGAAAAGTAATTATTACTATGAAAGATGGATCCACGATTTCAGAAGAGATTAACGTCGCTGATGCTCATCCAGCAGGCAAGAGACCTTTTACACGTAAAGAGTACATCGAAAAGTTTATAACTTTAACTGACGGAATTATTTCTCAAAAAGAGTCAGATCGATTTTTAAAATGCGTACAAAATCTTCCTAATTTAAAGTCTAAAGATTTAATAGGATTAAATGTTGAAGTTAAATCTTCGATAAAAGATAAATCTGAAAGTAGTAAAGGAATTTTTTAATTATTTTATTTTTTTTGCAAGATTGTTAGCACTTAGCCAAGCATCTTCAACTTTTGGACCATTAAACCAATCTCCACAAATACCTAAATTATATTTTTTAATCCATAAGCTTAAGTATGGTGTTTTTTTGTAATTATAGGAGTATTTCCAACCATGAATTTTTTTAAAGATTATTTTATTTTTTTCAAATCCTGTCAATTTTGTAAAACGCGAAATTAATTGATTCATAATTGTTTTATCAATTTTATATTTATTAATAGTTTTTTTTGACCATTTAAGCGTGGCTTGAAGCGTCCATAAGTTTATATTTGATTTAAATCTTTTCTTACTATTTTCGTTAGCAGCCCAAGCTAAAATGTCATCATCAAATCTAATTGAACTAATAGGGGGATTTTTTTGTTTTTTAAATGCAACCATAACAGTAATATTTGGTTGCATCTGAACTTTTAGATTTAAGATCTTTTTATTTAAGTATTTTTTTGCTAATTTTTTTAATTGAGGAAAAGGGCAAGTCAATATTAAAGATTTAAATTGATACTTTGATTTGTCTCTTAAAGTAATTTCCCAAAATTTTTTTTTAAAGTATATTTTTGTTACAGGTGAACCAAATGATTTCTTAATATTTTTCAAATTGAATTTGACTAAATCATTATTAGCTTTTTTTCCTATATATTTTATTGATAAATTTTTTTTTTCAAATGTAAAATCCAAATGATTGTCGTCCCAAATTTTCAAGATTTTATTTTTATAGAGTTTTTTAATATATTTAGTAAATATTTTTGATTTTGGAGAAATATATTGAACACCATGATCAAAACTTAAATTATTTTTGAATCTTTTGTTTGATGAACGCCCTCCTGGACCTCGAGCCTTATCGAAAACATGCACTGAATACTTATTGGATAAAACATTTGCTATTGTAGACCCAGATACTCCGGATCCCAAAACAAAAAAATCTATCATATACTAAATAGGAATTCGTACTGCTCTTTAATTGTAAGAACTTCAAGATTTACAAGTCCACCAATAATTAGCTGCAGTGCTACAATAATTATAACAAATATACCTACATAACCTAACCATTTGTGATCCTTAATATAATTAGCAAAATATGTAGCGAGTGTAGCTACTAAAAAAACTGATAGAAGTAGACCTGTCACCATTAAATAATAATAATCTTTAGCTGCACCAACTACACCTAAAACGTTATCGAAACTTAAAGTTATATCTGCTATTAAAATTCTATAAACACCTGTTTTAAAAGATACTGGTTCTTTAGATTTTAATGAGGGAGACCTTATTTTATTTTTTCCAAATAAATCTTGCCTGATGTTATAGACTATCCATAAAAGAGCTAGTCCACCTGCAATTTTAATCCATGCATATTCAAGCATGTAGTCAGTACCGAAAGCAAAGAATATCCTAAAAATAAATGCACCTGCAACCCCCCATGCAATTATCTTCTTCTTATTTTCGGGTGCAAAATTTGCGGCTATTAGACCTATAATGATCGCATTATCCGCTGCCATTACGATGTCAATTAATATTATTTGTATAGCAATTATGAACTGTTCTAACATTTTACTAACTTCTTATATAATTTAATTGTTTCATAATAAAGAATAATTTATCCATAAGTATGCCCAGTTTAAGGTTTCCTGCAAAAATTACAAAATGGCAAATATTTAAATTATCTATACCAATATTTTTTTCAAATTTGGCGATTCCATTGGTTGGTTTAGTCGATACAGGACTAATGGGTCACCTTGAAAATGAAAAATTTTTAATTGCAACCAGTATTTCAACAATGGTCATAACTATGATCCTTTGGAGTTTTGGTTTTCTAAGAATGGGAACAGTAGGAATGGTTTCCCAATACTTGGGAAAAGGCGATTATAGAGAAATAGTTTATACTATCTTAAGAAATATAATTTTAGCTACTATTATTTCATTAGCTATAATATTATTAAAACCACTTATACTATTTTCAATAAATGAAATTTTTATTACATCTGATCAAACTAAATTATTAATAGACAATTATATTTCAATCAGAGTATTTTCTGCTCCAGCTGAGCTTGTAACCTATATACTAATTGGTTTTTTTTTAGGTTTACAAAGAACATTAATATCTAGTTTAATTATAATCTGCTTAAGTATTCTAAATATTTTATTTAGTATATATTTTGTTAAAGAATTAGATTTAGATATTACCGGTGTTGCCCTAGGAACATTAGTTTCTTCTTATTTAACTGTAATTATAAGCTTAATATTTACTTATTTTTTCATAATTAAAAAATTTAAAATAATTCCTAAATTTCAAGAAAAAATTTTAAGACCAAAAAAGTTAATTAAATTATTTAATATTAACTTTGATATTTTTATAAGGACTATTTTTTTAACATTTGCTTTTTTTTGGATTACTTATATTAGCTCAACTTTGGGTGAGGAGTTTATAGCAATAAATTCAATTTTATTACAATTGATAATCATTTCTTCATTCTTTCTTGACTCCTATGCTTTTTCAACAGAGGGAATTGTTGGATACTCAGTAGGTAAAAAATCAATTAAAATGTTTTTAACAGTTGTTAAAAATTCTTTACAATTAAGTTTTTTTACTGGTTTTACTATAAGTATCTTTTATTTTTTTGTAGCAAAAGACATTATAAACTTATTAACTGACTTAGATTTTTTAAGATATTTATCTTATAAATATATTGTGTGGGTTATTATTATTCCGCCTATTGCATCTTTTTGTTATCAATTAGATGGAATATTTTTAGGTGCAACTCAAACAAAAGAATTAAGAAATAGTATGATTATTTCTGTAATCCTATATGTAATTTTGTCAATATTTCTTACTCAAAACCTTGATAATTATGGAGTTTGGTTTTCATTAACATTGTTTATGATTCTTAGAGCTTCAACTTTACATTTCTATTTTTCTAAAATAATTAATAAGTTTAGATGAGTATAATTTACAAAATTCCAGGCTATATTCTTTGTTTACTCGGAGGTTTCTTTTTAAGTTGGGGAGGTCTAATAATACGCTCTTTTGAAACTAACGATATTTGGCAAATTCTTTTAATAAGATCTTTATTTTTTATAATTGCTTTAACAGCCTTTTTATTTCTAACATATAAAAAAAATACAATTAACGTAGTAAAAAAATCAGGGTTTCCTGCTATCGTTGCAGGTTTATTTTTATCACTAAGCTTTGTAGCTTATGTTGTTGCAATGTCTAAAACAACTGTTGCTAATGTTGTTTTTATAATCAGTACACAAACTATTTTTTTGGCATTGTTTGGCTTTTTGTTTCTAAAAGAAAAAATTACATTTAAAGGATTAATAGCTATAACCTTGGCTTTTGTAGGCATGTTGGTAATGGTAGGAGATTCTATCAATCAAGGGACTTTATTTGGAAATATAGTTGCTTTTGCTATTCCAATTAATTTTACAATACTTGTAATGATTATAAGAAAGTTTCCCGATCTCGATATGGTTCCTGCTATTTTTTATTCTGGTATTTTTAGTGGAATATATGGTTTATTTTTAGCAAGTAATTTAACTTTTTCACCAAATGATATTCTAATGGGTTTTTTATTAGGTGTTCCGCAACTTGCTTTTGGATTTATATGCGTAACAATAGGAACAAAAACTACAAAAGCTGTAACTGTCGGTCTTTTAATGTTGCTAGAAACAATCTTCGCACCTATTTGGGTTTGGATTTTCTTGAATGAAGTACCACCAATGAGTGTATTTATGGGTGGCGCGATAATAATATCTGCCGTAATATTAAAAAGTTATGATAAATCGCTAAAAAAAGGTGACTAAAATAATTGACTTTTTAGGCTCAATGAACGAAAGTCCTCTTGTAACGGGAGAGTCTATTTAAAATAGCGCCGAAGGAGCAACCACCCCGGAAACTCTCAGGCAAAAGGACCGTTGCCGTAATAACTCTGGAAAGCAGGCTTTGCCTCACCGAAGGAGTAAATCTCTCAGGTTTCAAAACAGATGGGGTACAAAAGAGTTATTATGGGTGTACAAAAAACAGCTTTATATGATTTGCACAAAAGTTTAGGAGCAAAATTCGTACCATTTGCAGGCTATGAAATGCCTATCCAATATAAGGATGGTATCGTCAAGGAACATATTTCAACAAGGACTCATGCTGGTTTTTTCGATGTCTCACACATGGGGCAATTTTTTTTAGAGGGAGACGAAACATTAGTAGAAGCCTTGGAAAAAATTATTCCTTCAGATTTAAAATCACTAAAAGTAAATCACTCAAAATATTCTTTTTTATTAAATGATGACGGTGGAATTATAGATGATTTAATCGTTACAAAAACAAAGAAAGGTTTCTGCATAATTTTAAATGCGGCTTGTAAGGAAAACGATATCAAACATATTTCAAAATTTTTAGATAAAAATCATAAATATCTTTTAAATAATGATTTATCTTTAATCGCTTTACAAGGACCTAAGTCAGTAGAGATTTTAGAAAAACTTATACCGGGCGTTTCTCAATTAAAATTTATGACTGGAAATAATTTTAGTTACGATAGTGAAAGTCTTTACATAACGAGATCAGGATACACAGGTGAGGATGGTTTTGAAATTTCAATTTCTAATAAAAAAGTAAAAAACTTAATTGATTTATTGATGAAAAATAGAGTCAAGCCTATAGGTTTAGGTGCTAGAGATACATTAAGATTAGAAGCTGGACTATGTCTATATGGTCATGATCTAAATGAAAAAATAAATCCTGTGGAAGCCAATCTCAAATGGGCAATTGCAAAAAAGAGGAAAGAAGTTGGTGGTTTCAATGGTTGGAGTAAAATAAAAAATTTATTAACAAATGGTAGTGAAAAAATAAGAGTAGGCATCAAACCCGAGGGAAAAGTTATAGCTCGGGAAAATACGAAAATTTTTTCTTCTAATGGTGAAGAAATAGGTTTTGTAACAAGTGGAACTTTTGGTCCAAGTGTAAACGGGCCAGTAGCAATGGGTTACGTTAAATCAAAATTTTCTGAAATTGGAACTTCAGTACAGCTTGAAGTCAGAGGAAAAAAATATGAAGGTAAAGTTTCGGAATTACCATTTTATAAAAAAAGTTATGTAAAATAATAAGGAAGTTAAAAATGAGTGAAAAAAAATTTTCAAAAAAACATGAATGGGTTTCTTTAGACGGCGATATAGCAACAGTTGGTATAACTAAACATGCAACTGAAATGCTTGGAGATATAGTTTTCGTTGAAGTACCAGATGCGGGTAAATCTATAGAGAAAGAAGGGCAGGCTGCTGTTGTAGAATCGACTAAGGCAGCTAGCGATGTTTATTCACCAATTTCAGGAGAAGTTACTGAGGGAAACAAAGCTATAGCTGATGATCCAGGTAGTGTTAATGGAGATCCAGAGGGAGCGAGTTGGTTTTTTAAATTAAAGATAAAAGATAAAGGTGAACTTGACTCATTAATGTCCAAAGAAGAATACGATAAATTTTGTAAGGAGAATCCAAATTAAATGATTGACGATAATTCAAAAGAATTCATAAAAAGACATATTGGCCCCTCAGATGATGAGCAGTCAAAAATGCTTCAACACGTAGGATATAGTTCACTTGAGGATTTAATGAAAAACACTGTTCCAGAAAAAATTTTATTAAAAGATGATCTTAATATAGATGAGCCGCTATCTGAAAATGATGCTTTAAAAAAATTAAAATCTATATCTAAAAAAAACAAAATTTTTAAAAACTTTATTGGTATGGGGTACTATAATTCTATTACTCCAAATGTAATCTTAAGAAATATCTTAGAAAACCCAGGCTGGTATACTTCTTACACACCCTACCAACCAGAAGTAGCTCAAGGCCGTCTTGAAATGCTTTTAAATTTTCAACAAACAATTATTGATCTTACAGGAATGGATATTGCTAACGCTTCTTTACTTGACGAAGCAACTGCTACAGCAGAAGCGGTCGGCTTATCTCAAAGATTAGATAAAACTAATGCAAAAAAAATATTTATTTCAAGTAATTGCAACCCACAGACAATTGATCTTATTAAAACTCGTACAAAGCCTTTTGGATTAGAACTTATTATTGGTGACGAAAAAAAGGAGTTATCAAAAATTAATCAAGATATAATTTGTGGGGTTTTAGCTTACCCCGGAACTCTGGGTGAGATAATAGATCCTAGTGAAAGCATAAGTCAAATTCATAAAAAAAATGGAAAGGCAATTTTAATATGTGATTTATTGTCTTTAATCAGGTTAAAAACTCCAGCAGAACTTGGTGCTGATATAGCTGTAGGTAGTGCCCAAAGGTTCGGTATTCCCATGGGCTATGGAGGGCCACATGCTGCTTTTTTTGCTACTAAAGAAGAATTTAAAAG
>CACKFY010000008.1 GCA_902599495.1 uncultured Pelagibacteraceae bacterium | reverse complement strand
TCAAGCATTTTACCTATATCTTGGATGTATATAAAGATGATGGGGGCTGAGGGTTTAAAAAAAGCTTCACAAATTTCAATTTTAAACGCAAATTATATTTCAAAGAAATTATCTAAAGACTACAAAGTTTTATACACTGGTAAAAATGGTAACGTGGCCCATGAGTGCATAATAGATATTAGACCAATTAAAGCTAGTTCAGGAATTTCAGAAGAAGATTTAGCTAAAAGATTAATCGATTTTGGATATCACGCACCAACTATGTCTTGGCCAGTTGCAGGAACAATAATGATAGAGCCCACAGAAAGTGAAAATTTAGAAGAAATAGATAAGTTTTGTAATGCATTAATTAAAATAAAAAAAGAAATTGATCTAGTGGAGTCATCAAAATTTGATAAAATTGACAATCCATTAAAAAACGCTCCTCACACTTACATTGAATTAGCTTCAAATGACTGGAGTCATAAATATACCCGAGAAGAGGCGGCTTTTCCAACCGAGTTTGTAAAAAATAATAAATATTGGCCTCCGGTTGCAAGAGTTGACAATGTTTATGGAGATAGAAATCTTGTATGTTCTTGCCCATCTATGGATGAATATAAAGATGAAGCTGCTTAATAAATGAAAATAGCAGTAATTGGCTCTGGGATATCCGGACTATCTTCTGCATACTTTTTGTCAAAAAAATTTAAAGTTGATTTATATGAAAAAGCTGATCACTTTGGCGGACACTCTTTTACCTATGATATCAAAGAGGATGATAAAATTGTTCCAGTTGATTTAGGTTTTATTGTTTTTAATGAAGTAACTTACCCAAATTTAATTAAATTTTTTAAAGATCTAAATGTTCCGTATGAAAAAAGTGATATGTCTTTCTCTGTTTCAATAAAAAATACTAACATAGAATATAGTGGAAGTGGTCTCAGTGGAATTTTTGCAAATAGAATTAATTTATTAAATTTTAAATTTTTAATAATGATAAAAGAGATAATATCCTTTTACAAAACTGCACCAAATATACTTAAAAATAAAATAACAGAGCAAACTTTAGGGGATTTTTTAAATAAAAAAAAACTTTCAGAATATTTTATAGAGTATCACATAATACCTATGGTTGCAGCTATCTGGTCGATGCCTTTCGAGAAAGCAAAAAAAATGCCAATAAAATTTTTTTTAAATTTTTTTATTAACCACGGTTTATTTAAATTAAAAAATAGACCGCAGTGGTATACGGTTTCGAATAGAAGCAGAACTTATGTTAAAAAAGTAACTGATAAAATAAGCGGCGAAATATTTAAAAATTATAAAGTGAGCAAAATAATTAGAAGTAATGATAATATTCGAATTATGATTGGAAATGAGTATATAGATTATGATCAAGTAGTTCTAGCTTCACATGCTGATGAAAGCTTAGACATGCTAGAAAAACCAACTACACAAGAAAAAAATATTTTAGAAAAATTTAAGTATGTTAAAAACGAAGCTATTTTACATACTGATGAAACTCTAATGCCTCAAAAAAAAAGAGCTTGGTCTAGCTGGAACTCTATCTCAGATGGAAAAAGAACATGTATAACTTATTGGTTAAACAAACTTCAAAATTTAAAAACACCTAAAAACTATTTTTTAACTTTAAATCCTATTCATAACGTTCAAGATAATCTAATTATTAAAAAAATAAATTTTACTCATCCATACTTAAATACTGAGAATACGCTTCTTCAAAAAGATTTACATATGATTCAGGGTAAAAAAAGGACCTGGTTTTGTGGTAGTTATTTCGGTTACGGTTTCCATGAAGATGGATTAAAATCATCAATTGAATTAATAAATAATTTTAAAATTTAATGAACTCTTGCATATATAACGGAGAAGTAACCCATACAAGATTTAAACCTGTAAGGCATTTTTTAAAATATAAAACTTTTTCACTTTTAATCGATTTAGATGAGATTAATCTATTGGACAAATCAATAGGTATTTTTTCATATAACAAATTTAATATTTTTAGTTTTTATGACAAAGATCATGGAGATCGAGATGGAGGTAATTTGAAGAATTGGGTAATTTCAAATCTAAAAAAATTCCAAATAAAAGAAAAAATAACAAACATCAAAGTGCTTTGTTATCCCAGAATACTCGGGTACGTTTTTAATCCCTTGAGCATTTTTTATTGCTATGAAAAAGATAAATTAGTAGCAATTTTTTATGAGGTAAAAAATACTTTCAATGAACAGCATACGTATATTTTTAAAATTAAAAACAATGAGGAAATAATTCAAAAATGTAGAAAAAAGTTTTATGTATCTCCATTTATGGATATGGAAACTTTTTACAACTTTAAATTATTAAATCCAAACGATAAGTTATCAGTTTTTATAAAACAAACAGATGCCGATGGAACAATTTTAACTGCAACTCAAACGGGAGATAAGAAAGAATTTAGTTTTAAACAGCTTGCAATTAATTTTATAAAGTATCCATTAATGACAATAAAAATTATTAGTTCGATACATTATGAAGCATTACTATTATGGAAAAAAGGAGCAATATATCGGAAAAGAGAAGTTAAATTAAAAAATAATTTGAGTTTTGAGGAAAACTAATGAGCTTAACTAAAATTTCTGAAAAATTTGTTTTAAATGAATTAAAAAATATTTCACAAGGAAATTTAAAATTAATCAATTACGATGGAAAAGTTTTTCATTTTGGGGATTTAGAAAGTAAACTATCGGCAGATATCAAAATTAATAACCCAAGTTTTTACTTAAATGTTATACTAGGCGGAAGCTCGGCTTTAGGCGAAGCACACATAAAAAGAGATTTTTACACATCAAATTTAACCAACTTAATCGAACTTACTGCAAGAAATATTAATACTATTTATTCCTTTTCAGGAAGTTTAAAATTACAAAAAATAAAGAATTTTTTAAAAAAAATATTTGCGTCCAATACCAAATCTAAAAGTATAAAATATATTTCAAAGCATTATGATTTAGGCAACGAATTTTTTTCATTATGGTTAGATAAAACTCTTACTTATTCAAGTGCGGTTTATAAAGATGAAAAAGATGATCTAGAAAAAGCTCAAAAAAATAAATTTCAAGAACTCATTAATTTACTTAATATCAAAGAAGGAAATAAGATTTTAGAAATTGGATGTGGCTGGGGTGGTTTTGCAGAATTTTTAGCAAAGAAATATGATGTAAGTATTGATTGTATAACGATTTCAAAAAACCAGTATGATTTTACAAAAAAGAGAATATTTAAGTCCGGCCTAAATAATAAAGTTAACGTAAAATTTTTAGATTATAGAGACTTAAAGGATAAATATGACCATGTTGCCTCAATAGAAATGATTGAGGCTGTAGGTGAAAACTATATGGATAAATATTTTCAAACTATTAAAAAAGTTTTAAACAATAATGGTACTGCTGCAATTCAAGGCATTGTTATAAAAGATGAATTATTTGAAAGATATCGAGCAAATGAAGATTTCATTCAAAAATATATATTTCCTGGCGGTTTTTTACCCTCAATAAATTTTATGGAAAAACTTATAAAAAAAAACAGTCTTAAACTTGAGAAAATAAATACTTATTCTGATGATTATGCCAGAACTTTATCTACTTGGAGAAAAAATTTTTTAGGTGTCTGGGACAAAATAAGCCCACTTGGTTTTGACGATTATTTTAAACGTATGTGGGAATTTTATCTATCTTATTGTGAGGGTGGCTTTAAGTCTAGAAACATTAACTTGATTCAATTCTCTATGTCGAATAAATATTCCTCATGAAAAAATTTATAGGACTTTTTTTACTAATACTAATAACAGGATGTGCAAATAAAATGAAACCAACTGATTTTAAAGATCAAAAACCAAGATTAGTCATAGAAAATTATTTATCAGGCAATGTTAAAGCCTGGGGAGTATTACAAAACAGATCTGGAAAGGTTACAAGGCAATTCAAAGCAGATTTAAACGGAAAGTGGGACGGTTCAAAATTAATCTTGGATGAGGTATTTAATTGGAATGACGGAGAAAGACAAACCCGACAATGGACAATTAACAAAATAGATGAGCATAATTATGAAGGAACTGCTTCAGACGTAGTTGGAACTGCAAAAGGCTATTCATATGGCCCCGCCTTTAAATTTGAATATGTTTTACTTGTACCAGTAAAAGGTAAAAATATTAAAATTACTTTTGATGATTGGATTTTTATGCAAGATGAGCGTGTAGCAATTAACAGAGCTACAATGACTAAGTTTGGAATTAAAGTAGCGGAACTAACTGTAATGTTTGTAAAAGATTAATATGTTTGAACTTCCCAAATTAGATTACGCTAATTCAGCTCTTTCTCCAATAATGTCAGAACAGACTTTAGATTTACATCACGGTAAACACCATCAAACATATATTACAAATCTAAATAATTTTATAAAAGGTTCTGAATATGAAAAATTGACTTTGGAAGATATAATAAAAAAATCATCTACTGAAAAAAAATCAGGTATTTTTAACAATGCTAGTCAACACTGGAACCATAATCTTTTTTGGAGATGTATGAAACCTAATGGCGGTGGAAATGCTCCATCTAAACTTGAAAATAAGATTAAACAAGATTTTGGAAGTTTTGAAAAATTTAGGGAAGAATTCATCAATGCTGGGATTACCCAGTTTGGATCTGGATGGTGTTGGCTATCTTTAAAAGAAGATAAGCTTGTAGTAACTAAATCACCTAATGCTGAAAATCCCATAATTCATAATATGAAACCTATTTTAGGATGTGATGTATGGGAGCATTCTTATTATTTAGATTATAAAAACAAAAGACCAGTTTATTTGGAAAATTTTTTCGATAAATTAATTAATTGGGAATTTGTTGAGTCCCTTCTCTAACTACCTCTTAACGAGCTTGTCAACTAAAAATAAATAAAGTCTATAAGGTAATATTCTTAAAAATTTTAAGGTCAAAGTTAATCCTTTTGGAAAATGAATTTCAAAAGCACTACTTTTTACTAAGCCATTAAAAATTTTTTCTGCTGCATACTCAGGAGTTTTTAAAAATGGCATCGGAAATTCATTTTTATCAGTCAATGGGGTTTTTATAAACCCGGGTGATACAACTGAAACTCTCACTCCAAATTTTTTAAAATCAAAATAAATGCTCTCACTAAAATTAGTTAAGGCAGCTTTAGATGGTCCATATCCACTTGAATTTGGTAACCCTCTATAACCCGCAATAGATGAAACTATTGAAATATGTCCAGATTTTTTATCTTTAAAAAATCTCTCAACAGATTTTACGCAATCAATTACACCTAAAAAATTTACATTTATTACATTCTTTATTTTGACAGGATCGATATTTTGTTCATCTTTTGGCTCATATGTACCACTAGAAAATAAACATATATCTAAGTCGCCAAAATTATCTATAATATTTTTAAAAACTTCATTAATTTGATTTTGATTAGTAACATCGAGAGGAAAAGATACTATATTAGGATTTTTAGCTAATTCGTCAAGTAGTTCTTTTCTTCTAGCTGACACTGCAACTTTCCAACCCTCGTTGGCAAACTTTTCAGCAACTGATTTTCCTATTCCACTACTTGCACCAGTTATCCAAATTTTTTTCTGTTTTTCTGACATATAAAGTTTATATTTTAATAATGAATAATAAATATTTATCATTATTTATAATATTAACCATTACTTTTTTAGCCTCTGCAATTGGCGGTTTTACTACTTCAGCTTTTAAAGAACCTTGGTACTCACAATTAACACTAGCACCTTTTAATCCTCCAGCATGGGTTTTTGGACCTGTTTGGACAACGTTATATATTTTGATGTCAGTAGCAATATGGAAAATTTGGTTTAATACAAAAAATAAATATATTCTCAAGATTTATTTTATTCATCTTTTTTTTAATAGTACTTGGAGCATTGCCTTTTTTGGATTTCACCAAATAGGTTTAGCATTAATAAATTTAATTATTATATTAGCGTTCATCATATTTCTTTTGAAAGAATACTTTAAAATAGACAAGATCAGCTATTATTTAATGATCCCTTATTTTTTATGGAGCACATACGCATTAATTTTAAATAGCTATATTTTTATTTATAATTAGAAAAATTTTGTTGGATAATTTCTTTTTAATAAATATCTGTTTATTAAAATTGACAAAATAATTATAATTATTGCTCCAGCTGAGACAGGCAAGAAGATAAATTCAAATGATACATCCGATAAAAGGGCTATCAAAGGATTTGCGGCCGCTGGAGGATGCTCCACTTTAAAATACATCATCAAGGCTAAAGCAAATCCAACTGCTAATCCTAAAGTAATAAATGACATTCCAAAAATTTCATTAAATAAGATACCTACTGTTATTGACACAAGATGACCAAAAAAAACATTTTTGGGTTGAGCCATGTCGGCTTGATAAAATACTAAAACACTAAAAGTTGTAGCACCAAAAGAAAATATTAACCAATATCCATAAGAAGTCTCAAAACTCAAAAAAGCCAACACTCCTATGATAAGTGCCGCTGATAAGCCTAAAATTATTGGGATTATCTTTTCATTTATTTTCATATTTAAAAACTTTTTAATTAAGTTATATACTTATATGGACCAGAATAAAGCTATTAAATTTTTATATAATTTATCCTCTAAACTAAATAAGTTTTATAAATCAAATTCAAAAAAAAAATTAATTATAAACAATAAATCAAAAGGAAAAAAAATATTCAATCCAGTAACTAATTTTGATAAAAGTTTTGAAAAGTTGATAAGAGCTTACATTGTAAAATCATTTCCCGACGACGGCATTATTGGAGAAGAATTTAAAGAGAAAAAAACCAAAAACAAAAACTACTGGATAATTGACCCAATAGATGGAACTAAGGCATTTGTTGCAGGTCTTCCTACTTGGTCTAATTTAGTTGGCATGATTTACAAAAAGAAATCAATAATAGGTATGGCTAATTTTCCAGAATTAAAAAAAACCTATATTAGCTATAATAACACTTCATACATTTTAGACAAAAATAAAAAAAAAAAATTGAAAACAAATTCGGTAATTAATTTTAAAAAAACAAAAATTCTATGCAATTTTCATAATCAAAATAAAAATTTAAAAATCTTAAAAAAGTTAGATAAATTAAATAAGAATATAAGCAGGATTACACTTGATGCATTCAGTTATTGTTTACTTGCAGAAGGTAAATTAGATGCAGTAATAGAGTCTAATCTTAAAATATATGATGTTGCCGCAATTATTCCAATTGTGGAAAATGCTGGTGGTTTTATTACCACATGGAATAATAAAAATGCTGAAAAAGCAGGAAATATCTTGGCAACTTCAAATAAAAAATTGCATTATAAATTATTGAAGATATTAAAGAGTTAATTTTGAATGTTTAACAATTTATTTGATAGAATATTTAGAGCCATTAAAATTGATGTTGAGCTCTATGAAGAGGTGGAGCGAGATAAGTCAGCAACAATCCAAGCTGGCCTAGTCGTTGTACTTTCAAGTATGGCTGCAGGTGTGGGCGCTTTACAATTAGGAGCATCTAATTTTTTATTAGCTCCAATTTTTTCTCTAATCAGTTGGTACGTGTGGGCGTATATTATTTATTTTGTTGGCGTAAAATTATTTCCTGAAAAAAATACTAAGAGTAATCATGGTGAGTTATTAAGAACTATAGGATTTTCTAGTGCTCCAGGTTTATTAAGGGTATTTGGTGTAACACCAGATTTAATGGCAGTAACTTTTATTGGATCAGCTTTTTGGATGTTAGCTTGTATGGTAGTTGGGGTGAGAGCTGCTTTAGACTATAAATCTTTGTGGAGAGCTTTAGGTGTTGTAATTGTAGCCTGGTTATTTCAAGCGATTTTATTATTTACAATTTTAATTTTATTTAGAAATTTTTAAATTGGAAAAATTGTTTTTGATAGTTTGCAGCTATTACAAAATTTAAAACCATGCATAATTAAATTCTGTTTTACACTTTCGTCTTCTTTTTTACATTCCTCACAGATAATATTATTTAAATCACTGTTTTCATCTATGACAATATGATCATCGTTTTTCATAATAATTAATATATCATCTTTTCAATGAAAAAAATTGTTCTAATCTTATTTATTTATTTTATAAACCTAAGCGTATTTGCAACAGAAACTAAAAAAGCATATTTTGCAGGAGGTTGTTTTTGGTGTATGGAAGAATCTTATGACCAAGTAGATGGAGTTTTATCATCAATTTCTGGATACTCGGGAGGGCATCTTAAGAATCCAAAATATGAGGATGTTATTTACAAAGATACTGGTCACGTAGAAGTAATAGAGGTTACATATAACCCTTCAGTGGTGAGCTATAAAGATTTATTAAATGTTTACTGGAAAAATATTGACCCCTTCGACGCTTCAGGTCAATTTTGTGATAAAGGCAAAAGTTATAGATCTGTGATTTTTTTTGAAAATAATAATCAAAAAGAACTTATTGAAAAATCATTTAAAGAAATAGAGAAAAAATTTGATAAAAAAATCGTTACTTTAGTTTGGAAATTTGACATTTTTTACCCTGCTGAAAATTATCACCAAGATTATTATGAAAAAAATTTTATTCGTTATCTAATGTACAAAAACGCTTGTAAAAGAGAAGAAACATTAAAAAAGATATGGAATTGAAAAAAATATTTATAACTTTTGTATTTGTACTTACATTTAATACTCTAAATGCAGAAATGATTAAACCATCGAAAGATTTATCTGCTTTCGATGTAGTAAAAATTCAACTAGAAGCATTAAAAAAAAATAACAAGTTAAATGATGGAATAAAACAAACTTGGCTTTTTGCTCACCCTGATAATAAAAAATTTACTGGCCCATACAAAAGATTTGAGGGTATGTTGCTTGGCCAGCAGTATAAAATTCTTTTAAACCATTCGTCACATAAAATAAATTTAATTAGTAATAGCCCTAATACTTTTATTTATGGTGTTGAAGTATTAGACAATGATAAGAAATTATTTTTTTATGAGTGGCACGTACAAAAAGGCAGCGATAAAGATTGCAGCAATTGTTGGTTTACTTCTGCCGTTTCACAACCATTTGATCAAGGGAACACCATTTGAAGCGTCCTCCTTTCATTTATAGATATATTATAGTTGGATTGATTCTAGTAGGACCACCAATTTTAAGTGCTCACTATGGTTCTATATATTTAGGCAAAGAAAATGGAGTGCTTCTAGGATTTTCTGTTGGAATAATTTGCGTAACGTTTGCTTGTTGGAAATTGTACATAGATGACTGGAGGGATGACGAAGATTAATGCAATTTGTAACTTCGAGATCAGAAGCTTTAGATAAGCTTAATAAATATATTGAAAATGATATTTCAAATTATAATTCAAAAAGAAATTTCGATTTTGGTGTAAATAACAGGAGTAATGTTTCTTGTTTATCTCCATATATAACCCATAGATTAATTAACGAATATGAAACTGTAAAACTTGTACTGAAGAAATATCCTTTCCAAAAAGTAGATAAATTCATTCAAGAAATATTTTGGAGAGTATACTGGAAAGGATGGCTCGAACTAAGACCAAAAGTTTGGACTGATTTCATAGAAGATCTTAAGACGATAACAGAAGATGATAAATATCTGAAAGCCATTAAAGGAGAGACTGAAATTGAATGCTTTAATGATTGGGTAAACGAACTTAAAAATTTTAATTATCTTCATAATCACACTCGGATGTTGTTTGCAAGTATTTGGATATTTACATTAGGATTACCTTGGCAAAAGGGAGCAGAGTTTTTCATGAAACATTTATTTGATGGTGATTCAGCTTCCAATACTTTAAGTTGGCGATGGGTTGCTGGAATACAAACAAAAGGAAAAAATTATTTAGCCCAATCATGGAATATAAGTAAATTTACAAATAATAAATATAAAAATGTCAAGTTGAACGAGACTGCTTTACCGATTATTGACAAAAGAGAATATAAAATTTCACCTTTTCAAATTAATAAAAGTGAAGATGTAAATGAACAATTAATTGTATTTGAAAACGAAATGCACATTGATTTTTTTGATCTAAAAAAATACAAAAAAATTTTCTTTGTTTTGTTAGATAATAAAAATAGATCTCTAAAGCTATCATCAAAAGTAATAGACTATAAAAAAGCTGTTATTAAATCACAATTTAATGAATATCAATTTAAGGCTGAGTTATTAGATGAAAATGGTTTAATAGATTTAATGAAAAAATCTAAAAAATTTGATGTTGTATATCCTTCTGTTGGAGAAAATTTCTCATTTTTGAAAAGATTGATTAAGAATAATGACTTAGCTATAAATTTTATTACCCGAAAAGAAGATGAATTTTGTTGGAAGTTTTCTAATAAAGGTTATTTTAATTTTAGGTCAAATATACCAATAATATTATCTACTTTTAAATTGAACTAGATTTAGAGCATTTCTTGGAACAATATTTTACTTTTTCCCAATTAAGTCTCCATTTTTTGCGCCAATTAAAAGATTTATTACATACGGGGCAAACCTTCTTTGGAAGCTGGCTTTTTTTCATTTTTTTAAAAGGTGTTTATTTTTAAGAAATAAAAAATAAGCAGCAATTTCATAAAAAATATTTAGAAAAAAAAATAAGGGTTTTATTTTAAAAATTTTATATAAAAAGTTATATTTTGGAATATTCTTCCATATAATAAGAAATGACTCAGCGCCATCAATAACCTTACCATTTTCAATAACATGCATTCTTCTTAAAAGTTCCCTATAAGATTTCGATGTAATATTTTGTGCTTCCTTATTGTCTGTAACATCAATCCACCCAATATTATCATTACTGTGTTTTTTATAATGATTGATTTCTGTTCTACAGATATTACAAGAATTATTAAAAAAAACTTTAACCATTTGTATTTTCTTTTATAAAAAAATTTGCTGCTTTAAATATTCTTGTTTTTCTCTCTTTATTCATTTTTTCTGAAATTCTTACCATCATCGCAAGGCGAGGGTTTTTTAAAAAAAAAGTTTTGTGCCTGTCGATAAATTTCCAATACAGTCCATCCATTACATCACACCAAGGACCTTTTTTAAAATGCATCATCTTTAAAAAATAACTAGATCCACAAATATATGGTTTTGTAGCAAATATACCGCCGTCACTAAATAAACCCATACCATAAACATTAGGAGACATTACCCAGTCAGAAGAGTCTACAAACATTTCCATAAACCATTTATAAACTTGTTTAGGATGAATTTCACAGAGATTCATGATGTTTGCTAATATCATTAACCTTTCTATATGATGTGACCATCCAAAATTTTTTGCATTATTAATTGCGTGATCGAGAGGATCTAAACCAGTTGTTCCGTTATACCAAGTATTTTTCATTTTTCTTTTATGATTAAAAAAATTTGTTTTCTCTAATCTTTGGTCAAAATTTTGATAGATCCCTCTCATGAATTCTCTCCAACCAATAATTTGCCTTATGTAACCTTCTAGAGAATTTATTGGAACTTTATTTTCAATCTTTTTTAATTTCTCTAAAATCTCATTTGGAGTTATTAATCCCAAATTAATTAATGGACTTAGAGCACTATGAAATACAGTATTAGATTTATCTGTTACTGCATCCTCATAATCACCAAATAATTTTATTCTCTCTTTTAAAAATTCATCTAGCCATTTGTTTGCATCTTTTCTAGTCGTTGGAAACCAAAATTTATCAAGATCTCCGGGATGGTTTTTAAAATTAGAGCTTATAAATTTTTTAAGCACTGTAGTTTCCTTAGTTTCTTTAACCTTTGAAATTTTAGGAATTTTAATTGAATTTGGTAATTTTTTTCTATTTTCTTCATCAAAACTCCATTTATTTCCTTTTGGTGTGCCATTCTTATTCATTAGCAAATTCATTTTAGTTCTTACTATTTTATAAAAATTAGCCATAAAAGGCCTTTTATTTTTTGTAAGATAGCTTTTAAACTCATCTCTATTAATTAAAAACATCGGCGTTTTTATTTGATTTACTTTTAAAGAATTTTTTTTTGTTAATGACAAAATTCTTTTCTCAAAAAACTTATCTTCTATTTCAAAAAAAGATATTTCTTTTATTTTTTTTTCTTTAATTACTTTTTCAAGTTTTTTTTCATAAGAAAGTTTAAAATCTTTATTTCCGTCTCTATAAAAAATATTGAAATTTTTGGATTTTAATTCATCTTTAAAAGATCTCATGGATGATAAAAAAAGAAGTATTTTAAGTTTGTGATGTTTTTCAAAGGTGCAGAGGTTATAATCTTCAGCCATAAAAAATAAGTGATCTTTATACGGGCTTAAATACTTTGGATTAAAAAGCTGATTTCCTAGAATGATGAATAGTTTCATATCTATCAATTTATATTGTTTTTATTACAAAATACACGCGTCATTATTAGGCTGTCCAATTTCTCAGATCATGGTATTTAACCTTATGAAAAAATTAATTATCGGCGCTACTGGTTCTATAGGATCAGCAGTCTCAAAAAATATCCAAAAAAATGGTGGAAAAACTCATTTAGTAGGTAGGAATGAGAAAGATGTTTCAAGTCTAGCAAATGAACTTGGCTCTTCCTTCACTGTGGCCGATGTATTAAACGAAAATTTTAGTGACAAAATTATTACCGACTTAGAAAATGAAGAAATTGATGGTTTGGCTTTTTGTGTTGGATCAATAGATTTGAAGCCTTTAAAACTTACAAAAAAAAGTGATTACATGCAGTGCTTTAATTTGAATCTTATATCTGCAACGGAAATTATAAGAGCAAGTTATGATAAACTAAAAAAAAATAAAGGTTCCATAGTTTTATTTTCAACTGTTGCTGCTAGAAAGGGATTTTTAAATCATAGTATTATAAGTTCTGCAAAAGCAGCTGTAGAAGGTTTAACTGTTGCATTGGCTGCTGAGTTTGCGCCACATGTTAGAGTAAATTGTATAGCACCAAGTCTCTCTAAATCAAAGATGGCTGGATCAATGTTAAAAAATGAGAAGATGGCTGAAAGTATTGCTAAAATGCATGCATTGAAAAGAATAGGTGAGGGAGATGATTTTTCTTCTTTAGTGAATTTTTTATTAAGTAAAGATAGCTCTTGGATAACTGGGCAGATTATTGGGGTTGACGGAGGAAGATCATCTGTCGCATGACAAATTAAAAAAAAAATATTAAATTTAAAATATGAAAAAAATTCTAATTATCTTAATAAGTTTTTTCTTAATAAACAATCTTGCACTTGCAGCAGGCGGAGATAGTGGAGGAAGTTCTTCAAAAATTTCAATGTATGATGAAGCTGTAAAATTAATTAAAAGAGCAGGAAAGCTTGAGAAAAAAGATAAAAAAGACAAGGCAATTAAACTTTATAAGGAAGCTTTTAACAAGTTAGAAACAGCAAATAAAAAAGACAAAAATAATCCAGATATATTAAATTATATGGGTTACACTTCAAGAAAGTCAGGAAATTTTAATGAAGCAGAAAAGTTTTACTTAAAAGGCTTAAGTTTAGATCCAAAGCATAATGGAATTAATGAATATTTAGGTGAACTTTATGTTCAAACAAATAGAATTGAAAAAGCAAAGGAAAGACTAGCAGTCCTTAAAAACTGTAACTGTGAAGAATTTCAAGAGCTTGAGTTAATAATTAAAACTCGAGGATCAAAAATTTACTAAGATAAATCAGCAGCAAATTTTTTTAATTTTTCTAAAGGTATTAATTCAAGAGTTTTGATATTTGTTTTCTTTAAAAAAATAGTACAAGCTTTATTCTCTTCTATAGACCTTGCATACCAAGTAGCACAAACACACCAACAATCCCCATCTTTTAAACCAGGAAAACCAAACTCGGGATGCGGTGTGATTAAATCATTTCCTACTTTTTTTGACCACTCTAAAAATTCATTAGAAACTTTCGCACACACTGTATGAACTCCACGATCATTATTGTCAGTGTTACAACATCCATCCCTAAACCAACCCGTTAAAGGTTCATTAGAACAAGGTTCCAGAGGTTCGCCGAAAACATTTTTTTGAGTTTCTTTGGACATCTTTAAAGTTTAGTTGGATTAGGTTGTCCTTTATAAACTTTTTCTGGATCAAATTTTTTCTCTTTTTCTTCAAATTTCATTTCAACTTTCTCAGACTGATCTATTTTACCTAACGGGATCGATCTATAAAAACATGATTTGTAACCCACATGGCAACTTGCACCATCTCCAATATCGACATTCAACCAAACAGAGTCTTGATCGTCATCTATTCTTATTTGAATTACTTTTTGAGTAAATCCACTTGTTTTTCCTTTGTGCCAAATAGATTTTCTTGATCTACTCCAATAATGGGCTTCTTTTGTTTCTATAGTTTTTTTTAAAGCTTCAGAATTCATATATCCATGCATTAAAACTTCACCAGTTTTACTATCCGTAGTTACTACCGGAATTAAGCCTTGATCATCAAATTTTGGAGATAAAAATTTTCCTTCTTCTACCTCAAAAACACTATCTCTTTTTTTAAACATATTGCTAAAATAGTGAAAAAAAGACAAAATAGCAATTTGCATAAACAACATATGTCCTATAATAATGTTTAAAATTTTATGAAATTAGTCAAAGATCTAGAAAAAACATCGATAAATCAAAGCGGTGTTACAGATAAAGAAGCAGAAGATGCTTTCAAGACCATTTTAAAATGGATAGGAGAAAATCCTGATAGAGAAGGCTTAAAAGAAACACCTAAAAGAGTCGTAAAAGCATTTAAAGAATATTTCAGCGGTTATCACCAAGATGCCAACAAAGCGCTTAATAAAACTTTTGGAGATGTTGACGGTTATGATGATATGGTTCTTGAGAAAAACATTTCTTTTGAAAGTCACTGTGAACATCATATGGCGCCAATTATCGGAGTTGTTCACATTGCTTATATTCCAAACAAAAAAGTTGTTGGTTTAAGCAAGTTGGCTAGAACAGTAGAGGTTTATGCAAAGAGATTGCAAACGCAGGAGAGGTTAAATATGCAAATAGCAAAAACTTTGATGAGTGGATTAGAAGCTAAAGGGGTTGCGGTCACAATTGATGCATCTCACCAATGTATGACCATGAGAGGTATAAAAAAAGAAAAAGCGATGACTCTAACAAATTATTTTTTAGGAACATTTAAAGAGGATCTTTCACTTCAAAATAGGTATTTAAAACATATCGGGAAATAATGACTGTCAAATTTAAAGCAGTAGTCATAGATAATCAGAACGAAAAATTTACAAGAGACATCAAAGAAATCGACAGCAACCATTTAAAAGATGGAAATGTTTTAATCAAAGTTGATTACTCAAGTTTAAATTATAAAGATGCTTTGATTTTAAAAGATGGTGGAAGAATAGTTAGAAAATTTCCTTTTGTTCCGGGTATAGATTTTTCTGGAAAAGTTGTTGAAAGTGGCGATGATAAACTTAAAAAAGATGAAAACGTAATTTGCACAGGATTTAGAGTTGGAGAAATGTATTATGGAGGATTTTCACAGTACGCAAAAGTAGATTCGAATTTTTTAATTAAAAATCCAAAAGAAATTGACTCTGAAAAATCTATGATGTTAGGGACTGCAGGTTTTACAGCTTTGCAATGTTCATTTGCTATTAAAGCGAGAGAAGAACTTCTTTTAGGCGACAAGGTTAAAGATGTCCTTGTAACCGGAGCTACTGGAGGAGTTGGAAGTATTGCAGTAATGATTTTATCGAAAATGGGTTATGATGTTCATGCTGTGACAGGCAAAAAAGACAAAAATGATTATTTAAAAGATTTAGGTGCCAAAAATATAATTGAAAGAAAAGAATTTGATGGTGACAGTAAGCTGTTAGAAAAAGGGACGTGGGATGGTGTCGTTGATACTGTAGGCGGACCATCGCTTACAAAAATTTTAGCTCAGGTAAAGCCAAATGGTATTGTTGCATCTTGTGGAAATGCTGGAGGCATAAAAATAAATACAACTGTAATGCCTTTTATAATAAGAGGTGTTAAACTGTGGGGAATCGACTCCTCTGGTGCATCAATTAGAAGAAGAGAATTTCTATGGAACGAAGCTGTAAAACTTATAGATTTTAATAAATTGAAATCATTCACAAAATCTCTTTCATTTTCAGAACTTTTAGACACATATCCAAAGCTTTTAGAAGGCAAGTTCTTCGGAAGAGCTATAGTAAATCCTAACAAATAATCTATAATATTTTCTAATGGACTGGGATAAACTAAAGATATTTCATACAGTTGCCGAGGCTAGTAGCTTCACAAAAGCATCAACAATCTTAAATTTGAGTCAATCAGCTATTAGTAGACAAATCCAATCTTTAGAAAGTGACCTTAAAATAAAGCTTTTTGAGAGACACGCTAGGGGATTAGCTCTCACTGATAATGGCAAATACCTTTTTAAGACAGCGCACGAGGTAATTTCTAAACTTAAAGATGTAGAATCTAATTTAAGCGAAGAAAAAGATAAATTGAGTGGCAAACTTGTTGTCACCACTGTTGTAAGTTTTGGCACCACATGGTTAACCCCACGAATAAAAGAGTTTATGGATTTAAATCCTGGTATTGAAATAGAATTGATATTTGACGACAAAGAACTTGATTTAGCAACTCGCCAAGCCGATGTGGCTATCAGAATGAGAAGACCAAAACAACTTAATTTAATTCAAAAAAAGTTTGTTGATTTCAACTATCACATTTATGGGTCAAATGAATATTTAGAAAAAAATGGCTATCCAAAAACTTTAAAGGATTTGGATAAACATAAATTCATTACCTACGGTAAAGGTGCGCCATCCCCTGTTTATAATCCAGACTGGGTATTAAAAGTAGGTACAAAAGATGGAAAAAAAAGGAAGTCTCTGTTGAAAGTAAATAGTGTTTACGGACTATTATTAGCAGTTCAAAGTGGAGTAGGGTTAGCGGCATTACCAGACTATATTGCACACAATATAAGCGGTATTACAAAAGTTTTACCAACTGAACCTGGCAAACCAACAGAAACACATTTTGTTTACCCAGAGTCACTTAAAAACAATGCTAGATTAATTGCGTTCAGGAATTTTCTTTTTAGTAAGGTCAACGAATGGAAATTTTAAATTTTATAATACCATTTATAATTTTACTTACCATAGTTGTATTCGTACATGAATACGGCCATTATTATTTCGCTAGAAAATATGGTGTAGGTGTTACTGATTTCTCAATAGGTTTCGGTAGAGAATTATTTGGCATTAATGACAAAAACGGGACAAGATGGAAATTTTGTTTAATACCTTTAGGTGGATATGTTAAGTTTTTTGGTGACAGAAATGTTTTTAGTCAGGCTGAACAAGCGGAGCTTTTAAAAAAATACAATGAAAATGATAGAAAAAAACTTTTTGTAGTAAAACCTCTTTACCAAAGATCATTAATTGTCTTTGGAGGTCCATTAGCAAATTTTATTTTGGCTATAATTATTTTTGCTTTTATATATATGTTTTCCGGCAAAGATTTCACTCCAGCTAAAATATCTGAAATACAAGAAAATAGCCCAGCCTTTTCATCAGGATTAAAAGTGAATGACGTTATTACAGAAATTAATGACAATAAGATTAGTAGTGTTTTAGAAGTCTCCACACATATTAATGCAACAACAAATAAAAATGTTGAAATTAAAGTTTTAAGAAATGAACAAGAACTATCATTTAAATTAGAACCTAAAGAAGTAATGAGTGAAGATAATTTAGGTAACAAGATTAAAAGGAAAATTATTGGTATAAAAATATCTCCTCCGAATAATGAATTTGATAAACAAAAATTAGGACCAACTAAAGCCATGTATTATGCGTTGGGAGAAACATGGTTTGTAACCAAAACCACATTAAAATTTGTAGGATCTATGTTTCAAGGAAAAGGGGATAGTTCACAATTAGGTGGACCTATACGAATAGCAAAAATAACAGGTCAGGTTGCTCAATTCGGCTTAATAGCCTTTTTAAGTATTATGGCTTATATTTCGATAAGTTTAGGTTTAATAAATTTATTTCCAATTCCTCTTTTAGATGGCGGACACCTAATGTTTTATGCGTTTGAGAAAATTCTAGGAAAACCACTTTCCCAAAAAACTCAAGAAGGTTTTTTTCGAATCGGGTTATTTTTGCTGTTTTCTCTTATGTTTTTCACTACGTTTAATGATCTTAAAGATTTAGGCTTATTTTAAGCCACTTTTTACCCTCAAAAAAGCAAGTAAATTCAGTACTTTTTCAATCACCACATTTAGTGTTAATATTTTTATTTAATACTAAAAATAATGTTGATTTTACTCAGTTATTGTTGAGATTAGAATTAACCTAGGGGCAAAAATGAATAAAAAACAACTAGTAGCAAAAATATCGTCCACATTGGGCCAAAGCAAAGCTGATGCTGAAAGAACTTTTGACTCAATTACGACTATTATTTTAGATGCGCTAAAGAATGACGATACTGTAAAAATCGCAGGTTTTGGTACTTATAAAGTAGCTAAAAGAAAAGCTAGAGTAGGTCGAAATCCAAGAACAGGTGAGTCCATTCAAATAGCAGCTTCTCAAAAAGTTAAGTTTTTACCTGCTAAAAGCTTAAAAGAAATGTTTAACCGTTAAATCTTATTTTTAGCCCTTATTTGAAAAAATCAAATAAGGGCTAAACTACTTGCAAAAACTGCATAGCTCAAATTAACAGATTTCAATTCTTTAAATTTTTCAAAGTCTTATAAATCATTCTTCAAAAAACAAGGGAGTTTATTATGAAAAAATACTTAGGATATTTCTTTGCTGGAACCGCAGTTTACTTCGGTTTTGCAGGTCTTGGTTATGCCGAGACGACTGTATCAGCAGAGACTCAATATATATTTAATACCCTATTATTTTTAATGTCAGGTTTCTTAGTCATGTGGATGGCAGCCGGATTTACAATGTTAGAATCTGGTTTAGTAACATCTAAAAGTGTCTCAGCAATCTGTGCTAAAAATATAGGTCTTTATTCAATCGCAGGATTAATGTTCTGGTTGGTTGGATACAATTTAGCTTATGGTATACCAGAAGGTGGATATATAGGATCATTTACTCCATGGAGTGATGGATCTGCAGTAGATACAGGTTATTCAGACGGATCAGATTGGTTTTTCCAAATGGTATTCTGTGCAACAACAATGTCTATTGTATCTGGAACATTAGCTGAAAGAATTAAAATTTGGCCGTTCTTTTTATTTGCTGCAATTTTAACTGGAATAATTTATCCAATTGAAATGGGCTGGCAATGGGGCGGTGGATGGTTATCAGCCGCTGGATTTTCAGATTTTGCTGGTTCAACATTAGTACATGCCGCTGGTGGAGCTGCAGCTTTAGCAGGAGCAATTGTGCTAGGTGCAAGAACTGGTAGATTTAGTTCAAGCGGTGGAGTAAAAGCGATGACACCATTCGCTGCATCATCAATTCCGTTAGCAACACTTGGAGTATTTATACTTTGGTTAGGTTGGTTCGGTTTTAATGGTGGCTCACAATTAGCTGCAGGAACATTTGATGATGTAACTTCAGTAGCAACAATTTATATTAATACAAACTTAGCTGCCGGCGGTGGAGTGATGACTGCTGCAGTAATTTCAAGATTACTTGGTGGTAAAACAGACGTAGTAATGATGCTAAACGGTGCGATTGCAGGTTTAGTAGCAATTACAGCAGAACCATTAACACCAAGTCCATTAGCTGCAATATTCATTGGAGCAATTGGTGGATTAGTAATGTATTTCTCAACAAAACTTCTATTTAAGTTAAAAATAGATGATGTAGTTGGAGCGATACCAGCCCACTTAGTTGCTGGAGTATGGGGTACATTAGCAGTTCCATTAACTAATGGAGACGTTTCTTTTGGAGCTCAATTCCTAGGAACAATTTCAATTGTGGTATTTGTTTTTGTAGTATCACTAATAGTGTTCCAAATTATGAAAGCTACAATCGGTCTAAGAATCAGTAAAGAAGCTGAAAGACTTGGAACTGATAAAGCTGAAGTAGGAGTTGTCGCTTACGGTATAAGGGACTAAAACTTCTTATCTTATCTCCTCCCTCGTTAGTTGGAGAAAACTTAAGGCCCAGCCCCCCGCTGGGCCTTTTTTTTATTTTAATTTTTGTTCATTTCCCATAGATCTTTAGCATTAATATTTGGAGATAATCCAAACACTGAGTTTACGTTAGTGCAATGCAAAGCTAATGAGGGAATAGGAGAAAAACAGTTTTCTTTATCATAAATACTATGCAGTATAGTTTCATAAGGCTCATGCTCAATTTCACCCATCTTTATAAGATCACTGTAATACTTATTGACCATTTTTTTACTAGTCAGAAATGTTAGCAGAGATTCTTTTACAGATCTCCAATGATTTTTTTGGCCAATTAAAACATTTGTAGATTGATTTTTTTGGTAAAGAAAAGGGTAATCTACTGGAACTATAAATATTTCATCTTTCAAAATAGTAGAAAATTTCTCATAAGTGGATATCATCTCTGAAATACTTCCATCCTCATGGATGTAATCATCTTCTACGAAATAAACCAGGTCATCAAGATCTTTTGCTAGTTCAAAAGATTTAATTATACTTGCCATTGTTGATTTCATATTATTTTCAATTTGATAATTATTTCTTTTAATAATTTTTATTCTTTTTAAATACTCATTTAAATTTAGGTATATGATATTAAATTTTAATTTTGAATTTTTTAAAAGCCTTTCAATTATGGCCATGTCTTCTTTAGGGGAACCAGCATCTATAATTGTTATTTTAAAACTTATATTACTATTATACTTTAATGCTTTTTTTATACTTTTTATTAATGAATTTATAGTTCTCATCGTATATTCTGATTTTGGTTGTTCGAATATTCTCTTTTTATTTTGAGAGACTAAATTCACTGAAGTACATGTTTTTAAAATAATATCAAAATTTTGAACTTTTCTCGTAATTTTCACTTCTCCTAAAGGCAATGTAATAGATTTTTTTCCGCTTATTGAAGGATTTTTAAGATTCTTAGATGTCACAAAAGACATATCAGCTTGGTCAATAAGCTCGTAACCCAATAGTCTAGATAATTTTACAAAAAGTTTTTTAAAAATTCCTTTTTTTTTTGTATTATTTAATTGTCTCATTGCAATTTAATTATTATCTAATATCTTACTACCATGAATATAAAAACATCTAAAGAACTTGTTGATGAAGCTAATAAAGAAATAAAAGTTTTAAGTGCTGAAGAAGTTAAGTCTTCTTATGAAAAAGGAGATATAACTTTAATAGATATAAGGGATATCAGAGAATTATGGAAAGAAGGCACTATTAAAAACTCAATTCATATTCCTCGAGGTATGTTGGAGTTTTGGTTAGATCCACAAAGTTCCTATTTTCGAGAAAAAAAAATTGGTGACATGAAAAATATCGTTTTGTTCTGTGCTTTAGGATTTAGATCGGCACTTGCCACTAAATCCTTAAAAGAAATGGGCTTTAAAAATGTTGCAAATGCATCCGGAGGATTCGATGCGTTAAAAAGTGTAGGTCTTGAAGTAGTAAATAAAGAGAGAAAATAATTATTTTACTGCCTCAGCAATGGCATATTGAAGTCTGTCTTGACCCCAAAAAATTTTATCTTTAACTATAAAAGTTGGAGCTCCAAAAATTCCTTTTTTGTATGCATCGTTAGTTTTAGATCTTAATTGATCTTTAATATTTTGACTTTGCGCTCTTAAAAGAAACGTTTTTGGATTTATGTCTATATTCTTTAAAACCTTTTCTATTACAACTTCGTCATTCATATTAAGACCATCACCCCACACTGCGTTAAATATTTTGTCAATATATAAGTCTTTAATACCGTCTTCTGCAGCAACAAATACACCTCTCATTAAATTTAAACTTTTTATCGGGAAATAAGAATTGAACTTAAAATTTATTTTATTTTTTTCAGCAACCATCTTACAATCTCTAATCATAAATTTAGCTTTAGAAGGTATGAAAGCTGGAGCTTTAATTTCATGTAAGTTATGAAGCCCTCCTAATAGAATAGGTTGGTAGTTTATTTTAAACATATATTCTTTTTCAATTTTTTTTACTTTATTGTGTGCAATAAATGCATACGGGCTTATAAAATCAAAATAAAAATCAAAGGATTTATTCATTTAATGAAATTTTTCTAGCAAAGAAAATTCTAATCACCCAATACACAAATATTCCAAGTGGGCCTGTGAAATAGGTAATTATTAATGACAAAGCAGTCAAAAATTTTGGAATTGAATACCTTACTGAATCTCTTGCGATCCATGCACCTACAAACAAACTGATTGAAAGAAAATGCAACCAAAAAATTAATAGGAAATTTTCGTCAGAAAAAATTGCATAAAGATTTTCAATTCCTAAGTATAGTCCAAAACCATCTAAAAAATTATTATTCAAATAGATTTGATAAACGACAAATATATAAGCAATACCAAGTATTAAAGGAATTATAACAGAGTGTACAAAAAAACGTGTAAATGTACTATTGGGTGAAAATAGTAAAAGCAACCAAAAAGGTATTACTCCCCAATTAGAAAAAAGGAATATGTTTTCTAAAGTTAAATATTCGTCAAAGTTATTTATCATTTAAAATAATATAGTATATTAGAATGATGAATCCCACATCTAATAAAAAAGATTTTGATGAGCTTAGCACAGCTTTAAAGGACCTAGCTTACTCATATATTGAAAAATATAGTCCATCTAAACAACAGTTAAAAGTCCATTTAATGAAAAAAGTTTTAATTAAATTTAAAACTACAAAATCGAAAAAAGAAATTTTAGAATTAATTGATAATGTTTTGGTTAGTTTAGAACAAAATAAATTTTTAAATGATGAATTGTACTCAGATTCAAAATCGAGAACTTTATTAAAAAGAGGTTACTCACTAAATAAGATTAATCAATCTCTTAGAATGAAAGGAATTGATCAAAAATATATTAAACAAAGTATTGAAAAAATTAAGAATAAAGAAATAGAGCCAGATTTTGTATCTGCTCTCAAGCTATGCAAAAGAAGACGCATCGGAGCTATAAGGCCAAATGCAAATAGGGAGTTATTTTATAAAAAAGATATGGGCGTTTTAGCTAGAGCAGGATTTGATTATGACCTATCTAAAAGAGTGTTAAATTTAGATCAAGAGGAGTTTCAAAAACTAATCAAAATTATCTGATTTTTCTTCTTCTATAAGTTGATCAATTTTTCTTTTTAAAGCATTTCTTACAAGAACAAAAACTATTAAACCCAAAATAGCAACTGATATAACTATAATTAAAATTGTTTTAATCATTTAAATTTTTTGATCTAAGCATTAATAAACTTGGATTTCTATAATCTTCTTTTCCATACAAAAAAGGCTGATTATCTAAAGTAGTTATAATTGCTCCTGCATTTTCAGCAACAGCATGACCTGCAGCATAATCCCATTCGTTGGCTCGCTCTTTAGCTGCATAAATATCGAAAGTTCCATTAGCAATGAGACAAAATTTATACGAGCTTGCTACCTTGGAAATTGAGGAAACACTGTATTCTTTCAATTTTTTTATTATTATTTCAGAGGGCTTGCTAGTACTTGAAAGAGCAACAATATTTTTTCTTCCATCTTTTTTCTTACAATTAATTTTCATTTCATTATTATTTTCTTTTACAAAACTTTTACCAATCCCATAAGAGTAAAATAATTGTTTTTTTTTAGGAACACCAACTAAACCTACTACGGGTTTTTTATCAATTACTAGAGCTGCGTTTAAGGTATATTCATCTTTGCCTGATATATATTCTTTTGTGCCATCAATTGGGTCAATTAACCAAAAAATTGAATTTTTATTTTTTTCTTTCAAATTTACTGTTTCTTCAGAAATTATAGGTATCTTAGGTGTTAATTTTTTTATCTTTTTACAAATTAATTCATTAACTTTTAAATCACCATTACTTACTGGAGAACCATCATTTTTAATTTCAATTTTTAGTCCTTTTTTATACAAATTTATAGACTCCAATCCTGCTGTATCGAAAACAGGAATAAGTTCCTCAGTTATTCTTCTTAAATCAAGTTTCATTCTTCCTTTACCTTCTCTAAAACAACATAATTAATATCTACAACTTGTTTACCACTATTCTGAAAATTTACAGTTACTTTATTTTTTATAACTGATTGTATTTGTCCAATTCCCCAATCTTTATTTTTGGGGTTCACAACAAAATCGCCTGGTTCAAGATCAAATTGCATTATGGAAAATGATTAATATATATAATATACACATTATATGAACAATTCACTAGGAATAAAAAAACCAAAAAAAAATATTAAAGTCGTAGTTGCAATGTCTGGTGGTGTAGACTCATCGGTGGTAGCAGGTTTAATGAAAGAAGAGGGTTATGACGTTACAGGAATAACTTTAAAACTATACGATGACGCAAAAAAATCAAAAGATGGAAGACAGTGTTGTGCTGGACAAGATATTTTAGATGCAAAAAGAGTATCTGAACAATTAAATATCAATCATAAAATTTTGTATTATCAAAAAAAATTCAAAGAAGAAGTTATAGATAATTTTATAGACAGTTATTCTTCTGGGGAAACCCCAATACCTTGTGTACAATGTAATCAAACAGTTAAATTTAGAGATTTATTTAAATATTCAAAATATCTTAAAGCAGACGTTTTAGTTACCGGTCACTATATAAAAAGAGTTCAAGCAAATGGAAAGAGCTCAATGTATAGAGCTAAAGATTTTTCAAGAGATCAAAGTTATTTTTTATTTAGCACTACACAAGAACAGCTTGATTTTTTAAGGTTCCCTTTGGGTGATATTGAAAAAACAGAAACTAGAAATATTGCAAAAAAACTAAATCTAAATGTATCTGAAAAACCAGACAGCCAAGATATTTGTTTTGTTCCAAATGGAGACTACGGTTCAGTCATTAAAAAATTTAGACCTGAGTCTTTTAAACCTGGAAATATTTTAGATATTGAGGGCAAAGTTATTGGAAAGCATGAAGGAATTATAAATTATACTATCGGACAAAGAAGAGGAATTAAAATTGCTGATAAAGATCCACTTTATGTAGTCAAAATAAACAGCAAAAATAATACTATAGTTGTTGGTCCAAAAGAGACATTAAAAATAAATAAAATAATTTTAAGAGAATTAAATATTTTGGGAAATATTGATGAATTTAAAAATGAAATTAAAATAAAAGTCAGATCCACAGGTAGGCTTTTAAGAGCCAAAGTCGAAATAGATAATAAAAAAGCTGAAGTAAATATTTTAGAAGGTGAAAGCGGCATTTCTCCAGGTCAAGCGTGTGTATTTTATTTAAATGATGAGACTGGGGATAAGGTTCTAGGTGGAGGATGGATAGACAGAACTTTTAATAAAAATTTATCCACTTAATCCACAAGCAAATATTTGACAACTAATAAGTGATACGTTTTTTTTTTTATTATGGTTTAATGGTTTTAATTAAGAGGCAACTCTTAACTGGCCAATTAAGGAAAAACCGAGAGGTTCAAGCTTAAAGGGCAGAAAGGTCAACTGAGTAGCGCTAAAATGGTTGATCGGGTGGGTTCGGCGGTAGCGCCTACAACGACGAACCATAACTTTATGTCTACGCACCGAAAGGTGTGTGGGCTAAAGTTTTTTCTTCCTCCACATCATTCTACTTAATAAATAATAAATTAATAATGCTGCAAAATAATTCCACTCAAGTATGTTTTTGAAACTTGTAGATGGATCTTTAAATGCCAATACATAAAGGGAAATTATTGTAATAATGAAAACTGTAAAAACAAATAAGATTTTTAAATTTAATATAAAACTTTTTATATATTCTGACAGTACTAATTTAAACTTATTTAGAGTAATTGTTAAATAAATTTGAGCACCGACTTCTGAAAAAATAAAAGCTGTTATTACGAACTTTCTAAATTGGTTATATAGTTTACTCTCAAAATTAACTCCTAAAAAAATTGAATGTAAAATTAAAAATATGCATGATAATATTCCTAAATAAAAAAAACCTTTTGAAAAATTGTCTAATTTCCCTTTTTCTTTTAAGAAAGAAAAAAATTTAAAATTATTTAACCAATATAAAAACAATAAAAGAGCACTTAAAATAATTAATGGTTTAAAAATTAAAGTAGCAGGAAAATATCTTGCCGTTCTGCTAATTGAAACTTCCCCATAAAAATATGGATTACTAATAGGGCTAAATCCACTATTAGTTTCTTGTAAATTGATAAAACTAGGCTCTAAATTAAAATATTTAACCAGTGATTTTGCTAAAAAATAATTCTTAATACATTTTTTATTAATTTCTTTTGAGTGGATAAACTCAATTTTTTTTATACTTGTACTTAAATTAGTTTTATATTTATCTAAATTAGTACGAGTATTTTCTATTTTTTTTCCATTACTCAGAATAAAACTTGATGATGAAATTTCGTATTTGGGACAATCAAATAAACTTGTTTTTCCACTATCTCCTAAATATTGATCAAAATTTCCTACTGTAATATTATCCTTCCAATCAATACTTTCATAAACTTTAATGTTTCCTAAATAATAAAAAATTAATAAGCATAAATTTATCGCTATCAAAGGCATGACAAATGATAGAATAGCGAAAAGTCTTATTTTTTGGGCTGCTATTTGTTCTTTCATTAATGAAGTGATAATTATTTTTTTTTGTTTCTTTTTCTAGCTCTTCTTTTTTTTGAACCAATTTTACGTCTACCTCTATGTTTTTTTGGGTAACCCATATTTTTGCCTCCTTTTTTATATCTTAATTAATTAAACTTATATAAAGTTCACTTATACTCTTTTTATGAAAAAGTCTATAAACACGTTTTTAAAACATACAGCTAAAGATTTTCATAATCAGTCTGTTAATCCTCCAGTAGTAAGAGCGTCAACAATTATTTTTAAATCTCTACAAGATCTTAGGAAGACGCAAAAAAAATATAAGAAAAACCCTAGAGGAGGCCACTTTGATTATGGTAGACAAGGAACTTCGACGACACATATTTTACAAAAAATTCTTTCGGAATTAGAGGAGAGTTATCATACCTTTTTAACCCCAACAGGTTTTGGTTCAGTCTTTTTAGCGATTTTTAGCGTTGTGCGTCCAGGAGAAGAAATTTTAGTAGCAGATCCTGTTTATTTTCCAACTCGTCTTTTTACAGAAACATTTTTAAAAGATTTTAAAATTAAAACTAAATTTTATGATCCACATGATTTAAAAACAATTTCACAAAATATATCAAACAAAACGAAACTTATTTTTGTAGAATGTCCAGGAAGTAATACTTTTGAATTTCAAGACTTATCGAAAATAATTAAAATTGCAAAAAGAAAAAAAATTTTCACAGCAATCGATAACACCTGGGCAACTCCATATTTTTTAAAACCAATTAAATTAGGATTCGATATGTCAATTGTTTCAGCGACAAAATATTATTCTGGGCATTCAGATGTAATGGGTGGAAGTTTGGCAGTTAATAAAAAAGCTTTTAAACTTGTAGAAAAAACAAATAAAATTACCGGCTTAAGACTAAGTCCAGATGACGCCTATTTAATTCTTAGAGGGCTAAGAACTTTAGATATTAGACTAGAAAAACATCAAGCTAACGCAAAAAAAGTTGCAGCTTTTCTATCCAAACAAAAAAAAGTCACATTGCTTTATCCTTTCAAAAAAGATTCTTTTAATTTTAGAATGTGGAAAAAATATTTCAAAGGAGCATCAGGCCTTATGGGTTTAAGAATAAAATCTAAAAATAAAAATTCTATTAAAAAATTTGTAAATTCTCTTAAACTTTTTGGATATGGCTATAGCTGGGGAGGATTTGAAAGTTTGGCATTACATCAAGAAATTGTTGAGAGAGGTTATAGAAGCTATTTAAATTTAAAAAATGATGAACACATTGTAAGACTTCACATTGGTTTAGAAGATCCCAAAGATCTTATTGATGATTTAAAAAATGCGATGAAGCATATTAAATAAAATGTCAGAAAAATTTATAAATAATAGATTAACACTTATTGTACTTATTTCTGCTTGTGTAGTGATAATGATTTCTATGGGTTTAAGACAGACCTTTGGTCTTTTTTTTCAAGCTTTTGAAGAGGGACTAGGATGCACGCGCACAGAATTTGGTTTAGCGATCGGTATTCAAATGATTTTTTGGGGAATGTTTTCACCTTTATTCGGATTAGTTGCAGATAGGTTTGGTGGTAATAAAGCAGTTTTTATAGGTTTCTTGATATTTGGTGCAGGTATATTTATGCTTTATTCTGGACCGAATACAGGTGTTTATTTTCAAATTAGTCTTGGAGTTTTAATCGGTATTGCTTTAGGCGCTACAGCAATAAGTGTGCCTGTTTCTGAAGTTAGCAAACATTTTCCAAATGAAAAAAGAACAATAGCATCAGGTCTTGTTACTGCAGCAGCATCAGTTGGATATTTTATTGCACCTTTGTTTACAAAATATTCCTTAGGGGAATTTGGCTGGGAAGAAACTTTAAAATATTTCTTATATTTTATTTTATTTGGATCAATAGTTTCATTATTTATATTTGCTCCAAAAAAATTAATTGATAAAAACCAGCCGATCGTAAAAGATCAAACTTTTTTTGAGGCGCTTAAAGAAGCTTTTACTCATAAAGGATATCTTTTACTTAACGCAGGCTTTTTTGTCTGTGGTTTTCAAATAACATTGATTGCTACGCATATACCTGGATATATGCAAGAAAGGGGTATGGGAGGTTGGTCAGCAACTATTATTTTAGCACTAATAGGATTGTTTAATATTATTGGAACTTTGGGTATGGGTTATTTAGGAACTAAATATAGAAAAAAAAGTTTACTTTGTATTCTCTATGCCTTGCGAGCTGTATCGATAGCTATTTTTATTTTTTCACCTCCATCAAACATAATGTCTATAGTTTTTGGAATTTCTTTTGGATTATTATGGTTATCTACTGTTCCTCCAACCAATGGAATAGTGGCACAAATATTTGGGACTAAATATTTAAGTTCCCTATTTGGCATTGTTTTTTTGAGTCACCAAGTTGGAGCTTTCATAGGAGCGTATCTAGGAGGATATTTTTATGATCAATTTGGTTCTTATGATTATGCTTTTTACATGGCTATCGCCTTATCAATATTCGCAACAATTGTTCATTACCCAATAAACGAAAGGCCTATTCAGAGATCAGAAGCAACAATTTAAGGTTGTATTATGAGTCTAAATTGGAATCAAAGGTGAATCAAAACGAGAACATCGCACCTTTTTTTGTATACTTAATGTGGATAAATCATTATTCTATTTCCTAAGATTAAACAGTTTTAATAAAGTTAATTAACCAAGGAGATATATGTTTTCACAAGAACTTAACAAAAAATTAGATCAGTACCATTTATTAAATCACCCATTCTACAAGTCATGGAATGAAGGAAAATTAACAAGAGAAATAATAAAAGATTACGCAGAGCAATATTACCAACACGTAAAAGCGTTTCCAAGATACATCAGCGCTACACACTCAATTTGTGAAGACATTGAAAAAAGAAAAATTCTTTTAGAAAATCTTCAGGATGAGGAAAATCCAAATGCAGATCATCCAAAGCTTTGGAAAAACTTCGCATTAGCAATAGGTGCTGACAAAGATAAAATCGAAGATGTAAAAAGAGAATGGTTTACTAACGATATGATTGAAAACTTTTTTCATCAAGCAAGAAAATCTTACGCAGAAGGCTTAGCATCTTTATATACTTACGAAAGACAAATTCCTGAAATAGCTGAGACAAAAATAAGAGGATTAAAAAACTTTTATGGAGTTACATCAAAAGAAGGCTTAGAGTTTTTTGAAGCTCATAAAGCTGCTGATGTAATTCACAGAAAAGAATGTGAAAAACTTTTAGACGCTTTGACTGAAGAAGAAAAAGTTAAAGCTGAAAAAGCTTCTATGCTAACAGCTAGATATCTTTGGAATTTCTTAAGCGGAATGTCAACGAAGCACAAAATACAAGCCGCTGCTTAAAGAAACTTTATGGCAGACCAAATGAAAAATGATGGTCATGTCTGGGATAACAAAAAACCAACTGCTCAAATGCTTGGAAGATGGCAACCTTGGCATGCTGGACATCAGAAACTATTCGAAGAGATACTAAAAAAGACTGGTCAGGTAAATATTATGGTACGTGACGTCCAAGGCGTAGATGACAATCCTTTTAATTTTGAAACAGTAAAAAAAAATATTTTAGAGGCTTTAAAAGATTACCAAGGCAGAATAAAAGTTACTTTAGTACCAAATCTAACAAACATTTGTTATGGAAGAGGTGTTGGTTATAAAATTGAAGAAATAGTTCTTGACGAAAAGACGCAGCAAATTTCAGCAACTAAAATTAGAGAACAAATGAGAAAGGATGGAAAGCTAAAATAATTGCGAATTGTTCTCACTTGACCTATATACATCAAACTACTAAAATTCTTTATGTTATCAATTAATCCATTTGCAGAACTTTCACAAATAATACCAGCAATTTTCTTACAATTATTTGTAATTGCTATGGTACTTTTAATTATTATTGGAACAGGCTTAGATATGCTACACAAAAAAAATGTAGTTTATTTTTTTAGAAATGCTCAAAAAGCAAAAAAATCCGCTAAAACAGAATTAAGCGCTGGAAAAAAAACAGCCGTAATTCTAAAAACAGTTGCTAGTGATATCGCGACTACATCAGAGCTTGGATTTGGAAAGAGAAGATTAGCTCATGTGCTTGGGATGTATGGAACAATACTTTTTTGGATCGCATCTGTAGTTTTAATATTTAAATACTCTGATGGCGTAGCAGCACCATCTTATATTCCAATTATCTGGCATGTTGGAGCAATAATGACATGTTTAGGTGGGTATTGGTTTTGGTTTTTTCTAAGAGTAGATGTGTCCGCTGAGGCACATCCTTGGTATAGAATTATTACTGCTGATTTATTTGTTTTAGCTTTACTAGCTTGCGCCACTTTTGGATTAGCTTGGTCTTATTTTCAATTCTCTGGTATGACAGGATTGAGTTATTTATTTTTAATTTTATTTATTCTTGCAAATTTAGCTTTATTCGGTGGAGTTTATTGGTCTAAATTTGCTCACATGTTTTATAAACCAGGTGCTGCTATACAAAAAAATTTAGCAGAAGCCGATGGGTCTAGAGACAATTTGCCTCCACCAGCGGACGCACCAGAGCAATTTGGCCTTGGTATTAAAAGAGAACAGCCAAAACATTATTAACATCATGATTAATAAAACTAGTATATTATTTAAAGCTATTATAGAAACTAGGAGGAGATAATAATGTCTACTTTTGTATATATGACGAGATGTGATGGATGCGGGCACTGTGTAGATATTTGTCCTTCGGACATCATGCACATCGATGAAACTATCAGAAGAGCAAAAAATATTGAACCTAATTTTTGTTGGGAATGCTATTCATGTGTAAAAGCATGTCCTAATCATGCCATTGATGTTAGAGGATATGCAGATTTTGCGCCTATGGGCCACAGTGTAAGAGTAAGAAGAGAAGAAGAAAAGGGAACTATCTCTTGGAAAATTAAATTCAGAAATGGAACAGAAAAAGATTTTGTCTCACCCATTACAACTAAACCATGGGGAAAATTTATTCCAAAATTAGCTGAGGGAGATAAACCACGGCAAGGCGAAATGAATTCTCAGGTTCTTTACTCTGAACCAGAGGGATTAGATACTAAGAAAGATTTACCCACAATTAGTAAAGACTCTTTTAAAAAGGGAGTTTATTATTAATGCCAAAAAGAAAAACTGTTCACGAAAATTGCGATGTCCTTGTAGTAGGTGGAGGTATGGCCGGGACAGGTGCTACATTTGAAGCCAGACACTGGGGAAGAGATTTAAAAATCATCTGTGTAGAAAAAGCTAATATAGATAGAAGTGGTGCAGTAGCCCAAGGCTTGTACGCTATTAACTGCTACATGGGTATGAGATGGAACGAAAATCAACCTGAGGATCATGTTAGATATGCAAGAAATGATCTGATGGGACTAGTAAGAGAAGATCTTGGTTATGATATGGCCCGTCATGTTGACTCTACAGTTCACATGTTTGATGAATGGGGTCTGCCAATGATGAAGGACAAAAAAACTGGAAGATACCAAAGAGAAGGCAAATGGCAAATTATGATTCACGGAGAGAGCTACAAACCAATTGTAGCCGAAGCTGCAAAAAAATCTGCGGATAAAATTTATAATAGAATAATGGTCACACACTTACTGATGGACGAAAATAATGAGAACAGAGTTGGTGGAGCAGTAGGTTTTAATATGAGAACTGGTGACTACCATGTTTTTAAAGCTAAAACAGTAATAGTAGCTGCAGGTGGAGCGTCACATATTTTTAAGCCTAGAGCAGTTGGAGAAGGAATGGGAAGAACTTGGTACGCTCCTTGGAGTAATGGATCTGCTTATGCCTTACCGATCGCAGCTGGAGCCAAAATGACTCAAATGGAGAATAGAATTGTATTATGTAGATTTAAAGATGGATATGGTCCAGTAGGTGCTTACTTTTTACATTTAAAAACTTATACGCAAAATGCAAATGGTGAGAACTATGAAAAAAAATGGTACGATAAAACAAAAGAATTAGTTGGGGAATATATAGATCATCATCCAACTCCAACTTGTTTGAGAAATCATGCATTTATACAAGAAGTAATGGCCGGTGGAGGACCAATTCACATGGTGACAAAAGAAGCTTTCCAAGATCCGCATTTAGAAACAGTTGGATGGGAAAATTTTTTAGGTATGACTGTTGGTCAAGCTGTCGTATGGGCTTCACAAAATATTGATCCTAAATATACTAATCCTGAACTAACGACATCTGAACCTTATGTTATGGGTTCTCATGCTACTTGCTCCGGAGCTTGGGTAAGCGGTCCAGAAGATATAGCTCCGCCGGAATATTTTTGGGGTTATAATAGGATGACTACAGTTGAAGGTTTATTTGGAGCAGGTGATACTGTTGGAGGAAGTGCGCATAAATTTTCATCCGGTTCTTTCACAGAAGGAAGATTGGCAGCTAAAGCAGCGGTTAAATATATAGAGGATAAAAAAGCAGAAGACATTAATGTGAGTGATAAGCAATGTGATAATTTGAGAGATATCATCTATAAACCTTTAGACAATTACACTATCGGTAGAAACGAGATTACAGGTGGAACAGTTTCACCGAGTTACATTTCTCCTATTCAAGGATTGCAAAGACTTCAAAAAATAATGGATGAGTATGTAGGCGGGATTACTGCTAACTATATGACTAATGATAATTTATTAAAAAAAGGTTTAGAATTATTAGACTGGTTACAAGAAGATTTAGAAAATGTAGGTGCTGAAGATTATCACCAATTAATGAGAGCCTGGGAATTAAAACATAGAACTTTAACCTCACAGTGCGTGACAGAACACACTCTTTTTAGAGAAGAGACTCGTTGGCCTGGATATTATTATAGAGGCGATAAGTTGAAATTAGATGATGAAAACTGGCATTGTTTAACTGTTTCTAGAAGAGATCCTAAAACTGGTAAATTTACATTAGAAAAAATGCCAGTTTATCATATAGTTGGTGACGAAAAGAAAAAGAAAGCCTCTTAATCAATTAAAATGAACTTGTTAGAGAAAAGTGATGACGAGATCATTAAAATTGCTAATCCTATTTGGCTAAATTTAGTTAAATCATCGAATATTAAAGATTATGGAGGTTTTACAAAAGATTTTTCATCTCAAATGTTATATGGAGCTAATGAAGTAGAATTAGGAAAACAATGGGCAAGCAATAAATTACTTACAAGTCTTTCTGAACAACAAGAAGTTTTAGGTTGTATAAGAAGGGATAATTTTATTACAGTTTTATATAAGCAAAAAAGCAATACAGTTAAAGGGGAATTTCTAGGTAGATTAGTTTTGGGAGTCGAAGGCGACTTAGTGAAAGTATTCGGGGCCACAATTTATTAATATTGACAAGGTCAGTTTTCAAGCATACTTAGACGTATGCTGGAAATTTATCTTCCGATTGCACAAGTCAATATAGACATTTTTTTATTATTATTTCTAAGTTTAGCTGTTGGTGTATTATCAGGTTTATTTGGTGTAGGTGGGGGTTTTTTAATGACACCATTTTTAATATTTATGGGAATACCCCCAGCTTATGCTGTACCAAATGAAGTAAATAATATTTTAGCAACCTCAGTCTCTGGTTCTTTAACACATTGGTATAAAAATACATTAGATTACAAGATGGGATTAATGATTGTTTTTGGCGGCGTGGCAGGAACAATTTTAGGAATAACAACGTTTACATTTTTTTCTGATATAGGGAAAATAAGCATAATAATTTCTTTATTGTATATGTATTTACTCGCAATGGTTGGAACATTAATGTTAATCGAAACTTATAGAAAAAAAGTTCTTCAAAGAAAAAAAACTTCAATTAAACAAAAACTTCACGAACATAATTGGCTACAAGGTTTGCCAATAAGAATGAGATTTCCGAAATCAAAATTATATGAAAGTGCTTTAACTCCGATTTTATTAGGATTAGTTGTCGGTTTTGTAGCAGCAATGATGGGTATTGGTGGTGCATTCTTAATGGTGCCAGCTATGATATATATTGTTGGAATGCCAGTTAAATTGATACCAGGAACTTCATTGTTTGTTACAATTTTTATAAGCGCAATAGTAACAATACTACATGCATTCAATTATGGATCTATTGATTTATTTTTAGTTATTCCACTCATACTTGGTTCTATAGTTGGTGTTCAACTTGGTCAAAAGCTTGGTCAGTTTTTAGATAGTACAGAGTTAAAGTCTTTATTTGCAATGCTTCTGATTTCGGTAGCTATTGCAATTGGTTATGACTCTTTCTTTAGAGACAAATCCAGTTTTAATGGAGAAAAAATTATTAAAACAGATTTAAACGCTTTAGCAGAATTTACTGTAAACTTTGCAAGTGATGCGCCTTTCTTATACGGAACTCTCGCAATTTTATTGGCTGTAGCTCTTGGGGCACTAATAGCATTTATGAGAAAAATTTTAAGTCCAATTATTAAAAAAATGCTTAGTGACTTTAGAAAAAAAGAAGTTAAAAAAGCAGACGAAGTTAAATTTCCAGAAAAATAAAATTCTTTTATTGTTATGCGCTTCTGTATAGCTTAGTCATTACAAACTCCTTATGACCTAAAGCCTCAGCGCAAGTTAGTCGTCCGTTAGCAACTCTTAACATAGTTTTAATAAGTTCATCTCCTGCTTGAGATAAGTTCATCTCTCTAGATAAAATTTTTGAAACGTCGCAGTCTACGTGCTCTTTCATAAGTTTTGCTGTAAGAGGATTAGCTGTTAATTTTACTACCGGCTCAATAGGATTACCTATTATGTTACCTTGTCCAGTAGGGAACAAGTGTATATTAAATCCTCCTGCAGCTTGTAAAGTTACACACTCTGCTGCAGCTGACGAAGTATCCATGAAATATAATCCCTTACCTTTTTTAGGTTCTTCAGCTGGCTCCAAGACATCTATAAACTTTAAATTTCCAATTTTTTGAAAATTTCCAAACGCTTTTTCCTCTATAGTTGTTAAACCTCCGGCAATATTTCCAGCTGTTGGTTGACTTTCAGAAAGATCATTAGTTGCTTCTTTTAAAATAAAATCGTTGTAAGCGCTCCAAGTTTTCATAAATTTTTCTTTAGCTTCAGGAGTTGCCCCTCTAGCTGCACAAACTTTTTCAGCACCTGTTAATTCTGAAGTCTCTCCAAAGCACAGATGAACTCCAAAAGGCTCTAGTTTTTCCATTAAATTTCCTACCGTCGGGTTTGATGCTAGGCCAGATGTTGTATCAGACTCTCCGCATTTAACAGAAATCCATAAATCACTTAAAGGACATTCTTCTCTTTGTTTTTCCGAAGCCCATTGAGAAAATTCTTGTGCTTTTTTTGAGGCCTTCATTATTGTACCTATGTCTCCGGTTCTCTCTATATGAAAACCTTCTACAGGCTTACCTGTTTTTGCTATCTCATCTACAATTCTTTTTGTCCATTTAGGTTCAATTCCTATTACAATTACTGCTGCAACATTTGGATTTTTTCCAGTCCCAATCATTGTTCTAAAATGTAATTCTAAATCTGCTCCAAACTGCAATCTTCCATATGAGTGAGGTAAGGCTATCGTACCTTTAATATTATTAGCCACAGCTTCAGCGCATGCGTTAGAAATATCGTCAACTGGAAGAATAATTACGTGGTTTCTTGTTCCTGCTCTACCGTTCTCTCTTTTATAACCTAAAAAACTCTTTGGGATCTCCATTAAATTACCATTTTTTTGTTTTTACATTATGAACATGAACATGTTCGCCTTTTTTTATTGGTTTAACTACCTTACCTATATCATGACCATATTTAAGTATAGTATCACCTTCTTTCAAATCTTGTAGCGCAATCTTATGACCTAAAGGAACTTCATTCATTGAACTTACTTTCACAGTTTTATCATTTTCCATGATCCAGGCGCTGCAATCTTGGCCTTTTCTTGTGGTTTCAATTACTACTACACCAACATTATCTTTTTCATCATGTATAATTAAATCAGGCTGTGACATAAAATATTTAATGGATATAGACTAAATTTTGATATATTGGAAGGAAGATTAATAATATATTTAAAAGGATTTTTATGGCTAAAATGACCACAGAAGAAGCTTTTGTAAAAGTTTTACAAATGCACGGTATCGAACACGCGTTTGGAATTATAGGGTCAGCATTTATGCCAATTTCTCATATTTTTCCAGATGCTGGAATAACTTTCTGGGACGTCGCTCATGAAACTAATGGTGGCCTTATAGCTGATGGATACACTCGAGCAACTGGAAAAATGTCAATGGTTGTTACTCAAAATGGACCAGGAATTACTGGATTAGTAACACCAATTAAAACTGCTTACTGGAATCACACACCATTACTTTTAGTAACACCTCAAGCAGCCAATAAAACTATGGGGCAAGGTGGCTTTCAAGAAGTGGAACAAATGAATTTATTTAAAGACATGGTTTGTTATCAAGAAGAAGTTAGAGATCCTTCAAGAATTGCCGAAGTTTTAAATAGAGTAATTGAAAAAGCTATTAGGGGATCGGCTCCTGCACAAATAAATGTTCCAAGAGATTATTGGACTCAAGTCATTGATATAGAATTACCACCAATTGTTAGATTAGAGAGACAGGCAGGAGGCGCAGAAGCAATAGATAAAGCAGCACAATTATTATCTGACGCTAAGTTTCCAGTAATTTTATCTGGGGCTGGAGTGGTAATAGGAGGAGCTATAGAAGATTGTAAAAAATTAGCAGAAAAATTAGACTCTCCAGTTTGTTCAGGCTATCAACATAATGATAGTTTTCCTGGAAGCCACCCTTTAGCCGTTGGACCTTTAGGATACAATGGATCGAAAGCTGCAATGGAGTTAATATCTAAGGCAGATGTTGTTTTAGCTTTAGGCACAAGATTAAATCCATTTTCTACTTTGCCTGGATATGGAATTGATTACTGGCCAAAAAATGCAAAAATCATTCAAGTAGATATGAATTCAGATAGAATTGGTTTAACCAAAAAAGTAACAGTTGGTATTTGTGGTGATGCTAAATTAGTGGCACAACAATTATTAAATAAACTTTCTAAAAAAGCAGGTGACACTGATAGGCAAAAACGAAAAGATTTAATACATCAAACTAAGTCTGCTTGGCTTCAAAAGTTATCAAGCTTAGATCATGAAGAAGACGATCCAGGAACTGTGTGGAATAAAGAGGCTAGATCAAGAGATAAAGATAGAATGTCACCTCGTCAAGCTTGGAGAGCAATTCAAGCAGGAATGCCAGAAGATGTAATAATTTCAAGTGACATTGGAAACAATTGTGCTATTGGAAACGCTTACCCAACTTTTGAAAAGGGAAGAAAATATTTAGCACCAGGTTTGTTTGGTCCTTGTGGTTATGGGTTTCCATCTATACTTGGAGCAAAAATTGGCTGCCCAGATGTGCCGGTAATTGGATTTGCTGGGGACGGAGCTTTTGGTATCAGCATGAACGAAATGAGCTCTTGTGCGCGAGAAGAGTGGCCAGCAATAACAATGGTAATTTTTAGAAATTATCAATGGGGGGCAGAAAAAAGAAATACGACATTATGGTTTAACAATAACTTTATAGGCACGGAGCTTGATCCAGAGTTAAGCTTTGCCAAAGTTGCCGATGCATGTGGTTTAAAAGGTGTAACAGTTAAGTCAATGGATGAAACTACTAAAGCAATTAAACAATCGTGTGAAGATCAAAAAAAAGGGATAACTACTTTTATAGAAATTATACTTAATCAAGAATTAGGTGAGCCGTTCAGAAGAGACGCTATGAAAAAACCTGTGAAGGTAGCTGGTATTAAAAAATCTGATATGAAACCTCAAAAAAATCTTAATTAATTTAATTTTAAAACACTAGCTGGATCTAGTTTTACATTAAACCAATTTAATCTTATATCTAAATGTGGCCCGGTTGATCTTCCTGTTTTTCCAACTGTTCCAATTTTTTCACCTTGTTTTACTTTTTGCCCAATTTTTACATCTACATCTTTTAAGTGCATATATAATGTACTAACCCCATGTCCGTGATCAAAGATAATTGTACCTCCAGTAAAATATAGATCATCTTCTGCTAGAGAAACTACACCGTCTAACATAGCTTTAATTGGGGTACCCTCTGGTGAGGCAAAATCCAATCCGTAATGAGGTCTTCTAGGTTTGCCATTAAGTATTCTTTGACTTCCATAAACCCCGGTAACAATTGAATTTTTTAGTGGAGCTTTAAACTTATTTTTGAAGAATGTTAAATTACTATTTATAGATCTGGCTTTACCAATCAAAACATTGTCAGCTTTAATTCTATCATAAACTTCTTTGGGGGGTGTAACTTGTTTAGGAGGCAAACCATCAATTCTTTGAATGATATATTTTTTTTTAAATATCTTTTTTTCTATAATCTCAGTTTTTCCACTATTTATTACTTTAATTATTACATTATTTTTTCTGTCTCTATCTATTCCAAAAGCAAAGTACCCATCTTTTGTTACTCTGACTTTTTTTTTATCGATATAAACTTCTGAATTTT
>CACKFY010000007.1 GCA_902599495.1 uncultured Pelagibacteraceae bacterium | reverse complement strand
CAATTTTTTTAAGAGGTTTTAAAGACTTCCCATCTTTGAACTCAATAAAATATTCTGACCCGTCTCTGAAGATGCTTAATTGAAGTTTTTCAGATAAAGCGTTTACAACGGACACACCAACTCCATGAAGGCCGCCTGATACTTTATAAGAGTCATGATCGAATTTACCTCCAGCATGAAGTTGAGTCATAATTACCTCGGCTGCTGACATTTTTTCAGTTTTGTGATTATCAATGGGTATTCCTCTACCATCGTCTTCAACTGTAACAGTGTTATCTGAATTAATAAAAACTGAAATATTTTTACAATAGCCTCCAAGTGCTTCGTCGATTGAATTATCTATTACTTCAAATACCATATGATGAAGACCTGTCCCATCATCTGTATCACCAATATACATACCAGGTCTCTTTCTTACTGCTTCAAGACCTTTTAGAACTTTAATTGAGGCGGCGCTGTATTCTTTATTTGTTTTCTGAGATTGTTTAGACATTTAAGTTTGTTTAATTGTTAATTTTATAACATTTTTTTCTTACAATTAACAATTAACCCAAATGGTGACCTTCTATTATTATTATATATCAACACTTTTAGATGATTTTTTTAAAAAAAAGATTAAAAATATACCTTTTAAATTTTCATAGGCATAATTACATAAAAACTGTTTTTATCTGAGTTGTCTAACATTAAAACAGGTGACGTCGAGTCTTTTAAGCTTAGGTTAAGATTTTTATCCTCTATCTCTAGGGCAATATCAATTAAATATTTAGAATTGAAGCCTATAATAAGATCTTCCCCGTTATATTTTGCTGGGATAACCTCATTTCCATCCCCGGAGTTAGTACTATTTACCGATAATTTTAATTTATCACTTGTTAATTCTAATTTAACTCCTTCTTTTCTATCTAAAGAAACAGAGGCGACTCTTTCTACTGAACTAATAAAGTCTGATGATGAAACTATTAATGTTTTATTGTTTTCTTTTGGCACTACTTTTTGATAATCAGGAAATTTTCCATCTATAACTTTTGAAATTAAACAAATCTTGCCCAAAGAGAATTTTATTTTATTTTCACTGGCTTGCATAGTAAGTTTATCATCAACATTATCTAACAAAGAGCATAGTTGAAAAACAGTTTTTTTTGGTACTATAATAGATGAAAATTTTTGAAAATTATTTACTTGTATACTACTTGATGAAAGTCTATGACTGTCTGTAGCTACACCAGTTAAAAAAGTATTTTTATTTGACTCCGTAGCATGAAGGTAAACTCCATTTAAGTAATGTCTCGTATCATCGTTCGAAATTGATATTTTTGTTTTATTCAACAAAGATAGGAATTTATTTTTTTCTAACTCTATTTTTTCAGCTTCAAATTTATCATCAAAAGTAGGAAAATTACTTGAGGGCAAACATAACAAATTAAAATCAGAATTTTTTGTTTTTAAACTTAGTTTATTTTCAGTCTTTAAAGTGAAGTTTAATTCTGTATTCGAGGGTATCTTTCTTAAAATATCGAACAAAACATTTGCAGAGGTTGTGGTATTACCTTCTTCAATAACTTTAAGTTCTGATATTTCATCGTAAAAAATTATGTCTAGATCGGTTGCTACTATTTCTAATTTATTATTTTTTATATTTATTAAAACATTTGAAAGTATTGGGAGTGTATTTTTTTTTTCAACTACACCTTGCACGAAATTTAATGATTTTAACAACAAATCTCTATTAATATTGAACTGCATTAGTATTAGTTTTCTAATAAAAGGCTTCTAAGTTGATTTATATTTTTTCTCATTTCTTCATCTTTTTCCGAAATTCTTGATATTGTCTTTACGGCATGTATTACAGTTGTATGATCTCTATTGGCAAATCTTCTGCCAATTTCTGGTAGAGATCTACTTGTTAATTTTTTTGCAAGGAACATTGCTATCTGTCTTGGCCTGGCCAATGGTCTTGATCTTCTTTGAGAAAGCATTTCATTTAGGGAAATATTAAAATAATTTGAGACAGCGTTTTGTATTTTATCAACAGTAACTATTTTTGCTTGACTAAACACATCTTTTAGAATGCTTTTACAGTCGGCGATATTAAGTACTCTTTTATGTACTCTACTAAAAGCTATTACTCTGTTTAAAACCCCTATTAATTCTCTAATATTTGTTTTTGCCTCTGTTGCGATAAAATTTATCACATCTTCTGAAATGTTTATGTGTTCTTTAAACTGACTTTGAATATGGTCAATTCTATTATTGATTATATTTTTTTTTAGCTCTAAATCTGGAACATCTATGTCAATTATCAATCCTCCAGAAAGCCTAGATTTAATTCTTTCTTGCACTCTATCAAGTTTCATTGGTGGTCTATCAGCTGATATTACTATTTGAGACCCTTTCTCTAATAAAGTGTTAAAAGTATGAAAGAATTCTTCTTGGAGACTCTCTTTACCCCTTATAAATTGTATATCATCTATAATAAATACGGAGGACTTTCTGAAGAAATCTTTAAAATTTACCATGTCATTTTTTTTTATTGATTTTATAAAATGATACATAAATCTTTCAGCAGAAATAAACATTACTTCATTAGTACTTTGTAGTTCTAAACCAATCGCATTTAGCAGATGAGTTTTTCCCAGTCCTACACCTCCGTATATATATAATGGATTATATCTAGAGGTATATTCACATACCTTTTTGGAGTAAGATAAAGCTACCTCATTACTCGATCCTTTTATAAAATTATTAAAATTTAAATTTGGATTAAGCCTATTATAATTTAATATTGAGTCCTTTATTTCACTTATTTTATTAAATTCATCAATTTTAAATTCTTCACTTTTGTTATTTTTTTGCTCTTCAATAATCTTAAATTCAATTCTATTAAGACTTAATTTAAAATTCCTTATAAGTTCTAAAATTTTATCTAAATATCTCGATACTATCCAGTCTCTAAAAAACCTTGTTGGAACCCCTAAAACTAAATAATCATTGTATTCTTTAATTAGAGTTATATTTTTTAACCAACTAGAGTATATTTCTTCACCAAAATTTTTTTTAAATTCAGCTTGTAAATCGGGCCAATTGATCGTTTTTTCTTCTTCTGAAACAAAAATATTCTGTGAATTAACTGACTTATTTTTCATGTGTTAAATTTTATTGAAACCTAAAAAACCTTATTATTGAAAAACTTTCAAGAAATATTTTTAATTTTGGAAAAAAAAGTCAATGTTGGTTGTAGACTTAGCGTAACGATAGAAAAATTATTTTTACAACCCCTAACAGAAATAAATTCTACATTTTGTTTTTGAAAACTACATAAGCTAAAAATTAACAACTTTTAATTGTTAATTTAGGAAATTTTTTTTGAAATTTTAGAAATTTTTCGAGAGGCAGTTTTTTTATTTACAATACCTGTTTTAGCAACCTGCGTTAGAATCGATTGAAATTTTGAAAAATATTCTTTAATTTTCTTTTTGTCCCCCTTTTGGATCAGGTTTTCCATATGTTTAACAGCAGATTTGTATTTGCTTTTTCTTATTTTGTTAATTGATGTTTGTTTTTTTACTCTTCTAACTCTTCTTATTGCAGATTTTGTATTTGGCATGATGATTGTTTGTATATATCCCCAATATATCGGGGTCAACTTATTATTTTTGACAAATACTACAGTAAAAAGTGGACCTATTCGATATTCTAATAGCTTTGATTTTTCCAGGGCATTTTGAACGAATACAAGATTTTCCCTCTCGTCCATAAACACATAAAAATTCCTGGAATTTTCCTTTTTGACCTTTGGTATTATTAAAATTTTTAACTGAGGAGCCTCCTTGTTTGATTGCTTTTCTTAATACTTTTCTAATGTTTTTTATTAATGATAGAATATTTTTATTTAATAGTTTTTTAACCTTTATCCTAGGGTTTAATTTACTCATAAAAATTACCTCATTTACATAAATATTACCAAGCCCAGAAAGAAATTTTTGACTCATAAGTAAGTCTTTAAGAATAATTTTTCTTTTTTTAATTTTTGATTTAAAATAGTCTAAGTTAAATTTTTTTGAAAAGGGCTCAGGACCAAGATCTTTTAAATGTGGACTTAAAAATATTTTTGAGGTTTTTATTATCTTTATAAAGCCAAACTTTCTTATGTCATTGTAAATTATTTTTATATTTTTAGTAAAATTTATAATTAAGTGATCATGATCATGATTAAAATCTTTTAAATCATAATAAAAACTTGATTTGTTTTTCGTGTTATTAGAGCTTATAATTATTATTTTACCTGTCATTCCTAAATGAATTAAAATTGTGTAATCATTATCTAAATTAATCAAAAGATATTTTGATCTCCTGTTAATGGATGAAATTTTTGATTTAACCATTTTTTTGAACATTTTATAATTGATAATATATCTTAAGGATTTATTACGTATTTCTATATTTTCTATAGTTAAATTTAGAATATATTTTTGAAGAGACTTTTTAACAACTTCAACTTCTGGTAATTCTGGCATATAATTAATTATGAGTTTTCTTTATGATGATAAATCTAAACTAGTAAACAAAGTTTTCAATCATGTTTATGATAATTATGACTTAATGAACGATATTATGTCACTTGGAAGTCATAGAATTTGGAAAAAAAATTTAATTTCTTGGATTGCGCCAAAAAAGTATAACAAAATAATTGATGTTGCATCAGGGACTGGTGATATAGCTAAATTATGTTCTGCTGAAACAAATAATGAAAGTAAAATTACATGTGTAGAACCTAATTCAAAAATGCTTTCAATTGGCAAAAGTAAGTTAAGTCATTTGAATAATTTAACATGGGTTTTGTCAAATGCTGAAAATTTGCCATTTAAAAAAAATACTTTTGATTTTTATGTAATCAGTTTTGGAATAAGAAATGTTTCAAATATTAATAAATCTTTAAAAGAAGCACACAGAGTTTTAAAACCAGGAGGAAGATTTTTTTGCCTTGAATTTTCAAAAGTAGAAAACGAAATTTTAAACAAAGTATATAAACAATATTCTAAGATAATTCCTAGTATCGGTAAAATTATAGTTGGAAATCGAATGCCATATGAATATTTAATTGAGAGTATAGATAAATTTTACGATCAGAAAGATTTGTTGAAAAAAATTGAAAAAAACGGTTTTTCTCATGTAAAGTACAGAAATTTGACAAATGGGATAGCAGCAATACATACAGGTTGGAAAATTTAATTATGATTAAAAGAATTACACAGTTGATTAAAATTGCAAGAAAACTAACTTCGTCAGGAGCATTAGATACAATAAATCAGTTATATAAAATACCCTTTGTTTTAAAAGTCTTTTTTGATTTAATATCAATCGGATCTAAAAAAACCTCTTTTAATCACTCTAAATCTTCAGGTGAAAAATTATGCGATGCCTTAGAAGGCATGGGTACAACATTTATTAAACTTGGTCAGTTTCTAGCTACTCGACCGGACATAATAGGTAAAGAATTGGCTCTAGATTTAGAAAAATTACAAGATAAATTACCGCCTTTTAGTTTTGAGAAGGCCAAGGAAATTTTGAAAAAAGAAATAGGTAATAAACAATTTGAAAATATTAAAAGTTTATCAGAACCTATTGCCGCCGCATCTATAGCTCAAGTTCATTTAGCAAAAATAAGAGTTAACGGAGAAGAAAAAGAGGTGGCTATAAAAATTTTAAGACCTGAAATTGAAAAAATTTTTAATCAAGAGTTAGACGCATTAATGTTATTTGCTTATATTGTTGAAAGTATTGTAAAAAAATCAAGAAGGTTAAAACTTGTAGAGGTAGTTCACCTTTTAAGAGAAATAACAAATATTGAAATGGATTTAAGATTTGAAGCAGCTGCCGCAAATGAATTATTTGAAAACACAAGACAGGATAATGGATTCAGAGTTCCACAAATTTATTGGGAATTTACCTCAAAAAAAGTATTAACACTTGATAAAGTTAATGGAGTATCAATAAGAGATCATAGTGCACTAAAAGAAAAGAATGTGAATTTAAAAAACATTGCTGAAAATTTAATTCAACATTTTTTAAGACAAGCTGTCAGAGATGGTTTTTTTCACGCAGACATGCACGAAGGTAATTTATTTGTTGATAATAATGGAAATATCATTCCTGTAGATTTTGGAATAATGGGAAGGTTAAATAAATATAATAAAAAATATTTAGCTGAAATACTATATGGATTTATAAAAAGAGATTACGTAAAAGTAGCTGAAGTCCATTTTCAAGCAGGATTAGTTCCCAAAACAGCATCCAAAGAGGAATTTGCTCAAGCATTAAGATCTGTTGGAGAACCAATATTTGGACAAAATATTAAAGATATATCAGGCGGGAATTTACTTTCACAATTATTTGAAATAACAGAAAAATTTAATATGGCTACACAAACACAGCTTTTATTACTCCAAAAAACAATGGTGGTCGTAGAAGGTGTTGCAAGAAAATTATACCCAGAAACTAATATATGGAATGTCTCAAAACCTATTCTAGAAAACTGGTTGGAAAGTTTAAAGGGGCCAAAGGCAACAATTACAAGTGCAATTGATACATCAGGAGAGATTTTAAAAAGAATACCAGATCTCCCCGATTTTATGGATAAGGCTAACCACGCTTTACAACTTATCGCTGAAGGTAAGTTAAATTTAACGAATAGCAGTAATAGTTCTCTTGAAATAGAAAAATTAAGATTAAAAAGTTTTAGAAATAATGTTTTAATTTCAATATTAGGTGTTGTTATTATATCATTTTTAGTATTTTAATTACTTAGATGAAAACTAAAAACAAAAAAATTCTAGTTGTAATTGGTGGTGGAATATCTGCATATAAATCTTTGGATCTCATAAGGCTTTTAAAAAAAGATAATTTTGATATTAAGATAGTCCTTACTAAAAGTGGTAAGCAATTCGTTACGCCATTATCCTTGGTTTCATTATCTGGAGGAAAAGTATATGAAAACTTATTTGATGTTGAAAATGAGTCTGAAATAGATCACATAGCTCTTTCAAGATGGTCGGATTTAATTTTAGTGGTTCCAGCTACAGCAAATATAATAAGTAAGCTCAGTCAGGGAAAAGCAGAAGATTTAGCATCAACAATTATTTTAGCTTCGAATAAAGATATCATTTTGGTACCAGCAATGAATGTAAGAATGTGGAATCATAAAGCTACTCAAGAAAATTGTAAAAAATTGATAACTTACGGCTATAAATTTATTGGACCGACTGAAGGACAGATGGCATGTGGTGAATTTGGAAAAGGAAAAATGTTAAGTCCTAAAAAAATATTGAAAGAAGTCAAAGATTACTTTTTTAAAAGAAACATAGTCAAAAACAAAAGATTCAAAGCTTTAGTTACTACAGGCCCAACAAGAGAATACTTGGATCCAGTGCGTTACATCTCTAATGAGTCAAGTGGAAAACAAGGGTACGAAATAGCTTTGGCTTTAAAAAAAATGGGTATTAAAACTACTTTAATTGCGGGACCCTCAAACCTTCAAGTAGAAAAAGGTTTAAAAATTATAAAGGTAAAAACATCAGATGAAATGTTTAACGCAGTTAAAAAAAATTTACCCGTAGATGTAGCAGTTTGTACTGCTGCGGTCTCAGATTTTAAACCATCAATTCTTCATAAAAATAAAATTAAAAAAAATAAAGAAAAAGAGAATATTGAGTTGAATAATACTATAGATATTTTAAATTATATAGGTAAAAATAATCAACACCGTCCAAAATTAGTTATAGGATTTTCAGCTGAAACAGAAAAACTGTTACAAAATTCAAGAACTAAATTAAAAAATAAAAATGCCGACTGGATAATAGCAAATGATGTATCTAAAAAAGATATAGGTTTTAATAAAGATTATAATGCTGTAACAATTATACGCTCTAATGGTAAAATTTCTCAAATAAAAAAAAACAAAAAAAGTTTTATCGCCTCAATTATATCTGAAGAAATAGTCAAAAATCTATTAATTAACGACAAAAGTCTTAATTAAAAAAAATGAAAATTTCTAGTAAAGAGTATCAAAAATATTCAAAACAAATAATTTTAAAAAAAATTGGGGTTGTTGGGCAAAAAAAAATAAAATCCTCAAAAGTTCTTATACTAGGTATGGGCGGTTTAGGATGTCCTTTATCAGTTTATCTTGCAAATCTAGGGGTTGGTACCATTGGTATAGTAGACAATGATAAAGTTGAATTATCTAATTTGAATAGACAAATCATTTACAACTTAGATGATATTGGAAAATATAAAGTTAATGTTGTAAGAAAAAAAATAAAATTAATTAATAAAAATCTTAAAGTTAAGTCATACAACATAAGAGCTAATAAGAATAATATTGAAAAACTAATTAAAAATTTTGATATTGTCTGTGATGGTACAGACAATTTCGAAACTAGACTATTAGTGAATGACTCCAGTCTTAAACAAAAAAAAATTTTAATATCCGCAGCAGTAAGCGGGTTTGATGGACATATTTTTAAATTTAATTTTAAAAAAAAAAGTCCTTGTTACAGGTGTTTTATGCCAGAAATTCCCGAGCAAATAAACAATTGTGAAACAGAAGGTGTCATACCAACTTTAACTGGTATTATGGGAACCTTACAAGCAAATGAGGTAGTAAATTCAATACTTAACTTTAATTCAGGTATGGAAAAAAAAATGATTGTTTTTAATTCAATTAAAATGAGTTTTAGAACTATAAATTTAAGTAGAAATAAGAATTGTATTAACAAATGTTAAAATTGATTTTGATTTTTTATTTCATTTTTAACACTTTGGCTTCCGAAGAATACTTTCTTACATTAAGAAATGAAAAAGTAAATTTAAGGTTAGGGCCATCTTTTGATTATCCAATTAAAATAATTTATAAAAAAAAAAATTTACCGGTTTTAATTAAAGATAAGTCAGAAAATTTTAGAAAAGTACAAGACCATGAAAATAATTCTGGTTGGATTCATATTTCTCAATTATCAAAAAAAAAGGGAGGTATTACCACTGAAAAATCGATACTTTACAAACGTCCTACTTTATACTCAAAACCTTTAGCCAATTTAGAAAAAGGGAGATTAGTTATAATATCAAAATGCAATAAAGATTGGTGTAAAATTAGAACTGAAAATTTTAAAGGCTGGATCAGTAGAAATAATATTTGGGGAAGATTATAAGTTTATTTAGAACTTACTTTAGAGGCCCAAAATTTATCAAGTAAAAAATACCAAACTGTATTTGCAAGAGGTTCAACTATTGCATCAGTAAGTGCAATCATGAAACTAACATCAGCAACTAACATTAAAACTGTGATGGCTATTATAAAATGACCTATAGTGTAAACGAGCGTCCTTACAAGTGAGCCCTTATTATTTTCGTAAATCCGTCTAGCTGCACCATGAATACCATGTGTAAATTCAGTCATATTAATTTAATTTTTTTAGATTTGGCCTATCAGCATTCATTATTTTCGTCCACACTTTAACAAAATCTTTAACAAATTTTTCCTTATTATCATCTTGGGCATATATCTCAGAATAAGATCGAAGTATTGAGTTTGAGCCAAAAACTAGATCAGCTCTAGATGCAGTAAATTTAACTCTGTTAGTTTTACGATCAATCATATCGTAAGAGTTCTTACCTGTTGGTTTCCAAATATATTTCATATCAACTAAGTTGATAAAGAAGTCATTTGTTAAGGTTCCAACTTTGTCGGTTAATATACCTTTTTTTTCTGCAGACTCATGATTTGTTCCTAAAACTCTCATACCGCCAACTAAACAAGTCATTTCTTGAGCGGTTAAACCCATCAAAGAAGCTCGCTCTAGTATAAGTTCCTCAGGCATTACAGAGTAATCTGATTTAACAAAATTTCTAAATCCATCGTGTAAAGGCTCTAACCATTTGAAATTTCTATTTTCTGTTTGTTCTTGAGTTGAGTCACCTCTGCCTGGATTAAATGGAACTTTGACTTTTGAGCCACCTTTTTTGATTGCTTTTTCTAAACCAACATTTCCTGCAAGAACAATCGTATCAGCAATAGATGCGCCAGTTTTTTTTGCAATATTTTCTAAAACTTTTAGCACTTTTGAAAGTCTTTTAGGTTCGTTTGCTTCCCAATTTTTCATTGGCTCTAATCTAATTCTTGCTCCGTTTGCTCCACCTCTTTTATCTGTTCTTCTATATGTTCTAGCACTATCCCAAGCCGTAGTTATTAAATCACTATTACTTAGTTTACTTGCTGCAATCATTTTTTTAACTTTTTCTACACTATATTTCTTTTTAGAAGGTTTAACATTACCCTGCCAAAGGAGATCTTCTTTAGGTGCCCAAGGACCAATATAGTTGTCTTTGTTTCCCATCGTCCTGTGCGTTAGTTTAAACCAAGCACGAGCAAATGAGTCCTCGAAAAATTTAGGATCTTTATAAAATCTTTCAGAAATTTTTCTGTATTCTGGATCCATGGCCATAGCCATATCTGCATCCGTGAACATAAGTCTAGCTTTTTTTGTAGGATCGCCTAAATCTACAGGCTTCTTTTCTTCCTCCAAATTAATCGGTTCCCACTGCCAAGCTCCAGCTGGACTTTTTTTACTTTCCCACTCATAATTAAGTAAAAGATCTAAATATTGATGATCCCATTTATCTGGATTAGTTGTCCATGCACCCTCTAGGCCTGATGTAATTTGATTTACACCCGTGCCACCATTTTTTTGAACCCATCCAAAACCTTGTTCATGAATATCTGCTCCCGCTGGCTCTGGTCCTAAATTTGCAGGATCACCATTACCATGTGCTCTTCCAATTGAGTGACCGCCTACTGTTAGCGCGGCTGTTTCCACGTCGTTCATTCCCATTCGACCAAACGTCTCTCGAACGTCCATAGCAGTCCTTACAGGATCTGGTTTTCCTTCTACACCTTCTGGATTAACGTATACTAATTGAAAATGTGACGCTGCTAAAGGTGCCTCTAAAGAAGAACGATCTTGAGGATCTCCATATCTATTTACAGCTAGTGGAACAGTTTCTTTTCCCCAGTAAACATCTTTTTCAGGCGCCCATATATCTTCTCTACCAAATGAAAATCCAAAAGTTTTAAAACCAGCTTTTTCATAAGCCATCGTGCCAGCTAAAACCATTAAATCTGACCAACTTAATCTATTTCCATATTTTTTTTTAATCGGCCAAAGAAGACGTCTAGCTTTATCCAGGTTTGTGTTATCTGGCCATGAGTCTTGTGGAGAAAACCTATGTGAACCAACATTTGGTCTGCCGTCAAATTCTCTATAAGTTCCAACTTGGTGCCAAGTCAATCTAACCATTAGCCCTGTATAACTTCCTAAATCTGCAGGCCACCATTCTTGGCTATCTGTCATCAATTTAAGTAAATCTTTTTTCAGGGCTTTAAAATTTAATTTTTTAACTTCTTTTTTGTAATTAAATCCAGGTAGGGGATTAGTCTTTGTATCGTGTTGATGTAAAATATCTAAATTAATACTATTTGGCCAAAGTCGAGATGTATTTGACTCACCTGCTTTTGTTATACCGCCATGCATAACAGGACATTTACCATTTCCATTTTTTTTAAAATCAACACTCATACAAATTTAAGTTAATATGTAGTTTATAATAATTCTAAACTAGAAAGTCAATAAAAGATAACTATTTTTGAATTCTGATTACAACTTCGAGATTTTTTATCTTTTTACCTTTTGGAGGGACAGGAACTTTGCTTAGTTTTATTTGGCTATAATTAATATCAGTAAGTTCTTTACTACCTTCATCATAAAAGTGGTGATGCGACTTAATGTTCGTATCATAATAACTTTTATTTTTACTAGTTAAAATTTCTTTCAGGTACCCAGCACTAGTGAATGCTTCAACTGTATTATAGATTGTTGCTAAAGAAACTTTCATAGCTCTGTTTTTGTTTATTTTTTTATTCAATGTCTCAACAGTAAAATGAAAGGTTTTTTTTCTATCAAATAAAAACTGACAAATCTTTAACCGCTGTTTTGTGGGTCTAAGATTTGATGATCTTAGTTTTTGGGCATACATTTTTAAATTATTACTGATTATCATCGATTTTGCTTACTTTATAAATCTAAACTATTTATATATAATTAATCTCTTTAATCAAGTAAAACCATATTTTAAAATGAAGCAAAAGAACAGTTATAGTTATCAAGATTTAATTGATTGTGGTAACGGTATTCTTTTTGGAGAAGGGAATGCGAAATTACCGCTACCTCCGATGCTTATGTTTGATAGAATAACTAAAATTGAAAATAACACTGGATCTTTCAAACGAGGTTATTTGGAAGCAGAATTAGACATTAAAGATGATTTATGGTTTTTTAAATGTCATTTTCAAAAAGACCCTGTAATGCCTGGGTGTCTTGGATTAGACGCTATGTGGCAACTGGTTGGATTTTATCTTGGTTGGACAGGAGAACCAGGTAAAGGAAGGGCTTTAGGAGTAAGTACAGTTAAATTTACCGGTGAAGTGTTAAAAAAAATTAAGATGGCTACTTATAAAATAAATATAAAAAGAATTTTAAAAAAAGAGGGCGCTGTAGTAGGATTAGCAAATGGTACATTAGATGCTGATGGAAAAGTAATCTACGTAGCAGAAAATTTGAAAGTAGGTTTGTTTAAGTCATGAGAAGAGTTGTTATTACAGGTCTTGGTATAGTATCTTGTTTGGGTAATAATCAAGAAGAAGTACATAATTCACTTTTAAATTCAAAGTCAGGAATTTCTTTTGCTGAAGAATATAAGGAGCATAATTTAAAGAGTCATGTTCACGGTAAACCCAACATAAAACTTTCAGATTTTGTTGACAGAAAAACTATTAGATTCATGGGGTCTGGCTCAGCTTATAATTATATTGCAATGAAAGAGGCGATCAAAGACTCTGGTTTAGAGGAAAAAGAGGTGAGTAACTTTAAAACTGGAATTATTATGGGTTCAGGTGGACCATCTATTGAAAATGTTATTTTCGCTGCAGATAAAACTAGGGCTAAGACCCCAAAACTGATGGGGCCGTTTATTGTTCCAAGAACTATGGGTAGCACAGCTTCAGCTACACTTGCTGTGCCTTTTAAAATTAAAGGAACAAATTATACAATGAGTTCTGCCTGTGCAACCAGTGGACACTGTATAGGTAATGCGATGGAATTAATTCAAATAGGAAAACAAGATATTATTTTTGCAGGTGGAAGTGAGGAAATTCATTGGGCGATGACTGCAATGTTTGATGCAATGACTGCCTTATCTTCAAAATATAATGATAAACCTGCAACTGCTTCACGAGCATATGATAAAACTAGAGATGGATTTGTTATTGCTGGTGGAGCTGGTGTATTGGTACTTGAAGAGTATGAGCATGCAAAAGCAAGAGGGGCAAAAATTTATGCTGAGTTAACTGGCTACGGCGCAACATCTGATGGCTATGATATGGTAGCTCCTTCTGGTGAGGGTGCAGTAAGGTGTATGCAAATGGCTATAGCCACTTCAAAGAACAAAATTGACTATATTAATACCCATGGGACCTCAACTCCTGTTGGTGATATTACAGAATTAAATGCTGTGCAAAAAACCTTTGGAGAAAAAATTCCTAAAATTAGTTCCACAAAATCTTTATCGGGACACCCTTTAGGTGCCGCTTCAGTTCATGAAGCGATTTATTGTTTAATTATGATGAAAAATAATTTTATTGCTGCGTCTGCAAACATAAATGAAATGGATGAAGAGGCTAAAAAATTTCCTATAATTACAAAAACTGAGAAAGCAGTCTCACTTAATTCTGTAATGTCTAATAGTTTTGGTTTTGGTGGTACAAACGCTGCTTTAATTTTTGAGAAAGTATAATTATGAGTTTAATGAAAGGTAAAAAAGGACTAATAATGGGAGTTGCTAATGAAAGATCAATTGCTTGGGGAATTTCTCAAAAACTCGCAGAGTCTGGTGCTGAGTTAGCTTTCACATACTTGGGTGACGCATTAAAAAAGAGGGTTATACCTTTAGCTGAAAAACTTAAATCAAAAGTCACTTTTAGCTGTGACGTAGAGAAAAAGGAGGATGTAAAAAACCTTTTTGAAGGTATAAAATCAAAATGGGGAGAAATTGATTTCGTAGTTCACGCTGTTGCTTTTTCAGATAAATCAGAATTATCAGGAGAGTATTTAAATACAACACGAGAAAACTTTCTAAGAAGTATGCTTATTTCTTGTTTTTCCTTTACTGAAGTATCCAAAGAAGCTTCTAAAGTAATGAAAGAAGGTGGAAGTTTGTTAACTCTTACTTATGAATCTACAAAAGCAATTCCAAATTATAATGTTATGGGGGTTTGCAAATCTGCTTTAGAGGCAAGTGTAAAATATTTAGCAAGAGATCTTGGACAAAAAAAGATCAGAGTGAATGCTATAAGTGCTGGACCAATAAAGACGTTAGCTGCATCTGCAATTGGTGATGCAAAGTTTTTATACAAATGGAATGAAAATCACTCTTTTTTGAAAAGAAACGTTGATATTCATGATGTAGGAAATTCAGCACTTTATTTACTAAGTGATTTAGCTGGTGGAGTCACTGGAGAAATACATTATGTTGATGCGGGATATAACAAAGTTGGAATGCCAGATCCTAAAAATATAACTTAACTTGCGAAAATCACATTACTAGATTGCATAAATAATAACTCCTAAATAAAAAAAAAAGTTTAAAACTTATAAGAAAAATGAAAGAATTAAATAAAAAGGTTAAAGAAAAATTTGAAAATTTTTTTGATTGGATTAAAGGAGCTGAGCTTATTGAACTCAAGTCCTGTAATACAAGTGAAGATCCAATTAGACCTGAGTTAAATAATGACTTTAGAACAAATTTTGGTCGTAAAATATATGGTGTTAAGTACAAAAACGAAATTTGTGCAATAATGTGTTTTGGTTTCACTAATGAAATACCAAAAACTGTAAAGGAATTAGATTTAATGACAAGAGACGCACATCTGCAAAGTATTAGAAGAGATCAAAAAGTTGGGAAAATAGCTATTGCTTACACTGTCTGGTCGAAGAAAAAAGGTGGAGGCAAGCTTATTGTAAAGGAAGTATTTAAAAAAATTAAAAAATCCAACCATTTAAATAGATTGGTTACACTTTCTCCATTAACAGATATGGCAAGAAATTTTCATTTAAGAAATGGTGCTATTGAACTTCAAGTCAATGATGAAACTCAAAATTTTGAGTATAAAATTTAATATTTTAGGCAACCGCTTGTTTGATCGATAGTTTAACTTTTCCCCTATCAAAACCAAGAACTTTTACTGATACTTCATCGCCCTCTTTCACAACGTCAGTTACTTTAGCAACTCTTTTTCCTGCAAGTTCAGAAATATGAACTAGCCCGTCTTGTTTTCCTAAAAAATTAACAAAGGCTCCAAACTCCATAATTTTTACTACTTTACCCTTGTAAATTTTACCGACTTCAGGTTTTGCTATTAGGTTTTTGATTATTTCTATAGCAGAATTTCTAGATTTTTCATCTGGAGCTGCTACAGTAACTTCGCCTGTATCTTTTACATCTACTTTTGCACCAGATGTTTCAACTATTTCTCTTATTGTTGCGCCGCCTTTTCCAATTACAGTCGCTATATCTTTTTTATCGACCTTTATTGTTTCCATTTTTGGAGTATGTTTTGAAAATTCTTTTCTAGATGTTTTAATTGCTTTATTCATCTCACTTAAAATATGTTCTCTCCCGTTTTTGGCTTGGTTAAGAGCTTGTTCCATTATCTCAAAAGTTATTCCTGTTATTTTAATATCCATCTGTAAAGATGTGATGCCATTTTTTGTTCCTGCAACTTTAAAGTCCATATCTCCAAGATGGTCTTCGTCTCCTAAAATATCTGAAAGTACAGAAAACTTATCTCCTTCTTTAATAAGGCCCATTGCTATTCCTGCTACCGGTTCCTTTATAGGTACCCCAGCATCCATTAAAGCAAGTGAAGTACCACAAACAGTAGCCATAGAGGAAGAACCATTGGACTCTGTTATTTCTGACACAACTCTTAAAGTGTAAGGGAAATTCTCTTTTTTGGGTAACGAAGAATTAATCGCTCTCCAAGCTAATTTGCCATGACCTATTTCTCGCCTTCCGGTTCCAACTCTTCCACATTCACCAACTGAGAAAGGAGGAAAATTGTAATGTAGCATAAAACTTGATCTTTGCATTCCATCCAAACTTTCAAGTCTTTGCTCATCATCAGACATACCTAAAGTAGTAACTACCAAGGCTTGGGTTTCACCTCTTGTAAAAAGTGCAGAACCATGAGTTCTAGGTAATACACCTACCTCACATTCAATTTTTCTAACATCAGCAAGGCCTCTGCCATCTATTCTTTTTTTATCTTTTAAGATTGCAGTTCTAACAATATCTTTTTCAAGAGATTTAAGTTCAGCCATAGCTTGATTTTCAGAAACTGCTTCGTCATCTTTAAACATTTCTTTACATTTATTATCTATCTCTGAAATCGCTGTTGATCTTTTTTTCTTATCAACTTCTTTGAAAGCTTTTCTAAGATCTGCCTCAAAAGCTTTAGTTATTTTTTTCTTTACTTCTGAATTATCTTTTTCTTCAATTTCCCATTTTGGCTTTCCTGCTTTTTTTGTTAATCTCTCAATAGCTTTAATAATTGGGATAAAATTTTCATGTCCAAATTTTACTGCGTCAAGCATAACTTTTTCGGGTAAACCTGAGGTTTCTGACTCAACCATTAAAACCGCCTCTTTTGTTCCTGCAACAACCAAATCAAGTTCTGAATTTTTAAGTTCTTCAGGAGATGGGTTCAATAGATATTCTCCATCTTTATAACCCACTCTACTTGCAGCTATAGGACCTTGAAAAGGAAGTCCTGAAATTGAAAGTGCGGCTGAAGATGCAATTATAGAAAGTATATCTGGTTGATTTTCTCCATCATAAGACAAAACTGTTGGTAATAATTGAACTTCATTCATAAAACTGGAAGGGAACAATGGTCTTATTGGTCTATCAATCAATCTTGAAATTAAAGTTTCAGCCTCAGTAGGTCTAGCTTCTCGCTTAAAATAACCACCTGGTATTTTACCAGCAGCATAATATTTTTCTTGGTAATTGACTGATAAAGGAAAATAGTCTTGTCCTTCATTAAGCTTTTTTGCTCCTACTGCGGTAGCGATTACAACGGTTTCCCCACAAGTTGCAATAATTGCACCATCGGCTTGTCTTGCTATTTTTCCAGTTTCAAGTTGGATCTTTTTGCCATTAATTTCTATTTCTTCTTTGTGAATTTTAAACATTATTTTCTTAAGCCTAATTCTTTTATTATTTTTTCATACGATTTTGGTTTACTTTTTTTTAGGTAGCTTAATAATTTTTTTCTTTTATTAACTGACTTAGATAATCCAATCGTAGAATGTTTATCTTTTTTAAATTTTTTAAAATGTGTTGATAATTTTTCAATTTTACTACTAAGAAGACCTATTTGGATTTCAGCTGATCCGACGTCGTTTTTATTAATTGCAAATGATTTAATTATATCTTTTTTTTTCTGTTTCATTTTTCTTATTCTTTTTAATTAGTCTTTCAATTTTCTCTGCATATTCGAAAGAATTATCTTCAATAAAATTTAGTTTAGGAAGAAATTTTAAACTTAGTTTTTTTGATAAAGCTTTTCTAACAAGATGTGCGTTATCAGTCAACACGCGAACAATTTCTTTCATATCAATTCCACCTAGTGGTATCACATAAACTCTAGCTGTTTTCAAGTCTGGTGTCATTCTAACTTCAGTTACTGTTATAAATCCAGAGTTAAAGGATGATATCTTTGTCTCATTTTTAATGAATATTTCTCCTAGACTCTGCTTTACTAATTCGCCCACTCTTAGCTGTCTTTGAGAGTAACCCTTATTATTAAAATTGCTATTAATCATATAGTTCTGTCAATTTTTTGGATTTGATAAGATTCTATTATATCTTTCTCTTTGAAATCAATAAAATCTCTCAAGCTTATACCGCACTCTAATCCATTTTTTACCTCTTTAACTGCATTTTTTTCTCTAAAGATACTTGAGATCTCACCTTCATATACTACTGTGCCGTCCCTTACAATTCTCGCCTTCGATTTATTTTGAATTTCACCTTCTATAACTTTAGATCCCGCAACTTGACCAAATTTTGAGACTTTAAATATTTTTTGTACTTCTGCTGAGCCGAGTGCAATTTCTTTTGTATCTGGCTCTAATAATCCGGAAAGCCTTTTTTCAACATATTCTATAGCTTTATAAATTATATTAAAATACTGAATTTCTATTTTTTGTTCCTCAGATATTTTTTTAGCCTCTCTGTTAGCTTTAACATTAAAACCTATTAAAAGAGCATTTGATGCTTTTGCTAAAGACAGATCAGTTTCGTTAATCATTCCAATTTCAGACAATATTATTTTTGCTTTTACTTCTGGGTGTGTTATTTTCTCAATTGCCATTTTAAGTGCTTCGCTAGACCCTTGAACATCTGATTTTAAAATAACATTGAGTTCATTTTTTTCTTCTTTATTATCAAACAGCTTTGATTTATCATTTATTATTATTTTATTTTTTGACAGCTTGTCTTGTTTAAATTCTGAAATCTCTTTTGCCTTATCTTCATCTTCAGTCACTAAAAATTCTGCTCCAGCATAAGCTGAGTCATTCATTCCAAGAATTTCAACCGGTGCTGAAGGTAATGCCGCATCGATTGAAGTTCCTTCATGGTCAATCATGGCTCTAATTTTTCCCCATGTTCTACCGCAAGTAAAATAATCTCCTTTTCTTAATACTCCGTTTGAAACTAAAATTGTTGAAACTGGTCCTTTCCCTTTATCTATTTTAGACTCTATAACAACTCCAGAGGCTTTATCTGTTAGGGACGCCCTTAAATCTAATATTTCAGACTGAAGCAAAATACTTTCCTTTAATTTATCTAAATTAATTTTTTTGGTAGCAGAAACTTCTACAAAAAGTGTATCTCCGCTCAAATCTTCTGCAACTAGTTCGTATTTCATTAGATCGTTTTTTATTTTTGTTATATTCTTATTGGGCAAATCAGATTTATTAATTGCTACTATAATTGGAACTTTAGCTGCTTTTGCGTGAGTTATTGCCTCTATAGTCTGAGGTTTAATTCCGTCATCAGCTGCAATAACTAGAATAACTATATCTGTTATTTTTGAACCTCTAGCTCTCATTTCAGTAAAAGCTGCGTGTCCAGGAGTATCTATAAATGTAATTAGTTGATTGTTTTCCGTTTTTACCTGATATGCCCCAATATGTTGAGTGATACCACCAAATTCATCTGACACCACATTGGTCTGCCTCAGTGCATCTAATAAAGATGTTTTGCCATGATCTACATGCCCCATTATTGTAACTACAGGTGGCCTTTTTTCTATTTTACCGCTCATTGTTTGATTTTTTTTAATTTCCTTTGGTTCCAAATTTTCTAAAATAGCTTTATGACCAAACTCTTTAACTATGTACTCTGCGGTATCTTTATCTATTGTGTGATTAATTGTGGCCATTACTTTCATGTTAAATAAAAACTTTATTATATCGCTTGATTTTTCTGCCATCCGATTTGATAATTCTTGAATAGTTATTTGTTCAGGAATTTTAACTTCTTTAATTACTTTTTTGTATTCTTTTTTTTCTTCAATATCAGGATTATTTTTTTTGTCTTTTAGTCTTGCTCTTTTGACAGATGCTAGACTTCTCTGTTTAATTTCAATTTCTTCTACGTTAAGAGCTCTTGAAACAGTCAATTTAAAATCCCTTTTATCTATCGGGGTTTTAAGTTTTAATTTACTTTTTCCCGTGGGCTTTTCATCCTTTTTAATGAAAGCTTTAGTTGCTTGTTGTTCAACGAATTTTCTTGTAAATTTTTTATTTCTAGAATCAGAATAGTCCTTTTTAATTGGATCCATTGGACCTGTTTTTTTAAAGTTCTTCGAGCCTCTTAAGCTAATTTTTTTATTATTGGAAATGGCAAAAGATTTTCTATTGCTCCTTTCTGCAAAAGAACTAGGATCAACTTTTTTTTTAAAACTTGATGAAATTGTTAATGTTTTTTTCTTTTCTTTATTTTTATCCATAGATTATTTAAAAACAATGTCTCTAGCAGACATAATTAATTGATCTGCCTCCTCTCTGGTAAGGGAAAATTCTTCCAAGTAACCTTGTAGTCTTATTTTTTTACCTTTGACTTCATCAAACCCTCCTACTAATTCATCAGTTGATAAGTCTGCAAAGTCAGATAGTTTTTTAATATTTTTTTGTCCTAAAATTACGAGCATGCCTTGTGTCATTCCTTTCAAATTAACGAGCTCATCTTCTACGCCAAGTTCTTTTAATCTTTTGCTAACTTCTTCCTCAACTTTAATTAAACTCTCTTTAGATCTTTTAATTAATTCTTTTGCAGTATCATCGTCTATTGCCTCTATTTTTGAAATACTATCTGGTTCAGCCTGTGATATTTCTTCAATACTTTGAAAACCCTCTGAAACTAATAGCTGGCCAAGTGTTTCGTCTACCTCTAGATTTTTTATTAATGCTTCAGTTTTGTCTTTAAATTCTGCTTGCCTTCTTTCTGAGTCCTCTTTATCGGTTAAAATATCAATTTCAAAATTAGTTAATTTTGATGCTAGTCTAACATTTTGACCTCTTCTTCCTATGGCCTTACTTAAATTTTCTTCACTTAAAATAACATCAATCTTTTTATTAGTTTGGTCTATAAGAACTTTTTGAATTTCTGCTGGAGATAAAGACTCGGAAATTAAAGTTGGTAGGTCTTCAGTCCATTTAATAATATCAATTTTTTCGCCGTGTAATTCATTAACGATTGTTTGAACTCTGCTTCCTCTCATTCCTACGCATGCCCCTACAGGGTCTATAGAAGTATCTTTTGAATTTACACATATTTTTGCTCTGCTACCAGGATCCCTGGCAACAGACTTTATTTCTATTACGCCCTCATAGATTTCTGGAACTTCTTGGAAAAATAATTTTGCTAAAAATTGTGGGTGCGCTCTAGATAAAAATATTTGATGTCCTTTTAATTCTTTTTTGACTTCATAACAATATGCTTTTACTCTTTCTCCTGTCTTAAGTACTTCCCTTGGAATAAGTTCGTCTTTTTTGATAACACCTTCTGCTCTACCGAGATCAATTATTACATTTCCATATTCAAGTCTTTTGATTATTCCGCTTAATATTGAACCTTGTTTATCTATAAAATCTTCATATTGTCTATTTTTTTCCGCTTCTCTAACTTTTGAATTTATTACTTGTTTAGCGCTTTGTGCTGCTATTCTTCCAAAATCTACTTGGGGCAAGTCTTCATAAATTTTATCACCTAGTTTGAGTTCCTCTTTATTGTTAATTGAATTGGCATCTTTTAATGTAATCTCACGACTTGGATCCTCTACTTTCTCAACGATGTCTAAAACTTTTTGAATACTAATATTGCCTGTTTCTCTATCAATCTTCACTAAAATATTATTATTATTTCCAAATTTTGTTAGGGCGGCTTTTTGTATAGCACTTTCCATAGAGCCAATAACGATATCCTTATCTATTGATTTCTCGTTAGCTACTGCGTCTACAATTCTTAAAAGTTCTAGTTTGTCCAATCCTCTATTAAGCATTCTAATTCTCCTAAAAAAAAATGGGCAAAAGCCCATTTTGTATTTTTAATAAATTTATTTATTATTAAAGAATAATTAAGGTTTTTTCAAGATTACACCTTTTTAAAAAGTGATGTTTTATCAGTTTTTTCCCAAGAAAATTCACCATTATTTGTGGGTTTTCTTCCAAAATGTCCATAAGACGAAGTTATCTCATAAATTGGCTTATTAAGACTCAACAATTCTCTGATGCCTCGAGGAGATAAATCGAAATTTTTTTTAATAATTTTTTCAACTTCAACTGTTTTATCAAGATCTTTTTCTGCTAATTTTACATATACAGAAAGTGGTTTAGAAACGCCAATTGCGTAAGATAATTGAATTAAACATTTCTCTGTTAAACCAGAGGCAACAATATTTTTAGCTAAGTATCTTGAGACGTAAGCAGCGGACCGGTCTACCTTTGTTGGGTCTTTGCCCGAAAATGCTCCCCCTCCATGCGGAGCGGCTCCTCCATAAGTATCAACAATTATTTTTCTTCCAGTTAGTCCAGTATCACCGTCTGGACCACCAATAATAAATTGTCCAGTTGGATTTATATAAATTTCAGAGTTTTTAAGATCAGTTAATAATTCTTTAGGTATAGAATTATAAATATATGGTTGAATTAGATCTTTTACCTTTTCTTGGTTCAAGTCTTTAGAGTGCTGAGTTGAAATAACGATAGAGGTCACCTTTTTTGGTTTTCCGTTTTCATATTGCATTGTGACTTGACTTTTAGAATCGGGCTCAATACCTTTTAAAATTCCAGATTTTCTATCTTGAGCCATTAATCTTAAAATTTTATGTGAATAAAATATAGGTGCTGGCATCATATCATTTGTCTCGTTACATGCATATCCGAACATTATACCTTGATCTCCAGCACCCTCATCTTTATTATCTTTTGAGTCAACTCCCATTGCTATATCTGTTGATTGTTCATGAAGATGAGACTCGATTTTCGTTTGATCTTTCCATGAGAAACCTTCTTGATCGTAACCTATATCTTTTATGCAGTTTCTTACTTTTTCTGTAATTTCATCTTTGCTTATGTTCGGTCCTCTTACTTCACCTGCCAAAACGACTTTATTTGTAGTAGTTAAAGTTTCACAAGCTACTCTTGAAAATGGATCTTTCGATAGATAACTATCAACTACCATATCTGAAATCCTGTCACATACTTTATCAGGATGGCCCTCTGAAACTGACTCGCTAGTGAATAAATAATTTTTTTCAGTCATTTTTTTTATATCTAAAAGAGATAAAACAATATGTAAATAAAAGGACAAAAAATATCAAATCATTTTTATTTCCACCCTTTTTATCAATAATTGGTAGCCTATATTCTATATTCCCAGTTTCATTGTTTTTTAAGCTCTTTATAATTTGACCTTTGTTATTTATTATTGCACTAAAACCTTTATTTGCTGATCTTAAAACATAAGAGTCGCTTTCAATTGCTCTAAAAATTGATTTTGAAAAATGTTGATACGGACCTATCGTATCCCCAAACCAAGCATCTTCTGAGATATTAATTAATAAATTATGATTAAAATTTAATTTTTGGGTAAGTTCTGGAAAAATTATTTCATAACAAATTAAAGGTGTGATACTTAGACCGTTATAAAGGAATGTTTTATTTTTATTTCCCTTACTAAAAGACCCAAATCCTTCAGTAATTTTTTTTAAGCCAATTTTTTCTAACAATGTTTGAAATGGTAAAAATTCTCCAAACGGGACTAATTTGACTTTATCATATTGAAATTTTTTATCTAAATTATGATCTACAATTACAAAACTGTTAAAAAACTTATCTTCTTTTTTATCTATGGTATTAATACCAAGAACTATAAGGTGGTTGCTAAAAAAATTTTTTTTAATTAAATTTTTATATTTTTCGAGCTCAAAAAAATATTTTCCAGATAGTGCTCCTTCTGGCCAAATGAATAATGTTTTTTTATTTTTTTCGATATCACTATATCTGATAAGATTGTTTATTCGTTTTAGGGTTTCTTCCTCAGATAAATTGTATTTTAAATCAAAGTTGGGTGATATGATTTTAACATTGACAAATTTTTTTTCTTTAACGTATTTTGCGGTAATTACTTTATTACTATTTAATTGGTAATTGCCGTATAGATAATTACTAAAAAAAACTAATAATAATGAAGTTATTAATAGCCCTTTATATCTGAGTTTTTTTATAAAAAAAATACAAGGAGAACAAAATAATGTTACTGCCAATAAATTAAATGCAAATAATCCAATTGGATTTAAAACTTGAATTGTTTCAGTAAACCAAGACCAGCTATATGCCCAAAGATTCCAGGGAAATCCTGTTAATATTTTTGCTCTTAAATAATCTACGAAAGAAATTGAAGCACAAAATAAAAAGAGGGATGGTAAATCATATTTTAAATATTTGCCGCAAATTAATGCTCCGAGTCCGTAAAACAAACCTAAAAATAAAGGTAAAAGGACGATTGTGAAAGGAATTAAATTTTTAAAAGATTCATCAAATTGCAATGAATTCGAAATCCAATAAGTTCCTGTTAAATAAAATCCAATTCCAAAAAAATATCCAACATAAAATAAATTTATTAAATGAGGTTTTTTTCTATATTTATTTTTTGATCGTTTATTGATGTTACACAAAATATAAAAAATAAATGGAAAAATAAAAAAATTAATTATTGTTAAGTTATATGGTTGAAATGAAAAAACTGAAGTACATCCAAATAAAAATGGTAATAGAAAAACTAATAACAATCTGCTATTAAGAACAAAATTTATCATCTAATATTTTCTTCAGAAATCTATTTTCAATAATTTGCATCTTTTTAAAATTACTATCATTTTTATGATCGTAGCCAAATAAATGAACCAAACCATGAATCCATAATAAATTAAAGTGTTTTTCGAATAAAACTTGGGTTGAGGTTTTCATTTTTTTAATATTTATTATTAGATCACCTAAATATATTTCTGAATTTGATTTGATTAAACTTTTAAAATTTTTCTTTGTTTGGTTAGGAAAAGATAAAATATCGGTTGACTTGTTTTTTTTTCTAAATTTTTTGTTTAAATATTTTATTTCCTCTGTACTAGACAAAAGAAGACTGAAAGAATATCTTTTTTTTTTACCAAAAAATTTATCGTTTTGAATTTTTTTAATTTTTTTTTTTAAATAAATCTCTGGTTTTTTTATAAATTTTAACCAGCTTTTGTCTTTGACAATAACATTAATCTTTATCATCAATATTTTTGTTGAAAGCTTGAATAATTTTAGTTACCAAAGGATGACGTACTACATCTTTGTGATCAAATTCTATCATTTTAATTTCTTTAACTTTGTTTAAAATTTTTTTTGATTTTATCAAACCTGATTGGGACTTATTAATTAAATCTATTTGGGAAGGATCCCCGTTTACTACTATTTTTGAATTTTCACCAATTCTTGTTAAAAACATTTTTATTTGTGTCAAAGTAGCATTTTGAGCTTCGTCTAATATTGCAAAAGAATTTTTCAAAGTTCTACCTCTCATGAATGCTAATGGCGCAATTTCTATTTCACCTGACTCGATTTTTTTATTTATTTTTTCGAATCCAAAAAGATCGTAAAGTGCATCATACAATGGTCTTAAATATGGATCTACTTTCTCTTTCATGTCGCCAGGTAAAAATCCTAATTTCTCACCTGCCTCTACAGCTGGTCTAGATAGAATTACTTTTTCTACTTTTTTTTCAAATAACATGGTCATCGCAACAGATACTGCCAAAAAACTTTTTCCTGTACCTGCTGGACCTAGAGCCATAGTTACATCATTATTTATTAAAGCTTTAATGTAATCTGATTGTTTCTTTGATCTTGCTATAACTGTTTTCTTCGGGGTTTTAATTAGTTGATCTAAATTATGAACATTTGATTTAAAATTCATATTTTTTTCCTTTACTGATAACATCAAATCTTGTTTTTCAATTAAATTAGTTTTCAGATATTTATTTATAAGAAACTTAATAGCTTCAGAAGCTTTGTTAATATCACTATCATCTCCTTTAATCGTAATAGAATTTCCTCTGAAAAAAATTTTAGTTTTAGTTAATTTCTCTAGCTCATTTAAATTGTTATTAAATTCACCTACAACTGATATCAAAACATCATTATTGTGAACTTTGATATTTATTGTCTCTTTATCAATTTTTTTAAGACTATAGCTCTGATCTAAATTTTGTATTTTTGACATATTTAAGCAGCAAGGAACTTATCGGTGTCAGTTAGCTCACCGTAAATTGTATGTTGGGTAAATTTTTTAATAACAACATCTCTCTCTTGGCCGGTTATATTTTTTTTTGAATAAACTATCACTGGATTTTGATATTCATCTCTGCCAAAGTATTTATTTTTTTCATTCTTCATTTTATTTTCAAATAGGACTTTTACTACACTATTTAAAAGATTTTGTTTATAATTAAGTTTAATTTTTTCTGCTATTTTTTGAAATATTACAAGCCTTTTTTGTGCCAGTTTTGTTTCAATATTTTTCAAAGATCCCGCTGGAGTACCTGGTCTTGAGCTAAAAATAAAAGAATAAGAATTTATAAATTTTACTTTTTCCATTAATTCACATGTTTTTTCAAAATCTTGATCCGTTTCACCAGGATAAGCAATGATAAAATCACTGGCAAATTTTATTTTTGGATTTTTTTCTTTTAAAATATTTATTATATCTAAATATTCCTTAATATTATGTTTTCTATTCATGCTCTTAAGTATTTTATCTGAGCCAGATTGTACTGGTAAATGTAATAGTGGCATAAGTTTTGCGCTATTTTGATATACTTCAAGTAAATCACTTGTCATGTCTTTTGGATGTGAAGTTGTATAGCGAATTCTTAAAAGTTTCTTTCTTTTTTCTAAAGCATATATAAGGTCGGAGAGACGTTTATTATTATTTTTATATGCGTTAACGTTTTGACCTAATAAAGTAATTTCACGCGCTCCATTATCAATCAGTTCATCTGCTTCGTTTAATATTTCATTAAAATTTCTAGAATATTCTGTTCCCCTAGTGTAAGGAACTACACAAAATTTACAAAACTTATCGCAGCCTTCTTGTATTGTTAAAAAAGCTGAAATTTTAGAATCGTCATTTTTTATTAATTTTAATTGATCAAATTTTTGGATTGTTTCAAAATTTGTAATCTCATGTTGAATTTTTTTACTCTCTATATCTTTTATAACTTTATTTATTGATTGATAAGATTGAGGACCTATAACCGCGTCAACATAACGATCTTTTTTTAAAATTAAATCTCCCTCAGCTTGAGCTACACATCCAGTGATAATGAGTATTGGTTTTTTTTTATTTTTATATTCCTTTTTTACTCTACCAATATCATGGAAAACTTTTTCAGTTGCTTTTTCTCTAATATGACAAGTGTTAATTATATAACAATCTGCATCTGTTTTTTTTTTGGTCGGAAAATAATTAATTTTTTTTGCTATATCTAATATTCGGTTACTATCGTACTCGTTCATTTGACAGCCGAAGGTTTTTATAAAAATTTTCTTTTTCAAATTATTTTTTATCTTTTGATCCATAAAGTTCAAGTTTATGGTCTACTAATTTATATCCTAATTTTTTTGCAATCTTAATTTGTAATTCTTCAATATCTTTATCTACAAATTCAATTATTTCTCCAGTATTAATATCGATTAAATGATCATGGTGTTCATCTGTTGATGGCTCGTACCTTGACTTACCTTCTTTAAAATCATGACGCTCTATAATTCCTGATTCTTCGAAAAGTTTTAAAGTTCTATAAACCGTTGCAATGCTTATTTTTTTATCTATTAAACTGACTCTTTTATGTAACTCGTCAACATCTGGGTGGTCTTTTGAACCAAAAGTTGATTTTGATTCAGACATGACCTTAGCTATGACTTTTCTTTGTTCCGTAAGTCTAACACCTTTTTTTTTACATTTTTCCTCAATTATACTCATTTTATATTATTAATCCTCTTGCTGATAAATTGGGTTAACCATTTTATTCTTTAATTGGTTATTTTTTATTAAATTCTCAATATTTTCAAGTTTTAATTCTGATAATTGGTCGCTTTTATAGCCATATAGTTTAGATCCATGTACAATTTGAATTCCTTTTGCTACAGACAAAGATATTCTTATAGAGGAATAGCTTCCGGGACCCATATTAACTATTATAGAGTATTTATTGCTTAATTTGACTTTATACTTATTAGTAAAACTAATAATATTGCTAACAAGTAAATTGTTAGAGTTAATATTGTTTTGTAATTTTTCTTTAAAGAATTTACTATTATATTTTAAACCTAATGAATTATTTTTGCCTGTGCAGCTAATTATTAAAAAATTGTTTATCATCTTTTTATTTTTTTTAACATTAAAACTTAATTTGCATTCATCTGAAACAGTCATCGATGATTTTGGTATAATTACTATAATGTATCACCGATTTGAAGAAAATAAATACCCTTCTACAAACATAAGAATGACTGATTTTAAAGAACATCTAGAGATGATAAAAAAAAATAATATAAAATTTGTAAATCCATCAAATTTTAAAGATGAGTTAAATAATAATAAAAATCAAAGAAAAGTATTAATTACAATAGATGATGGTTATCAATCATTTTATGATAACGCTTGGCCGATACTAAAAGAATCTAAAATCCCTTTTATTTTGTTTATAAGCACAAGAGAAGTTGGAAAAAACGGTTACATGTCCTGGGAGAATATTAAGGAAATAGAAAAATATGACTTTGTTGAAATTGGAAATCACAGCCATACGCACGACTATCTTATTGATTTTGATGATGCTGCCATAGAAAATGATTTAAAAAAATCTATAAGCATCTTTGAAGAAAATCTAGGAAAAAACTCTTTCTTTTTCTCTTATCCCTTCGGGGAATATAGCTTAAGTTTAAAAAAAATTGTAGTAAATTTAGGTTTTAAATATGCCTTTGGTCAACATTCTGGTGTTGTAGATTACACTAAAAATTTTTTTGAAATGCCGAGATTTCCAATTAATGAGAAGTATGGAGAAACTGAGAGATTCAAAACTATACTTAAAACTTTACCTTTTCCTTATAAAAGTATTCAACCTAAGGAGAGATATATAAGTGATAAAAATAATCCACCTAAAGTAAATATTCAATTTTATGATAATTTAAAGAATTTAAAAAATATTAATTGCTTTTCAAATGAAGAAGATAAATGGAGAAATTCCAAAATTAGTTTAGATGGTAAAAATAAACTTACAATAGGCTTAGAAGGAAAATTTACTACTGAACGTGGGAGAATAAATTGTTCCCTAAGGGAAGAAAACGGTTTTTATAGATGGCTTGGTGTTCAATTTGTAGTTAAAGAAAAGTAGATTAAAGTTGTATGTCTTTTTTAACAACCGAGTTTGTTAATTGAACAGTCTCGAAATCAGATAGATCATTTTGTTTAATTATTTGCTCTAAAATGTCTGTATATTCTTTTCCAGTTTGAGCATATTTATCTAGAGTGTCTGTTAGGTCTAACCCTTTAATACTTTTGTTTCTTTTTCTAATACTATGTCTTTTCTCTCTGAATTCTGAATAACCTTTATGAGTATTTAAATTGTTTTTATAAGCCTTTACCGATGCTCTTAATATTGGGAATCTTAAAATTTTATGACCTTCATGCTTACCTTTATTTAAAGGTTCAATACCTTGACCAGTCCAAGTCCATTGACCAAAAATTGCATTACCTTCTAAAGCGAATCTTGAAGTCCCCCATCCACTTTCCTTTGCAGCCTGAGCCAGAGCTATTGAAACAGGAATAATGTCCATTCTTTTATCTAATTCTGAAAAATCTGAATTTTTGACTTTATATTCTCTTAGTTTAAGTCTCAACCAAGATTTTTCTTTTTCAGACGTCATTTTTTTTGAAATAATTTTTCTTAATTTAATTTTATCGTCTAATATCTTTTCATTTTCTGCTACAACCAAAGGTAAAACAATTTTGATAAATGTTTCTTTCTTGAGCTTTGTATCTTTAATTTCGTCTAGGTCTTTAGGAAACTGAGTAAAATAAATTGGCTTTACCTTTTTTTGATACCTTACTGTTTTTAAATCATAATCAACATCCTCGAATAAACTTAGTACTGTTTCAGTTTTAATATTTAAATTAGGTAACACCAGTTCTGTAACCTGACTTGGAGATTTTTCTTTTTTTGGCTCAGTTTTTTTTACTTGTTTTTCTTCAACTTTTTTTGATGGTTTTTTTTCTTCTTTCTTTTTTACTTCTTTTTGTTTTTCAATTTTTTTAGACTTATCTTTCTCAATTTGGACTATTTGAATTTTATTAGTTTTATCAAAGTTTTCTTTTACAGTGAAAAAGACTATACCAATTGCACATACAAAAACGACAATTCCAAAACCTTTTACCAATTTATTGGTTTTTGTTTTTTCAACTTCAGAAGTATAAAAACTACTAAATGTATTAACAAAAGCACTAGAAATAAAATTTGAAACCGTTGAAAATAACTTAGGAAAAGTATTTAAGATACCGAGACCAATATTCCCTGCGTTTCTCCATAAGTTAACGAAAAAATTTCCGACACCTCCTGTAGTGTCGTCATATAAACCCGTTGCTCCCCTTTTTGTTTTTTTGAAAAATCTCTCAACACCACCTGTTGTTTCGCTGTAGATACCAGAAACTTCTTTACCTGCTCTTGAAATTGGATTTGTAATACTTTTTTTAAAAAAGCTTACATTAAAATCTTTTGGAATTGGAACATTATTTTTTTTCAAAATATGCTCTATTTGTTGTGTAGTAAGATTTTTCTTTCGTTTAATGTAATTTTGTATTTCTGTAATTTTATAAATTCTTCCTAATTCAAGTAATTTATCTCTGTAAGAAAGATTTTTTTTCATTTATATTGCCTCGACTGAATTTACTTCTTTAACATAATGTTTAAGTAAATTTTGTACGCCCTGCTTCAAAGTCATAATCGAACTAGGACACCCAGAACATGCACCTTGTAATTCTACTTTAACGACGCCTTTTTCAAAAGATTTAAATTTTATATCTCCTCCATCTCTTGCTACTGCTGGCCTTATTTTGGTATCCAATACATCTTTTATTTTAGAAATAGTTTCGTTCTCGTCAGAAACTTTATCTTTTTTGTTGTTAGTTAATATTGGATCGCTATTCTTTTCAAAATAATCATTTAAATGTGAAATTATTACTGGCTTTAAGCCATCCCACGAAACATTTTTTTCTTTTTTCACTGTTAAAAATTTATCTGAAATTAAAATTAATTCGACTCCTGAGAGACTTAATACCTCTTTTACAAAAGGAATATTAATGTTTTTTAAGTTTGATTTTTTAAATTCCTCAGTTCCAACTTTAGATAAAATTTTTTGAGATAAAAATTTTAACGAATCTGGATTTGGTGTTTGTTCTACTTGTATCATTGTAGAATATATATATTACACAAATCCTACTATTTCACGTATCTTTTTTAGGTTTTCCTCAGCAATAATACTGGCTTTTTGTTTACCTTTTTTTAATACATCTTCCAGGTGCTTTTTATCCTTCATTAATTTAACAATATTTTTTCCGATTGGACTTATTGTCTCAACAAGTTTTTCAGATAATCTTTCTTTCAAAGAGGAAAAATCTTTTCCGGCAAATTCTTTAATAGTTTTCTCAAAAGTTTGATCTGATAAATCTGAATAAATACTTAATAAATTATAAGCCTCTGGTCTATTTTTATAATCATTTAAATTTTCAGTAATTGGGTCGGCGTCAGTTTTTGCTTTTTTAATTTTTTTCATGATCTCATCTGGGCTGTCTTTCAAATTAATTCTTGAGAAATCAGACTCATCAGATTTGCTCATTTTTTTTGTTCCGTCTCTTAAACTCATAACCCGAGAAATATTTTTTTGTATTAAAGGCTCAGGTAATGGAAAAAAATTTGTTTTTCCAAAATCATTGTTAAATTTTTGAGCTATATCTCTTGATAATTCTAAATGTTGCTTCTGATCTGCTCCGACTGGTACATGTGTAGCTTTATATAATAATATGTCTGCCGCCATCAAGTTTGGGTAAATATACAAACCAACACTAGCTTTCTCTTTGTCTTTGCCAGCTTTATCTTTAAATTGCGTCATTCGATTTAACCAGCCAACCCTACAAACGCAATTTAATATCCAAGCTAATTCTGCATGCCCGCTGACTGAAGATTGATTAAAAATAATACTTTTGTCTGAGTCTAATCCTGAGGCTAAAAAACCTGCAGTAGTTTCTAATATATTTGAATTTAACTCTTTCGGATTTTGAAAACTTGTAATAGCATGTAAGTCAACAACACAATATAAACAATTTTTTTTTTTTTGTAATGCAACGAAGTTTTTTAAAGCTCCTAGATAATTTCCAAGGTGCAAATTGCCGGTTGGTTGGACTCCAGAAAATACTAATTCCTTTTTCATATTAATTTGTTCTAAAACTTTTTAAATTAAGTATTTTAAAAAAATAACAAATTAAAAAATACAATAAAGCTACAAAGATTACTATAAATAATAAGTACAAAATTTTGTAATCACTTGAATAACTCAAGTTTTTTGCAAAATAATTTAAACTTACAAGGAAAACAGAAGACATTATCAATGTTGATAATACGATTTTAGCAAAGTAAATATAAAACTGAGGCTCAATTCTAAAGTAACCATTTTTAGAAAGAAGAATTAAATAATAAAAAACTCCAATCCACGTAGATAAAGTTGTAGCAATTGGAATTATAATGAAGCCAATTTTATTAAAAAATAAAATACTTATTAAAACATTTATAAAAACAACGATAGACGAAACTTTAAACGGTGTAATTGTATTGTCTCTAGCAAAAAAGAAATTGGCAAATATTTTTAAGATTGCAAAAGCTGGAATACCATAACCAAAGTATTTAAGTGCTAGTGATGTTTGTGCAATATCATTTTTAGTAAATGATCCATAACCGAATAAAGCATTAACTATTTCTTCTGAACCAATAATTAAAGCTATGCCAGCTGGTAAAGATAATAATAAAGATAATTCTATGGACTTGTTTTGTATTTTATTTGCTTGAATTATTTTTTTATTTTTAATTAATTTACTGAGCACTGGTAAAGATACTGTACTCACCGCAATTCCAGCAATAGCGAGATTTATTTGATATACTCTATCAGCGTAGTATAGATAAGAAACTGCTCCAGCTTGAAATGACGCTATTATTGTTCCTACCAGGATACTAATTTGGGTCACTCCAGAGGAGAAAATACTGGGTAAAAGTTTTTTAAGGAAAAATTTTACTTTGCGTCCTATCTTTTTTTTAAAAATTAATGAGGGGCGATAGTATTTTGATGCAAAAAATATCAAAAAAATTAGTTGTATTAATCCTGATATCGAAACACCATAAGATAAATTAAGAGCATAATCTGATTGCAAATAATATGAGAGAATTAAAGAAAAAATAAGAATTAAATTTAAAAAAATCGGGGCAGCTGCTGCAGCCGCAAACTTATTTTCAGAGTTTAGTATCCCGGCAAAAAAGGAGGACAAACTTACTAATGCCAAAAAAGGGAAAGTGATTCTTGTTAAATCGACTGCCAAATTAAATTTGGTATTATTTTCTATAAATCCTGGAGCAATTAAATAAACAACATATGGAGTAAAAATTTCTACTATTAAAACTATAATAAAAAGCCACAAAGTTAATAAAGTTAGAGTCTCATCAGCAAATTTTTTACCCTTTGTTTTACCTTTTATTTTTTCCGCAGTATAACTCGGTATAAAAGCCGCATTAAATGTGCCTTCAGCAAATAGTCTCCTGAATGTATTTGGAAGCCTAAAAGCGACAAAAAAAGCATCAGCGTAAATGGAAGTTCCTAAAAATATAGCTATCAGAATATCTCTAAAATAACCAAGAACACGGCTCAACATCGTATAAAAACTAAAAACAGTGGTTGAAGATAATAAATTCATATTTAAGACAAAATTATTAGTGATATATTCACATATATATTACATACTCAAAATCCAATGACAAAAAAATCAAAAATTGATCATTATACAGATAAAGAGGCCTTAGACTTTCATATAGGCAATAAGTCTGGCAAAATTGAGGTTAATTCCTCTAAACCTTTAATTTCAAAAAGAGACTTATCGCTGGCTTATTCGCCTGGCGTGGCAGCGCCAGTAAAAGAGATTTCTAAAGATTCTTCTAAAGCTTACGACTACACTTCCAAAGGTAACTTGGTAGCTGTAATTAGTAATGGTTCCGCGATTCTTGGTTTAGGGAATCTAGGTTCATTAGCTTCAAAACCTGTCATGGAGGGAAAAGCCGTCCTTTTTAAAAGGTTTGCGGATATAGATTCTATTGACATTGAGATAGATAACAAAAATGTAGATGAAATAATTTCTACAATAAAAAATATTTCTGGAACCTTTGGTGGTATAAATTTAGAAGACATTGCGGCACCTGATTGTTTTATTATAGAACAAAAGTTGAAAGAAATTTTAGATATTCCTGTATTTCATGATGACCAGCATGGCACAGCAATTATTACGACTGCGGCTTTGATAAACGCTTTGGATATCTCAAAAAAAAAAATTGATAAAGTTAAGATAGTTGTTAATGGTGCTGGTGCATCTGCTATAGCATGCACAAATTTATTTAAAAAAATAGGTGTTAAAAATGAAAACCTAATTATGTGTGACAGAAAAGGAGTAATTTATAAAGGAAGAGATCAAGTGGATCAATTTAAATCAGCACACGCAGTTGAAACTAAACTTAGAACTTTAGATGAAGCCATGAAAGGAGCTGATGTTTTTCTAGGGCTTTCAGCAAAAGATGTGGTTAATCGTGAGATGATAAAATCAATGTCTAGAAATCCTATAATATTTGCATGCGCAAACCCCGATCCTGAAATTAAACCTGAAATAATTAATGAAGTTCGTGATGATGCCATAATAGCTACAGGAAGATCTGACTATCCTAATCAGGTAAATAATTTAATTGGTTTTCCTTATATTTTTAGAGGTGCACTAGACGTTAGAGCTAAAATTATAAATGAAGAAATGAAAGTTGCTGCAGCAAATGCCATAGCTTTGTTAGCAAGAGAGGATGTGCCAGATGAAGTAGTTTCAGCCTATGGGGGTGAAAGACCAAAATACGGAAAAGAGTATATAATACCTTCAACGTTTGACCCAAGACTTGTTAGAAGAATACCTTCCGCGGTAGCCGAAGCAGCAATGAAAAGTGGTGTTGCTGGAAAAAAAATTAATGATTTAGAAAATTATAAAGATCAACTTTCTGCAAGATTAGATCCTTCCATGTCTTTAATGCAAGGTATTAATTCTAATGTTAAAAAAAGTCCTAAAAGAGTTGTTTTTGCAGAGGGAGAAGACGAGAATATGTTGAAAGCAGCTATAGAGTTTGGAAAAAATAAATTAGGAACACCAATTGTAATTGGAAATGAGAAGAGGGTGAAAGAAACTTTAAATAATATTGGTTTAGATGAAAACTTTAAAATTGAAATCGTAAATTCGACTGATAAAGATAAAAGAGAAAAATATACAAAATATTTATACAAAAAGCTTCAAAGAACAGGTCAGCTCGAGAGAGATGTAGATCGACTTATACGAAATGATAGGATTGCCTTTGGTTCTTCAATGGTTGCTTGTAAGGATGCTGACGCTATGGTTACAGGAAATATTAGACATTATGCAGCCTCAATTGAAAAACTAAAACATGTCTGCGATGCAAGAAAAGGAGAACCAATTTTTGGTATGACAATGATGGTGTTTAAAGGACGAACAGTTTTAGTTGCTGATACTAATGTGGAAGACTTTCCTTCTTCTAAAAGATTGGTTGAAATTTCAAAATCATGTGTAAGAGTATCAAAACTTTTTGGATTTGAACCTAAAGTTGCTTTTTTATCCCACTCAACATTTGGTAAACCAATTTCAAGAAATACAAAACATGTAAGAGATGCAATTGATTTATTAAAAGTGGAAAAAGTAGATTTTGATTTTGATGGAGAGATGCAGCCAGATGTAGCTTTGAATCCAATTTATCAAGAAATTTATCCTTTTTCAAAAATAGTAGGTAAAGCAAATATTTTAATAATGCCAGCGCTTCATAGTGCTGCTATTTCAACAAAATTAATGAAATCTTTCGGAGGTGCAAAATTAATTGGACCCTTACTAATTGGATTAGATTTACCTATAGAAGTGGCTCCTTTAAGATCAAGTACTTCTGATATTTTAAATCTTGCATCTATTGCAGCTTATTCTTCAGACGTAATTGATTATAATAAGAATTAAATTTTATTCCTGCTTAACTCATTAGCTAAGTAAATTGATGGGATAATCTTCTCAACATCATATATTTTTTCTGCTTCGGACAAAACCTCTTTTTTTTCATCGATATCCATAGCAATACCAAAAATATAAATCTTCCTATCTATTGTTTCCAATGTATAGTTTCTTGACTTAGTTTTCTTATTAAAAATTAATGCTGTTCTTAGCTGACTAGTAATTAGGATATCTTTTGCTGTTTGTTTAAAATTAGAGTTACCTTTTATTGTTATAGCATTTTTTACTTCTCTAACACCTTTTGTTTCCCAGGCTAGTTTGGTAATTTTTATTTTTTCCTCTGGTTCATCAACTGTTCCAGCTAAAAAAATTCTACCATCAAGTACTTCTACTTGTATTTTTAAAAAGTATTTTTTTTCGTTTAAGGATAGACGAGCAACTAAGTTTTTTTGCATTATAGTATCATCTATCTGCATTCCTATAGTTCTTGGATCAAAAGTAATATTTACCCCAGCTCCAAAACGTGACGCAGGAGAACAACTATAAAGAAAAATAACAATTAATATTGATGATAAAAAATATTTCATTCTTTATGTTTTAAACAAATATTATAAATGATTTTTTTCGATATTTTTTCTTTTTTTGACATTAGTTCTACGACATCTTTTACAGTATAACTTTTTAAGTATTTTGTAACTTGTTTTTCTATATTGCTTAAATTAATTGTTGGTAACTGTTTATTAATTTTTTTTGAGATCACAACTGTTAGTTCACCTTTAATAGGTGTGTTAAAAGTTTTCATTTTATTTACTTCATATCTGTAAAAAGTCTCGTATTTTTTGGTCATTTCTCTAGCAATAAAGATTTTTCTTCCAGGAAAATATTTTTTAAAATATTTGATGTAAAAATTTATCTTAATTGCTGGGATAAAAAAAACTATTGAACAATCTTCGACATTTATTTTTTGTAAACATTTATTCAACTCGTTCTCAGTTTTTGGCAAAAAACCATAAAATAAAAATTTATCACTGAACCCTGAAAGGCTAACTGCAGCAGTGATCGAAGAAGGTCCAGGAATAGTGAAAATGTCGTATCCTTGATTAATACATTCATTGATTATGATATTTCCCGGATCAGACAAGACAGGAGTACCTGCATCTGATATCAAAGACAAAATTTTGCCCTCATTTAAATATTGTATAATTTTATTAAGTGATTTTTTCTCATTAAACTTATGATATGAAATTAACTTACTTTTTATGTTAAAATTATTTAAAAGCTTCAACGAATGTCTGGTATCCTCACAAAGTATGAAATCTGATTTTTTTAAAATTTCAACTGCTCTGAAAGTAATATCGTTTAAATTTCCTATAGGCGTAGAAACTACATATAGGCCTTTTTTGAAATTGCTCATTTATTTTTTTAAAAAATTATTTGTAATTACTTATATATTATTATTCTTAAATATTAACTCATTTGCTAATGAAAATAAAAAAACCCTCAGAGTTGGTCTTTTAGCTCCTTTTAGCGGAGAATATAAAGAAATGGGTCAATCTATAATGCTCTCACTCCAGTTAGCTTTGACAGAAATCGGTGATGATAATATAAAAATCTACCCTAGAGACTCGGGGTTTAACAATCCAGAAAAGCTCATTCAAGCCTTGGCGTCTTTAAGAGATGAAAATATAAAAATAGTAATTGGTCCAATAAGTCACGAAGATTTTAAAAATTTGTCAGATTTTAAAGACATGATTTTCATCTCTCCATCAAATATTAATCCAAGAGTACAGAGTAATATTTTGAGTATAGGAATAAGTTTGGAGTCTCAAATCGTATCGATTGAAAATTTTATAAAGGAAAATAAGAGAAAAAAAACAGTAATTATGTACCCCAAAAACAAATATGCAGATTTAATTGACTCTAAAATTAGTAGTATCGATTTAAATAATAAAAAAATTTTTAAATACAACTCAGATCCAAAATTGCTCACTGCTGATATAGAAAAACTTACAAATTATAAACAAAGAAAAAAGAATCTAATTTCTAGAGTAAAAATGTTGGAAGATAAAGATGATGAAGTTTCAAAATTAGAACTTAAGAGACTAGAACAAATGTATACTATAGGAAAAGTAAATTTTGACTCAGTAATAATAATTGACTTTGGAGATAGTTTAAAAAGTGTATTAACCTCTCTAGTTTACTCAGATGTAGATCAAGAAGAAGTTTTAATAGTTACAGTAAATCAATGGTTTGATAAAAGTATTTTTTTAGAAAATTCTATCAAAAGTTTATATTATCCATCTGTTAATATTAAAAATTTCAAAAAATATACTAATAAATACTTGAATATTTATGGTGTTCAACCAAGTGAAATTACGATTCTTACATATGATGCTTTGGGATTGATTTATTATATCTGGAATAAAAAAAATTATAAAATTTCTTCACTAAAAGACTTTATAATGAAAGATAATATTAAAGGTAAAATTGGGACTTTTAATTTTAAAGATGGAAAATTAATTCAAAAACTTGATATGTATAAAGCTTCAGATAAAAAATTTGTTAGATTTTAATTTTTTTTTTAATTTTTTAAAAGCAATGTTTCTGTGATCAATTTTCATCTTTTGGGCTCTACTCATTTGTCCATAAGAAATTTTATAGCCAATAGGAATAAAAATTGGATCGTAACCAAATCCTTTATTGCCAATAATATTTTTTGAAATTTTTCCATTTACTTTTCCAATTGCAGTTATAATTTTTTTTTTGTTTATTTTTATGGATAAACTACAAATAAATTTAGCTTTTCTATTTTTGCTTTTAGATAATTTACTTAAAATCACTTTCATTGCTTTATAAAAATTACCGTACTTTTTAGCCCACCTAGCAGAAAAAATTCCAGGTCTATTATTTAGTGCAGATACTTCTAGCCCTGAGTCATCTGATAACGAGATCATCTTTGATTTTACATAAAAATAATTTGCTTTGAGTTCAGAGTTGCTTTTAAAGGTTTTTCCTGTTTCTTTTGGAGCTTTAATTTTTAAAGTTTTTGGCGAAACTTTCTTTATATCTTTACTTATTAGATGGCTTATTTCCTTGAATTTTCCATTATTATGAGTGCCAATTAATATAATTTTATTTTTTTTCATAGAAGACTGGTAATTAATAATTAAACTATTATATAGCAAATTATATGAGTGAATCTAGTAAAGATAAAGAAAATGTAGAGATTGAAGACAAATTAGGATCAGATGTAAAATCTAAATCAGAGCCAACTATTGAGGAACAATTAAAAACTTCAGAGGAAAAATTACTTAGAGCACTTGCTGACTCGGAGAATCAAAGAAGAAGATTTGAAAAAGAGGTAAGAGACGCTTTTGAATTTGGAGGTTTTAACTTTGCTAAGGAGATACTGGTATTGTTAGATAATCTTCATAGAGCAAAAAAATCTATTTTAGATGACGAAGTTTTAAAAAAAAGTAAAGAATTTGATAAATTTGTAAAAAATTTAGAAATAATAGAAAAAGACCTAATTTCAATTTTTGAAAAAAATAAAATAATAAAAATTAATTGTTTAAATGAGAAGTTTGATCCCAATTTCCATCAGGCCATGCTTGAGATAGAAGATGATAAGACAAGCCCTGGGACTATTATTCAAGAAATTCAATCCGGATACATGTTTAGTGATAGGCTACTTAGACCCTCACTTGTTGGAATTTCGAAGAAAAAAGAGGAAAAAACAACCAAAAAAACATGAAATTACGTCTTGTAGAAAATTATTTAGACCCCATATAAAGAATGTAAACAAAGGAAATAATGAGTAGAGTTATTGGTATAGACTTAGGGACGACAAATTCTTGTGTAGCGATAATGGATGGCACACAAGCAAAAGTGTTGGAAAATGCTGAAGGCGCAAGAACTACACCTTCTGTAGTAGCTTTTTTAGAAAAAGAGGAAAAGTTAGTTGGTCAGCCAGCAAAAAGACAAGCTGTGACTAATCCCGAGGACACAATTTTTGCAGTAAAAAGACTTATAGGAAGAAAATTTGATGGACCTTCCGTACAAAAGGATATTTCAAAAGTTCCATATAAAATTATTAAATCAGATAATGGTGATGCATGGGTTGAAGGTAAAGGTAAAAAATATTCTCCAGCTCAAATCTCTGCTTTCGTTCTTCAGAAAATGAAAGAAACAGCTGAAAAATATTTAGGCCAAGCAGTAACAAAAGCAGTCATAACTGTACCTGCTTATTTTAATGACTCACAAAGACAAGCAACAAAGGATGCCGGCAAAATTGCAGGTTTAGAAGTTTTAAGAATTATAAATGAACCAACAGCTGCATCGCTAGCTTACGGTTTAGATAAAAAAGGTGGAAAAAAAATAGCAGTTTACGATTTGGGCGGAGGTACATTTGACGTTTCAATTTTAGAAATTGGAGATGGAGTATTCGAGGTTAAATCTACTAATGGTGATACTTTTCTAGGCGGTGAAGACTTTGATGATACTATTGTTGATTATTTAGTAAGTGAGTTTAAGAAAGATAATGGAATTGACTTAAAAACTGATAAGCTCGCTTTACAAAGATTAAAGGAGGCTGCAGAAAAAGCTAAGATAGAACTTTCCTCTGCAACTCAAACAGAAATAAATTTACCTTTTATTACGGCAGATAAATCAGGTCCTAAACATTTGAACTTAAAATTTACCAGGGCTAAGCTTGAGGCGTTAGTTCAAGGTCTAATTGAAAGAACTTTAAACCCTTGCAAAACTGCTCTAAAGGACTCTGGCTTCTCAGCTGCAGAAATCAATGAGGTGGTTTTAGTTGGTGGAATGACTAGAATGCCTAAAATTATAGAGACAGTAAAAAATTTTTTTGGAAAAGAGCCTAATAAAAGTGTTAATCCGGATGAAGTTGTAGCAATGGGTGCAGCTATCCAAGCTGGTGTGCTTCAAGGAGACGTAAAAGATGTTTTACTTTTAGATGTGACGCCACTTTCATTAGGTATTGAGACCTTAGGTGGTGTATCTACAAAACTTATTGATAAAAATACAACTATACCAACAAAAAAAAGCCAAGTATTTTCCACTGCTGAAGATAACCAGCCCGCTGTTTCAATAAGAGTTTTACAGGGTGAAAGAGAAATGGCAGCTGATAACAAGCTTTTAGGAAACTTTGAGTTAGTTGGTATACCTCCGGCTGCAAGGGGAACACCTCAAATTGAGGTAACTTTTGATATTGATGCAAACGGCATAGTAAGCGTTTCCGCAAAAGATAAAGGAACAGGAAAAGAGCAAAAAATACAAATTCAAGCCTCTGGTGGTTTATCTGAAGAAGAAATAAACAAAATGGTTAAAGATGCCGAAGCAAACAAAGAAGCTGATAAAAAGAAAAGAGATGGTGTTGATGCAAGAAATCAAGCGGATAGTATAGTTTTCTCTACAGAAAAAAGTTTAAAAGAGCATGGAGATAAAATTTCTTCTGAGGAGAAAAAAGCTATTGAAGCTGGTATTACAGACCTCAAAGAGTCTTTAAAAGGTACAGATACAGAGGATATTAAGAAAAAAACACAAAATTTAATACAGGCCTCAATGAAGCTTGGTGAGGCTGTTTATAAGAGCCAACAAAAAAATCAACCTAAAGACAATGATAAAAGCGATGGTCCTAAAGATAAGGGCAACGATAAAGAAAACGTAGTTGACGCTGATTTTGAAGACGTAAAAGAAGATAAAGAAAAAAGCGCCTGAGATAAAAAAAGGAGCAATTTCTTGTGGCAAAAAGAGATTATTATGAAATCTTAGGTGTATCTAAATCCGCTTCTAAGGATGAAATCAAAAAAGCTTATCGCAAGTTAGCATTAAAACATCACCCTGATAAAAATAAGGGAGATAAAACTTCCGAGGACAAATTTAAAGAAGCGAGCGAAGCTTATCACGTATTATCTGACGACAAAAGAAAGACAAATTACGACCAGTTCGGTCATGCAGCGTTTGAGGGTGGTGGCAATCAAGGTTTTGGTAATTTTGATTTCGGATCTTCGTTTTCAGATATATTTGAGGATTTTTTTGGTGATGATATATTTGGAGGTGGAAGAAGATCTGGTAGAAGAGCATCTAATAGAGGGAATGATCTAAGATATGATGTATCCATAAGCATGGAAGAAGCTTATTCAGGTTTAAATAAAAAAGTAAATTACACTACTTATAAAAAATGCTCTAAATGTACTGGACAGGGTTCAGAGCCAGGTTCGAAACCAATTACATGTAACTATTGTAATGGAAGAGGTAAAGTAAGATCTAGCCAGGGTTTTTTTACGATTCAGCAAACTTGTCCTGAATGTAGCGGTTATGGTGAGACGATAAGTAATCCTTGCAGACAGTGCGGAGGTAATGGAAAAACACAAAGCAGAGAGAGTGTCGCTATTAAAATTCCTAAGGGTGTTGATGACGGAACTAGAATTAGGGTTTCAGGTAAAGGTGAAGCGGGAAATAAAGGAGGGTCGACAGGAGATCTATACTTATTTGTTTCTGTAGACAATCATAGCATCTTTAAGAGATCAGATGAACATTTATATTTTGAATTACCTATTTCCTTCACAGATGCAGCTTTAGGGACTTCTGTTGAGGTGCCTTCTATAGACGGTGGTAGAGCCAAAATTAAAATTCCAGCAGGAACACAACATGGAAAACAGTTAAGACTTAAAGGTAAAGGGATGCCATTACTAAGAGGAAATGGTTATGGGGACTTATACATCAAAATTATTACAGAAGTTCCATCAAATTTAAATTCTAAACAAAAGGATCTTTTAGAAGAATTTAGAAAAATAGAATCAGAAAAATCTAGCCCAATTATTAAAAATTTTTTTGAAAAAGCAAAAAAATTCTGGAAAAATTCTTGATTTTCTATGGCTATGCAAGAGATAATGTCTGTTATATTTCTATTGGCAGTATTGTTTTTAGTTTTACCTTCGTTTTTAAATACCAACAGCAAACTTAAACAATTCATTCAAAATATTTCTATTTGGGCTGTAATTGTCTTTATTATTGTTGTAATTATAAGTCTTATTATATAATGAAAAAAATCAATTTAGCTATAACAGGCTGTTTAGGTAAAATGGGACAAAAACTCATACAATCCTCAAAAAATAATAAAAATTTTAAACTAGTTTCTTTGACAGAAAACAGAAGAGTTTCAAAAAAAATTTATGGGATTTGTATTGAACTTAATACTGCAAATGCATTTAAAAAAGCCAATGTAATTATAGACTTCACGGTGCCCAAATGCACTTTACAAGTATTAAAAATTGCATCAAAATTAAAAAAAAGAGTTGTAATCGGTACTACCGGTTTTTCCCGTAGAGAAGAAAATATTATTAAAAAATTTTCAAGAAAGATACCTATTCTTAAAGCTGGTAACATGAGTTTAGGAGTAAATCTTTTAATGTATTTAACAGAAATAGCATCTAAATCTCTTAGTGATAACTTTTTAAGTAAGATTTTTGAAGTTCATCATAAAAATAAAAAGGATTATCCGTCTGGAACAGCTTTAATGTTGGGAAAAGGAATAGCTGATGGAAAAAATAAAAATTTTTATAATTTAATAGGAAAAAAATATTTAAACAAAAAAATATTTCCTTATGGTAAAAAGATAAATTTTAATTCTATTCGAAAAGGCAGCATAATTGGCGAACATGAAGTAAAATTTTCGAGCGGCAAAGAAATTATTACTTTGAACCATGAGTCTTTCGATAGAGCTTTATATTCTGAGGGTGCATTAACTGCATCTAAGTGGTTAATGAAAAAAAAACCGGGTCTCTATTCAATGAGAGATCTGTTAAATTTTAAGTGAATAAAAGAGAGAAATCTTTAATTATTCAAAAAATATTGAATAGTACTTATCCTAAAGTTCCTATTCCTTTAAATTATAAAAATACTTTTACTCTACTCATTTCGGTTTTACTTTCAGCGCAATGCACTGATGTAAATGTTAACAATGTAACCAAAAATATTTATCCAAGATATAATCACCCCAAACATTTTGTGAAGTTGGGTAGAAAAAAAATTGAGAGACTAATAAAAAAAATCGGTATTTTTAGAGTCAAAGCCAAAAGTATTTATTATTTATCAAAAACGTTGATTGAAAAATATAATGGTAAAGTACCAAATACTTATGAAGAATTAGAACAACTGCCTGGTGTTGGTCATAAAACAGCTAGTGTTGTGATGTCTCAAGGGTTTGGCTATCCAGCATTTCCCGTTGATACTCACATACATCGCTTAGCTCAAAGATGGGGGTTGACGAATGGTAAAAGTGTTACTCAAACTGAAAAAGATTTAAAAGGCATTTTTTCTAAAAACAATTGGAATAAACTCCATCTTCAAATTATCTGGTACGGTAGAGAATACTGCAAAGCGAGGGATTGTTATGGTTTGACTTGCAAAATTTGTAAAAGCTGTTACCCAAATAGAAAAAAAAAATTTATTACAAAGAAAGCATAATATGAAAGTTTTAGGAATAGGAAACGCTATTGTAGATGTCATATGTAAAATTGATGATAAGTTTCTGATAGATAACAACCTAACCAAAAGCACAATGAAACTAGTAGACGAAAATGAATTTAAAAAATTACTAGGGAATTTGAAGATTCAAAAAACTATATCTGGTGGCTCTGTAGCTAATTCTATTGTGGGGCTGTCTCAACTTGGCAATAAAACTGGTTTTATAGGTAAAGTAAATGATGATGATTTGGGTAGAAAATATTCTGAAGGTCTTAAAAAAGAAAAAGTTGACTTCCACTACACCACTAAAGAGGAAAAAATCCCCACTGGGACATGCTTGATCTTAATTACTCCAGACACAGAGAGAACGATGTGTACTTTTTTAGGTGTTGCAGGGAAAATAAGTGAAAATGATATTGATGAAAAAGTGGTTAAGCAAAGTGAAGTTACCTTCTTGGAAGGGTACTTGTGGGATGAGGGAGAACCACAAAAAGCATTTAATAAAGCAATAAATAACTCTTTACAGTCAGCCATGTCTCTTTCTGATTTATTTTGTGTAGAACGACATAAAGAATATTTCTTAGATTTAGTCCAAAATAAATTAAGTATCACTTTTGCTAATGAGCAGGAAATTATGGCATTAATAGATACAAAAAATTTTAAAGACGTTATTGCTTTTGCAAAAAGTGTCA
>CACKFY010000006.1 GCA_902599495.1 uncultured Pelagibacteraceae bacterium | reverse complement strand
GTTATTTTCAGATTTTAAAAAATAAGGCAGAACATCATTCCATCCCCATCCGCTATTTCCCATTTGTCTCCAATTATCATAGTCATTGCTTTGACCTCTTATCCATAAAAGACCATTAATAGAAGAACTTCCGCCTAAAGTTTTACCTCTTGGATATCTAATTGATCTATTATTCATGGTTTCATCTTTCTCTGTATGGAAACACCAGTCAACTTTAGGGTTATGCATTGTTTTATAATATCCAACTGGAATGTGTATCCACGGATAATTGTCTTTGCCACCAGCCTCGAGTAGCAAAACTTTATTTTCTTCTTTACTAGTAAGTCTGTTTGCTAAAACACATCCTGCTGACCCTGCACCTACAATGATATAATCGAATTCGTTCATGATATTTATCTTATAAATTAGAAAATTTAATATTACCAATAAGTCTACTACAACCTATGGTTTAAAGACTAGTGTTTGACTCTATCAATTCAATCCAACATACTACCAAAAAAATAAACAAACCTAACGGGGGATAAATGAGAAAACTATTATCAATTGTTTTAGGTTTAGCTGTATTTATAGGTTTTTCTATAACTTCAGCAAACGCTAAGACATTAAAATGTCAGACCGTTCTTAACACTAAAGCTGATGAAGTGAAAATGTTAAAGGACTTTACTGACACTGTAACAGAATTAACTGATGGTTCATTAAAATTTGAAATTTTACCAGCAGGTGCTGTTGTAGGAGTAAAAGAAACATTAGACGCAGTTGATAAAGGATTAATCGATTGTGGTTTTGCCTGGACACACTATTGGTCAGGTGATCATCCAGCAGCTATGTTATTTGGTTCGCCAGTAGCAGGTGGTGGAGTAGGTATAGACAATTTAGCATTTTTATCATGGTTTCAGTACGGTGGTGGAAAAGAGTTGTACGACCAATTATGGAAAGAAATGGGAAGAGACATAAAAGGATTTATGCTTCAACCAGTTGGACCAGAAGCTTTAGGTTGGTTTCCAAAACCAATTAAAGATATGGCTGACTTTAGAAAATATAAATTCAGAACTCCTCCAGGAATTCCTGGTCAAACATATAAAGATATCGGTATTGCATCTGTAGCAATGGGTGGTGGAGACATTTTACCAGCATTACAAGCAGGTACTATCGATGCAGCAGAGTGGTGTTGCCCTAAACCAGATTTAACATTTGGTTTCCAAAAGGTATTAAAACACTACTATCTACAAGGCTTACACCAAGTAGTAGTAAATGCTGACTTTTATATTACTGGAAAAACTTACAAAAAAATGACTGCTCATGAGAAAAAATCTCTTGAAGTAGCTGCAAACGCTTCATTAGCTAAATCTTTAAGCTACAGAATCTATGAAAATGGAAAAGCTTTAAGAGAATTAACTACTAAGCACGGAGTAATTTTAGAAGACACTCCTACAGACTACTTTAAAGAATATATGGCAGCAGCGAAGAAAACATTGAACAAAAACGCAGCAGAAAATAAATTTTTCGCTAAAGTTTACAAATCAATGAAAGAATTTGCTGATATTGCTGTTCCATTCTGGAGTGGTGCACAAATGTCAAATGCTAAGCTAGGAATGGCTCACGCAGCGACATTAAAGTAATAAAATAATTAAAGAAGTATTAGAGCGGGCTTTTAAAGTCCGCTCTAATTGTTTAGGATGAACTATGAATGACAAGCCACCAAAAATAGACATCTCAGATGAAATGATTGCTGAAAGGCGCGGCGGTTCAGGTAAAATGCCAGCCGATATGCCAGCATGGATGGCGAACACTATAACTTCAATAGATAAATTCAGCAAACGTGTAGGTAATATAGTTTGTTGGATCCTTGTGCCTTTAATTTTAGCAATGACTTATGAAGTTATAATGAGAAAATTATTTTTAGCTCCAACAATTTGGGCTTACGATATGAGTAGATTTTTATATGGGGCTCTATTTATGTTAGGAGCAGGGTATGCTCTCTCTAAAGGAGTTCACATAAGAGCAGATTTTTTATACAGAAATTTCAAAACTAAAAATCAAGGTCTCGTAGATTTTTGGTTATATATTTTATTTTATTTTCCGGGACTAACAGTCTTTCTTTACATGACTATAGGATATGTCGAAGAATCAATTCGTAGAGGCGAAAGGGGAATGGATACAACTTGGATGCCATTTATGTGGCCTATAAAATCATGTTTATTGATAGGTATAATATTTCTTTTAATTCAAGGTGTATCAGAATTACTTAAAAGCTATTGGGCTGCTAAAAAAGGTGAGTGGCCTGGAGAAGAAAAAAAATGATAGCAGAATTAATTGATCCAGCAGTATTAGGCATTATTTTAGTTGGAGTAATGCTTTTTGCTATCTTCGTTGGATTTCCAATATCTTTTACATTAATTTTTTTAGGTTTTGTATTTGGATATCTAGGATTTGGTAAACTAGTTTTCTATTTGATGACCTTACAATTTTCGATGGTCATGACCGAACAAACTCTGGCCGCCGTACCGCTCTTTGTCTTCATGGGAATTATGATGGAGCAAGCTGGTTTAATGGAAAGGTTGTTCTCATCATTCCAACTTATGTTAGCTAGAGTTAGAGGATCACTTTATTATGCTGTTTTATTTGTTTCTGTGATTTTTGCTGCAGCGACAGGAATAGTTGGAGCTTCAGTAACGATTTTAGGAATTATGGCTGCTAAATCTATGAATAGATCTAGTTATAATGTTCAGCTTGCTGCGGGAACAATTACGGCAGGTGGTACTTTAGGAATTTTAATACCACCAAGCATCATGCTTGTTGTGATGGGACCAATTATGGAAATTCCAGTTATAGATTTATTTGCAGCTGCAATATTACCAGGAATACTTTTAGCTTCGTTGTTTGCTGCATACACAACAATTAGATGTATGTTAAATCCTGAACTAGGTCCACCATTACCTGAAGACATGAGACCTACCAGTATGAAAACTGTTTGGATTGAATTTCTTTTAGGATTAGTTCCTCCAGCAGCATTAGTTTTTGCAGCGCTTGGAAGTATATTATTAGGTTTTGCAACACCAACTGAAGCTGCAGGCTGCGGTGCAATGGGTGCACTTTTATTATCACTTGCTTATAAAAAATTAACTCTCCCTAAATTACAAGAGGCTCTTGTGAAAACTTTAGAAATAACAGCTCTAATAATGGTTCTTGTAGCTGCCTCAAACTTCTTCGGAGCTGTATTTGCTAGATTGGGTACACCTACTTTACTAACTGAGTTTCTACTTGGTCTTGAAATGAATAAGTATTTAATTTTAGCAATGATTATGGCGATGATTTTCTTACTTGGTTGGCCTTTAGAATGGGTTCCAATAGTTATGATTATAATTCCAATTATTTTACCTTTAGTTGAAGCACTTGGCTTTAACTTAACTTGGTTCGCCATACTAGTCGCAGTAAATCTCCAGACCTGTTGGCTCTCACCGCCAGTAGCACTTTCTGCTTATTTTTTAAAAGGCGTTGTGCCTGAATGGGATTTAAAGGATATTTATTACGGAATGATGCAATTTATGGTCTTGCAATTAATTGGATTAGTATTAATAGTACTGTTTCCACAAATTGCTTTGTGGTTACCAACTTTACTTTATGGCAACTAAATATATTAAAAAAGCTTCTAAAACTCCGGAAACGGATGATCACAAAACACAGGCAGCTGTGCAAGATATTCTAAATGATATTGCAAAACGTAAAGAAGTGGCAATTAAAGAGCTTAATAAAAAATTTGATAAATACGATGGAGAAGTAATTGTCTCTAAAGAAAAGATTGAAGAAGCAATCAAAAAAGTTGATCAAAAGACAAAAGACGATGTTAAATTTGCTCACGAACGAATTAGAAAATTCGCGGAGCATCAATTGAAAAGCATGAATAACGATTTTGAAGTTGAGCTGTCCAAAGGATTATTCGCTGGACAAAGATTAATTCCAGTTGATACAGCTGGATGTTATATACCAGGAGGTCGATACGCGCATATATCTTCAGCGGTAATGGCGATTACTCCAGCAAAAGTAGCTGGTGTCAAAACTATTATTTGTGCTAGTCCACCAAAAGATAAAGAGGGTGCAAACCCAGGAATAATTTTTGCTGCCAATCATTGTGGCGCCGACGTTATTATGAATTTAGGTGGCGTAGCTGCAATAGGATCTTTAACACATGGTTGTTTTGATAACCCGCCTGTTGATTTTCTTGTTGGAGCTGGAAACCAATATGTAGCTGAAGCAAAAAGAATAGTTTATGGAAAAGTAGGTATAGATCAATTTGCTGGACCTACTGAAATTGCAATAATTGCAGACAAGACCGCTGACAAAGAAATCGTTGCAGTTGATTTAGTTGGTCAGATGGAACACGGATATAATTCTCCAGCATGGTTATTCACTACAGATAAAGAGTTAGCAGACTTTACGATGAAAAGAGTACCAGAGCTGATTAATGAATTACCTGAACTTGCAAAAGTAAATGCTACTGCTGCTTGGAAAGATTATGGTGAGGTAATATTATGTGATACCAATGAAGAAATGGCAGAAGTGAGTGACAAATATGCTTCTGAGCACTTAGAAGTTCACGCTGAAAACTTAAACTGGTGGTTAAAGAGATTAAGAAATTACGGTTCATTATTTTTAGGCGAAGAGACTACAGTAGCTTACGGAGACAAATGTTCAGGAACGAACCATATATTACCAACAAAAGGTGGTGGAAGATATACTGGCGGACTATTCGTTGGAAAATTTATTAAAACATTAACTTTCCAAAGAATGACAAAAGATGCAACAAAAGTTGTTGGGGCAACTGCAGCAAGACTTGGTAGAGCTGAAGGTATGGAGGCTCATGCACGAACAGCAGATATTAGATTAAGGAAGTACGGTTTCTCTAATTAATGCATGCATTAGTTTACACTGGAACACAAAAAATAGATTACAGAAAAGAAAAAGACCCAACACCAAAACCTGGTGAAAGTATTATAAAAGTTCAGGCTTCAGGTATTTGTGGATCTGATATGCACGCATATCACGGAAATGATGAGAGAAGAATTCCACCTTTGATATTAGGACATGAGATAAGCGGGATTAGTCTTGATGGAAAATTTAAAAATAAAAGCGTTGTAGTTAATCCATTAATTAGTTGTGAAAATTGTGATTACTGTCAAAATGAAAGTGAGCACTTGTGTCCGGAAAGAACAATGGTAGGTATGAGCACACCTATAAAAAGGAATGGTGGATTGGCAGAATTAGTATCGGTACCAGAAAAAAATATTTATGAAATTCCTAAAAATCTAAGTATTAAAGAAGCAGCTTTAGCTGAACCAGCAGCAGTAGCTTTACACGCATTCTTATTAGCAGAAAAAAATCTTAAAAAACCTTTATCTGAATGTAAAATTTTAATTCAGGGAGCAGGGGCCATAGGTTTGCTTTGTGGTCTGTTCTTAAATAAAGAAAAAAATTCTAAAAATATAATTATGTCTGATCCTAATAAAAAAAGATTAGATGAATGCGAAAAATACTTAAAAGCAAGCTTCGTTGCACCAGATGATAAATCTATAAAAGAAAATCATTTTGACTTAATATTAGAGTCTGTGGGACTAGAGATTACTAGACATCAAGCGATAAATTCAATAGCACCTGGAGGAACTATAGTTCATATAGGTTTAACCCAACCTTCTGGAACTTTTAATTTTAAAAAACTTACAATCCAAGAAGTAACATTGGTTGGAACTTATTGTTACACAAATAATGATTTCAAAAATAGTTTAGCGATTTTAAAAGACAAAAAATTAGGTGATTTAGGATGGATAGAATATCGAGATCTTAAAAAAGGCTCAGATGCCTTTCAAGAAATACATAATGGTAACTGTATTGCTCCTAAAATCATTCTTATTCCTTAGTTCGTCTTGAGGTTGTAGACAAATTGCATACCTGTAATAAATTTTTAACATAATTAAAATACTTTGAATTCTTTAAGATAACTTTAAGTATGTAATACTTAAATGGGAGGTTTAATGAGAAATTATTTAATATTAATAAGTTTTTTTTGCTTTAGCACACTTTTTGCGGCAGGACATATAACTAAAGCTCAAAAAGAAAAAACAATAGAGTGTTTAGGTCATTACAGTGCAACAGCTGTTTTACCTGCTGATACTATTGAAGTCAAAAATATGGAATTAGCTTTGGCTTCAGTAAAAGTTATAAGAGAATACCTTGCCTCTGAAGGTGTTAAAGAAAATGAGATGAATAAAGGTATGAATGCCTATGTAGATAAAGTTTATGGAAAGCCTTTTGATAAAGCTAAAAATGGTGAGTGTAATAAATTTATATATAAGCAAATTAAAGGGTCAGAAGAAAAAATTGAAAAATTATCTAGAACGATTTACGCAGGTTAAACATGAAAAAAATTATTTTAATATTATCTTTTTTGATATTCACTTCTGCTAATGCAGGTATGAGCGATAAAGATAAATCAAAAGCATGGGATTGTGTTGGGATTTACATGGCTAATTACTTTCTGCCTTCAGGAGAAAAATTTGAATATGGCATGAAAGAAAAATCTATATCAACTGTAAAGGTTTTAAAAACATTTGCGCTTGAAATAGGAATAGCGGAAAAAGAATGGGATGCAGGAGTAAACAAGGCAGTAGATAAGCATTACGGTTCAAAATATAATCAAGTTAAAACTGAGAAGTGCCATTCTTTTGTGGAAGCTTTAGTTCCTAATGGAGCTGAAAGAGTAAAAAAAGTAGTACAAACATTATATTAAGTAATGAGCGGATACGTTATAGCTAACATAGATGTAAAAAATCCTGAAGCTTATAAAGAATATGTCGGGAAAGTCGTACCTACAGTTCATAAATTTGGAGGAGAATATCTTGTACGTGCTGGTGAATACAAAGTTATTGATGGTGAGTGGAAATATCCTAGAACAGTTGTAATTAAATTTCCAACCTATGAAAAAGCTTTAGAGTGGTATGACTCTGAGGAATACAAACCAGTAAAACCTATTCGATTAGCAAACTCAATAGCTAATGGAATTATAATAAAAGGAGTTTAAATAAAAGGAGAAAAAATGGAAAAGGAAATGTTAGTACATCTTAAATTGAAAGAAGGCAAATTAGAAACCTTCATGGGTTGGATGCAATCAGATGAAGGTATGAGTGTAAGAAAAAGCGTTGCCTACCCTGAAAAAACTGTTGGGGCAATGATACCAGATAAAAGTGGAATGTTATTTAAAGTTAATGTTCACAACGAAGCAGGAATGAAAGAGTTTGTAACTGGAAATAACCCCACAGCTAAAGCAATTTATGCTGAGTGTGTAGAAAGTGCTCAGTTATATGAACTATCTAAAATAAATCTATAAAGAAGGAGAAAAAATGAAAAACTACATGGTAACACACACTTTCAAATCTGCTGAAATGAAAGCTAAATTTACAGAAACAGTAGCTTCAATGAAAATGGAAGATATTGTTAAAAGTATGAAAAGTGACAATGCAGCTTGTCAGATGACTTGGAATACACCTGGCGATACAATGGAAATGTTTTGCTGGTGGAAGGGAAAAGATGAACAAGCAATTATTAATCAACTAGGTCAAATGAACGATTTTTTCACTCCCCATAAATTTGTTGAGTGCACAGATCAGGTCATGGACTATAACGCATAGGATATTTATGATCGATAAATTTGGTAACGCATTTTATTTAATAATTTACTTAGCGCATTTTATTATAGTTGGTAGCTACGCTTACCAGTTAGTATTTGATACTAAAAAATTTCTAAAGGGTAGAGGGGTTGATAAAACTGCTACTTTAATTACGAGATTTGCAGGTTCATTTATGATCGCTACTGTTTTGATGGCAATTTATATTGCTTTTATTAGATCAGGAGGTGTAGAGGCCACTTGGGCGTTCTTCAACTTAGTTTTTATAATGAATGTTTCAATTTTATTTACAAATTTTTATACATTGAAAATTGATAAAACAGGTCTGACTAAAAAAACTAGAAACGATGGAATATATGCTCCACTTGTTCTTGTTATTATCAGCGCTATTCTTTGTTATGGTTTGGCAGATAAAATTTACGTTTAAGGAGATATATGACAAAGTTTATGAATATTGTTAGATGCAAAGTGAAATCATCTAACAGAGAGGAATATTTAAAAAAAATCAACGATATGCCTAAGTTCGAGGGTCAAGTTTCAGCAAAATACGTTGAAACAAAACCAAACGAATTTTTTATGATTGGCGAATGGAATTCTGAAGATGATATTGCTAAAGCAAGACCAAAAATGATTGAATTTTTGGACACACTGAGGCACACTTTAGAAGAACTGTCATCTGAATTAGGAGTTACAGATCCACATTCAGGAACAGTGGTAGTAGAAAAATAACAAAGGGAGGAACACATGGCAAAATTTATAACTCTAGGAGTTTATACCGCTAAGGGACTTGGTGGCTTTGTCAGTAATCCATCTACAGACAGAAAAGCTGCAACATCTGCGCTTGCTGCTGCCGGTGGAGCAAAGGTAACTCGTTATGCCGGGTTAAGAGGAAAATATGACTTTATGGCAGAGATCGAAGGTACTTTCGAACAAGCCGCTGCAGCTGCAATGGTAGCAGTGTCAAGTGGTGCGGTTTCAGATTTTACTATTCTAGAAGATGTTGATCTTAATGGAATAGCAGAAACTGCAAAAAAAATGGCCACTACTTACAAAGAGCCTGGAAAATAATTATTTTCTAAAACTTAAGCATTTCAAGGTGTCGGTGAAATTTAATTGATTTTTAAAATTAAAATTAATTTCATCGATACCTTTATTAATCTCTTTTTTTGATAAGTTTAAAAGACAAGACATATATCTATTTTTAATCATCGACAGATACTTTTTCTTAGAAATTCTTACATTAAAATTGAAATTTGACTCTTTTATTCTTTTTAAATTTTTTCTAATAATTTTAAATAATATTTCGTCTTTTTTAAGACTATTGTTTAGTTGTTTTTTCATTTTTTTAAAACAAGGTATTTTATTGTTTTTAGTTTTAAGAGAAAAAATTAACAGCGTTCCTTTGGTATTCAAATTCTTTTTAACCAAATTTAGCAAAGAAATAATATTAGTTTTTGAAAAAAAATGAATTGTTTGTTTGATAATTATCACATCAAATTTGTCACCTTTTTTGAGATATTTTATAGCGTCTGATTTCTTAAATAATATATTTTTTCGAGTGTTTTTATTTTTTAAAACATCTATTCCAACAGCTTTTGTTTTAAATTTATATTTTTTTTGCAGAAAGCTAATTATATTTGCCCTACCACAACCTATATCTAAAATTCTTGTATCTTTGTTTAATTTAACTTTTTTTTTTAAAAATTTATGAAATTGATCGATGTATTTCTTTGATGACAGCCAAGTTTTATTATCCCAGTTTTTTAAAGGTTTCATTAGAGTGCAACGACAGCAGCAGCCATAGAGGCAAGTCTTGCTTGAGTATCGTCAGCTCTACTTGTAATAACTACTGGTACTTTACCGCCTACAACTACTCCTGCAGCACAAGCGCCCATAAAAAAAATCATCATTTTAACTAATCCATTGCCCGCTTCTACATTAGGTACCAATAGAATATCTGTTTTTCCTGCAACAGCATTTTTTATTCCTTTTATTTGGGCAGCTTTTTCAGAAACCGAATTATCAAATGCCATCGGACCAAAAACATCAGCTTTAATACCTTCCTCTTTAGCTCTCTTTGTTAATTCTTTAGCTTCAACAGAACTTGGAACACTTTCTAAAACTTCTTCTGTAGCAGATAAAATTGAAACTTTAGGTTTTTCAATACCTATCCTATTTGCAAAATCTACAGAGTTTTTTAGAATATGCATTTTAGTTTCTAATTTAGGTAACACGTTTAACGCGCCATCAGTAATAATGAATGGCTTGTCATTTTTTTCTAATGTCATATGCCATACATGGCTCAATCTTTTTTTACCTATTAGATTTAAATCTCTTTTTAGTACTGCTTTCATTAAAACATCTGTGTGAATATGACCTTTAACTATTATTTTTACTTTTCCATCACTAGCTAATTTTGCAGCAATCGGAGCAGTACTATTTTCATCAGGCTCATGAACAATTTCATATTTTGAAATATCCCAATTAATTTCTTTTGAAATTTTTTCGATTATTGACTTATCTCCAATAAACAATGGTGTTATTAAATTTGCCTCAACTGCTTGCTTAGCCGACTCTATTGCAACTTTTTTTACAGCATTTACTATTACAGCTTTCACTGGACCTTTACCTTTTGCAATGTTTAAAAGATTTTCAGGACAAACTATGTTTTTATTCGTTAGCATCAAGGTCTTCCATTTCTTTCAGTATTTTTGAAGGTATAGATATATCTTTATTTATATTTTTTTTATATATCTTATTTTTTCTTTCTCCAGGATACATTATTGAGCTAAATCCTTTTGCTTTAGGAAGTTTTTTAACTAATTTGATATTTTTTTTCATCTCTTTTAAAAAACTATTACCCGAAAAAACATTTGGATTAATCGTAATAAATAGATGTCCTACGTTTTGTGGTCCTGAAAAGTCATCAAAAGGATCTTTTGTTTTTCCACCATGGCTGCTTCCAGTCAAAACACCACTTAGTATATCAACCATCCAAGCTAAACCTGAACCTTTAAATCCTGCTATAGGTAGTTGCGTACCTTGCAAGGCTTGTTTAGCGTCTGTCGTTATTTTTCCTTTTTTATTAAGAGCAACGCCGAAAGGAATTTTTAAACCCAACTTTTCTGCTCTTCGTATTTTACCTCGATTAATCATTGAAGCTGAAGAGTCAAATATAAAAGGTGTATTACCTGTTGGTGCTCCAAAGCAAATAGGATTAGTTCCGAACAAAGATTTTTTCGCTCCATGTGGCGCTAACGCAGGAGGAGCATTGGTAAAACAAAATACTATTAAATTTTTCTTTACAGCTTGCTCGGCATAAAAACTAGATAATCCATAATGGCCACTTTTTTTAATAGCCACAAGACCAATTCCATTTTTTTTTGCATTTTTAATAGCTACCTTAATACCTATATCAGCAGCAACAAAACCAATACCGTTATCTGCATTAATGTGCGAGATAGATGGACTGATTTTTTTTATTTTTATTTTTGGTTTTGAATTTATAAGACCTTTTTTCAGTCTATCACAATACATCTTTAATCTTGCTAAACCATGGGACTGTGCATTTATTAATTCAGCTTTAAGTAAATAATCAGCACAAATCCTGGAGTGATTGTCTGGAAGATTATATTTTTTAAAAATTCTCTGAAGTTTTGAAAGTATTACTTTTTTTTTCACTTAATTATTTTAGAACCTTTTTGTTCCCAGTAATTTGTTCTTTGCTCTGGATTCTCGACCAAACTCTTACACATGAGACCATATTTTTTAGCTAAAGATGAAAAATCTTTGTTTGCCATTTTCACAAACGTATCTATTTTAGTCTTAGTCATCTCAGCCATAACTTCAGGATTTAACCCCATAATTTCCCCTAAATCATAGTTGTACTTCAATGAAACATCTGCACTATTTTCTAAATTTTTTATAATTCCCTGATCTTTCCCAGCTTTTTTAAAACTCTCTGCTGCAACCTTATAGAAACTGTAACAATCTAAATAATCTTTTTGAATGTTTTCCATGATATATTTAGCTACTTTTTTTTCTTTTTCTTTTTCGTCAGCGAAGAGAGATGCTGGAAGAAGAAAAATAAATATTATGATCAAAAGCCTTTTCATTAATAACTAACCTTTTCCTCGCCAAGGAATCGTTTTATCAATAATTTTTCTTATTGTAATATCAAATAACAAACCTAACATTCCCATAATAAATATAGTTATCCATATTACTTCATATTGGAAATATTTTTTAGCGACATTTTCTACAAATCCAACTCCAGTAGTTCCAGCTAAAAATTCTGCAGCTACTAAAGTTCCCCAACACATTCCTGTTGCCACTCTTATGCCAGTAAGAATTTCTGGTAAAGAATTTGGAAAAATAACATGTCTTAATATTTGCCACTTAGATGCACCAAGAGAATGGGCAGCGTGAATTTTAGATAATTGAGTTCCCGAAGCACCAGCTCTAGCTGAAATTATCATTATTGATAGCGAAACCATAAATAATAAGAACACTTTACCAAGGTTATCAATACCAAGAACTGAAATTACTAATGGCGCCCAAGCTAATGGCGGCACAGGTCTGTAAAGTTCAATTAAAGGATCAAAAAATCCTTTTGCAAATCTATTTAATCCCATGAAAAGCCCTAACGGGACTCCCACAATAATTCCTGCTACAAGACCAAGGAACACTCTTAAAAATGAATCCCATATATGACCAGTTGGTATTGGAATTTTAAATAAATTGAAGTCTCCTGTTACAAAACTTAATACTTTGCTTTTGAAGTTTGGTTTTACTTCACCTTGTTCGTTATGAACTGGGTATTCACCAGGCAAAACGTCCGCAAACCAATCAGGAATTAAGAAACCTATAATCTTGCTTACATCCATCATTTCATACCAAATTAATGGAATTTGTTTGTAACCAACATTAGGGTTTAGCATTAATGTAAATTTATTAAGTGTATCTGAAGGTTTAGGTAGCCATCTACCTGATCCTTGCTCTGAACAACTTGGCCCACTAGAAATAATGGTGCCAGACGGAAACAAAAATATATCAACCCATCTTAAAGTGCCTTGCTCTTTTTTTTGTGCTTTATCAAAATTAATTATTGAAAACTGCATGTCTTTCAAAGTATTTGGTGGAAATATACTTGCGTATTCAATTCGTCGTGCAATTTTTAAGATATCTTTTGCAAAAGAGGAAGCAATCTCCTCTGAAGATCCAAGATTAGTTCTGAAATCTTTAATCTCTTTTTTTAGTTTTTCCAATGCTGAAGTATATTGACTATTGTGGTTTCGGAGATCAAAGAACTCGTCACTAATCAAGTTAAGTTCCTCAGCAGCTGCTTGAAATTTTAAACCTCGTTTTGTTTTTGGTATTGAAGGTATTTCAATAGTGTTTTCAATTGATGTACTTGAAGCTTTCCAACTACCTTCCTCTTTAGCAGCTTCAATTCTTTCTATTTCTTGTTCAGCACTCTCATTCGGATAATCTTTTTTTCTAAAATTTTCAGTTAAATTTATAATTTTGTTATTAATTATTTTAATTTGCTCTTTTGTTTCATTATTTAAAAGTTTTTCATTAGTCAATAAAGGAATTGTTTTTTTAGTTTGTGAAACAAAATTAAATAATTTGTTTTTATCTTGACTTTTTACTTCTTCTGATTTTTCAATTTCAATAATTATTTTATTTAAATTTTCTGTCTCGGTTTCAATTACAGAAGTACTTTTTAATTGACGCTCTTCAATTGGAAAAAGATACTTAAGAGAAAGAAGGGACTCATTTACCTTTCCAACTTGACAAAGTTCATTAGCCGATCTAGGAAAAAAGGATTTTGCAATATCCCATGAATAATAAAGCCAAACTAATAATAAGAAACTACTTCCAACAATTACCCAATGAATTCCACCTTGAGCCCTCTCTGGATTTCCAAAAACAGCATCTACTTTTTCTGTTTTAATTAATTTCCTACCGTATAAAACACATCCGACGATAGCAAAGAAAAATACAAATGTTAAAAAAGCTGTAATCATTAATTATCTTTACCCATTATTTCTTCTTCCATGTCCCAAATCATAGAGAGAATTTCTTCTCTCTTTGAAACAAATTCTTTATTGTTTTTGATTTCCCTTAAATCACCGTTAAGGCCCATTGATGCAAAGGGTAACTTATATTCTTTATGAATTCTTCCAGGTCTTGGAGCCATAACGTAAACTTTTTCTCCAAGCAATAGTGCCTCTTCAACAGAGTGAGTTATTAAAATAATTGTTTTTCCTGTTTCTTTCCAAATTTTAAGAACTAGCGACTGCATTTTTTCCCTCGTCAATGCATCTAAAGCTCCTAGAGGTTCATCCATTAAAATTAAATCAGGATCATTTATCAAACATCTGGCTAAAGCTACTCTTTGCTGCATACCCCCTGATAATTGGTAAGTAGGAGTATTACCAAAACCTTTTAAACCAACTATATCTAACCATTCGTCAACTTTCTTTTGTGTTTGAACAGCGTCTTCTTCCTTCATTCTCAAACCAAAATTTACATTCTCAGCAACAGTTAACCATTCAAATAATGCACCTTGCTGAAAAACCATTCCTCTATCAACACCTGGTCCATTGATTTCTTTATTATTAAGAGTAATTTTTCCTGAAGTTGGTCTAATAAATCCTGCTGTAATATTTAATAAAGTTGTTTTTCCACATCCTGAGGGACCAAGGACGGTTAATAATTCCCCTTTTTTAATTGTGAAATTTAAATCTTTGAGCGCATGGACAGTCTCTCCTTTTGGAGTTTTAAAAATCATATTTAAGTTTTGTGAAATCAAGTCGCTCATAAAATAATTATATTAGATATTCAGTTAAAAAAATAGGCACCAATTAAATAAATTGGCGCCTATTAATTTTATTTCTTAAACTACGGTAAAAACTTAGTAGTTACCGTACCTCTTGGAGTGTCAAATCCTTTTAAAAACTTAGCAAGGTTTCCACTCTTCATAGATTTTTTTGTTTCTTTTGGTGTTAAGAATTTAAAGCCACTTAAAGTGTCTTTCATGTCAGCAACTTTCATTTCTGACTCTTTTGACATAGCTTTCATATCACTTCCACCTTTTCTGTATCTTTCATTAGCTTCATGAGTTAACTCAACAAATGACTTTAACATTCCTGGGTTTTCTTTCATGAATTTGTTAGTAACAGAAACGATATCAATACCCATAATTCCACCAGCTCGTGCCTCATCTACTGTTAGAAGTCTTTTTCCAACTGATGTTGCAGACTTTATAGAATTACCACCAAATAAACATGCCATTACTACATCACCACTTACTAGTGCAGCTGCACCTTCTTCAGGATCCATAGCAATAATGTTCATTTTTTTTCTATCAGCTCCAACTATTTTCATACTTTCAGTAAAAACGTACTCAGCCATTGTTCCTAGTGGAACAGCAACTTTTTTACCTTCAAGTTCTGAAGCATTTGCTTTTGTAATACCAGATTTATTAGAAGTAACACATGTTGTTCCTCCCATACCGTATTCCATAGCAACGTCAACTAAACTGATAGGTGCTTTAGCTTTAACAGCGTTAATGTAAGGCATTAAACCTTGTGAGTAAGAGATATCAATATCTCCTGCTAACATTGCATCTGTCATCGCCACACCATTCGTAAAATTAGTCCACTTCACTGGCACACCAAGTGCTTTTGAATATGCTTTTTTATTCATGTCCTCTAGATTAGGAGATGGCCACTCTAAAAAGTACGCAACTCTAACTTCTTTAGCAGCTGAGTTAGCCACTGAAGAGTAAAGCGAAAAAGCCAAAACCATTCCAAGAACTGTGCTTATTATTTTTTTCATAGTTCTCCTATATATAGTTTGTTAATTAATGAAGATTTAAAATGAATTTTAATCGTAAGTAAATACCTAGAGTGTTCAATAATAGGCGATGTTTAGATAAATAATCAATTATAGGTTGCAATTAAAATTAATACTAATTTTTTTAAATTCTTTTGAATTTTTTTAAATTCATAGAGGTGTTAGATGGATAAGTTTTGCCAAACACTTTCTTATAAGAGATCTTTTTTATTTTAGGATTATATTTTTTTACAAATTTAAATACACTTTGAGATTTGCCACCAAAATTTATTACTCCTTTTAGTTTTAAAATTTTAAAAACTTTAGGAGCAATATCTTCATGAAAGATAAAATTTGTATAAAAATCGCTAAAAGCTGCTTTATGTACAAATGGTTTTTCTGTCATAGAGGCTCTAACTATTAAAGAATTTTTATAAAGCTTTACTGAGCATTCACCTCCTAATTTCGACCAAGCGTAATTGTTAATTGGTAAAACAGGATCAATTTCTTTATACCCACCTTTTTTTCCTGGATATACGTAACTTGATGAAAAATAGATAAGTTTTATATTCAGCTTTTCACAAATTTTTACAATGTTTGCAGTACCAATTATATTTAAGTCAATGCTCTTTTTAATGTCATTGTTATGTACTGACATTGGTCTAGATAAACCTGCTAAATGAATAAGATATTTTGGTTTTTTCTTTTTTAAATATTTAAGAATTGAGTTCTCTTTAAGTATATTCAGATTTGTTTTTGAGGGGAAGAATACCGAGTATTTCGATTTAACCTTCTTAAGAGATGAAGCAAATCTTCCAGTACCACCTGTAACTACTATTCGATTATTATAAAGTAACATGGGAAAACCAAGTACCTCCATTTTTTGTAAATTCTTTTTCTTTTAAAAAAATTTCCTCTTTGTGGTTCCAGGCAAATAAGAAAGCTATATCCGGAATATTATTTTTAAAATGACTCATAGGAACAACCGGTATATGTTTTCCTGGCGAAAACTTTCCAATTTTTTCATTTGTTGTATCGCAAATATAATCAATTAAATCAGTTCCAATATTACAATAATTTAAAACTGTAGTACTTTTAGCTGTAGCTGCATAACCGCAGATTTTTTTATTGTCGGATTTAAATTTATTTAATTTTTCTATAGTCATTTTTTTTGAAAATTCACAAGCTTTTTTAAAGTCTAAACATGACTCAATTGTGTCTAATTTTTTACTTTGTTCTTCATCAAGAACCCTAGAAACTATTTCACTTTTTTTGTGTTTATTCTTTCTTGCAATTACATACCTCATTGACCCTCCGTGAGTTACCTGAGGAAGAACATCTACAAGTTCAAAATCAAACAAATCAAAAATTTTTTTTATTGAATTGACAGAAAACATGAATATGTGTTCATCGTATATTTGATCGTAAGAAATTTTTGAAAACATAGATCCAAGATAAGGCTCTTCAAAGATAAGCAAACCTTTAGATGATAATAATTTATCAACACATTTGATAACATCTTTGAGATCTGGAATATGAGCTATAACATTTGCAGAACATATAACATCAACTGAGGAATGAAAATTCTTTATCTCATCTAAGTTTTGGGTATTAAAAAATTTACTCAACGTTTTGATATTTTTTTTATTTGCAAGTTCGGCAATAGTTATAGAGGGTTCAAATCCTACTGCTTCAATATTAGAATTTTTAAAATTTTCAAGCAAAGTTCCGTCGTTAGAACCCACTTCAATAAGCTTTGATCCATTGTGAAGATACTTTTCTTTTAACCAATGCGCAAATTTGTTAAAATGATTTTTCATATTAAGTGAGCTGCTAGTATAAAAAGGATATCTATCATTATGTACTTTTACAGGATTTGAAAACTCATTTAATTGCAGTAAAGATACTTTACTTGAAAATCCAACTTCCATTTCGTAAAAAAACTCATTATCAAAATTGTTTTTATCTAAAAAACCGTTAGCAGATGGCATTTTGCCAAAAGACATAAAAGGACTTAGTTTTTCACCAGTAATTTTACATTTCATTTTATTTTTTTAAAAATTGTTTGAGAGTTAAGTTCTTTTTATCTTTTTTTGAGAGAATTGGTTTTTTAATTGGCCATCTAATTTTTAAAGAAGGATCATTCCACATAATACCTATTTCGTGCTTAGATGATCTATAATTAGTATTATAGTAATGTACTATATTTTCACTTTTTTTTGCTAAAAATCCATGTGCAAAACCCGGAGGTATGAAAATTGATTTTCCATTTTTATCAGTGAGTTCAATTTTAAAATGTTTACCAAATGTTCGAGAGTTTTTTCTTAAATCAACAACCACATCTAAAATAGAACCCTTTAACACCGAAACAAATTTTCCTTGTTTCTTTTTAGTTTGCATGTGTAGGCCTCTTAAAACATTCTTTTTTGATTTAGATGTACAAGAAAAAATAAAATTTGAACCTTTAAAAAAGGTTGATTTAAAATCTTCCTTAAAATGACCTCTTGAGTCCTTATAGATTTTATTAGTAAGTATCTTGAGACCTTTTAGCTTAGTTTTTTTAATTTGCATTATTTTTTATACGATATATATTTTAAAATTAAATACCACTATTAGTTGTATATAATTTAGTTGTTTTAGGTAAGCAATAGTCTAAAAATTTTATTATGAGTTCACAAAGAACAAACATACCTAACTCTTTAAATGAGCATTGGATGCCATTTTCAGACAACAAATCATTTAAAAAAAATCCTCGACTTATAACTGATGCAAAAGGGGTCTATTTAACAAATCATTTAGGAAAAAAAATGATTGACGCTAGCTCAGGTTTATTTTGTAACCCTCTTGGACATGGAAGAAAAGAAATAACCGAAGCAGTTTCTAAGCAGTTAGATAAGTTAGATTACTGTCAACCTTTTAATCAAGGATTTGGAGGATCTTTTGAATTAGCAACAAGAATTGCAAAAAAAACCCCAGAGGGAATTAACAGAATTTTTTATACTATCTGTGGATCTACTGCAGTAGAGACAGCTATAAAAATTGCAATCGCTTATCACAGAGCAAAAGGAGACTCAAAAAGATTTAGATTTGTCGGAAGAGAAAGAGGATATCACGGCATGAACATCGGAGCTACAACAGTTGGCGGAATGATTAATAACGTAAAAACTTTTGCCAGTGTTCTTATGCCAGGCGTACAACACATGAGGCACACCCACTTACCTGAACATAAATTTGTAAAAGGTCAACCTGAAACAGGTGTTGAATTAGCAGAGGATCTAGAGAGAATTGCAATGAATTTTGGAGGTGAAAATATCGCTGCGTGTATTGTAGAACCTATAGCTGGATCGACAGGAACCTTAGTTCCTCCAAAAGGTTATTTAAAAAGACTTAGAGAAATATGTGATAAACATGGAATACTTTTAATATTTGATGAAGTGATCACAGGTTGGGGAAGGACAGGCTCAGCATTTGCAGCTCAAGAATGGGGAGTTACGCCCGATATTATGACAATGGCAAAAGCAACAACTAATGGAGTTGTACCAATGGGAGTTGTGGCAGTAAAAGAGGAGATGTATGATACAGTGTTAGATGCATCAAAAAATCCAGAAGGAACTCCCGAATTATTTCACGGTTATACATACTCTGGCATTCCAGTTGCTGTTGCAGCAGCTTTGGCTGTTCAAGATATTTTTGATAAAGAAGATATTTTTAATAGAGCTAAAGAAATGTCACCTTATTTTCAAGATGGTTTACATTCTTTAAAAGATTTAAAAGAAGTTGTAAGTATTAGAGGTTATGGAATGATGGGAGGAATTGAAATGAAAATGGTAGACAAACCAGGAAAAGCGGGATTTCAAACATTTAAGCATTGTTACGATGCCGGTGTAAATTTTAAAAACACTGCAGACAGCTTAATTATTGCACCTCAATTTATTTGTGAAAAAAAACATATTGATGAAATTATCGATAAATTAAGAACCGGAATTTCTAATTATTCAAAATCTTAAATGATCATCGGAGTTCCTAAAGAAATTAAAACCCAAGAGCATAGAATAGGTCTCACACCAGAAAGTGTAAATATTTTAGTAAATGGTGGACATAAAGTGCTGGTAGAAAATAACGGAGGATCTGAAGCAGGATTTTCTAACGAAGATTATAAAAAAGTTGGAGCTCAGATTATTAGTAAGCCTAAAGAAATTTTTTCAAAAGCTGAAATCATTGTTAAGGTAAAAGAACCTCAATTAAGCGAGGTAAAAATGATTAAAGAAAATCAAATTATATTTACATATTTGCACTTAGCTGCTGCAAAAGAGATTACAAAAGGACTTATAAAAACAAAATCAATTTGTATTGCTTATGAAACAGTAACAGATGAAGAAGGCAAACTTCCTTTACTTGCACCAATGAGTGCCGTTGCGGGAAGAATGTCAATACAAGCAGGTGCACATTCTTTAGAAAAAAATCAAAAAGGACGGGGATTACTTTTAGGAGGTGCTCCGGGTGTTGAACCAGCAAATATTATCATTTTAGGTGGAGGAGTTGTGGGAGAAAATGCAGCTGTAATTGCAACTGGAATGAAAGGAAATGTATTTATAGTAGATAAATCAGAGAAAAGATTAAATCAGCTAAAAGAAAAATTTGGGGAAACAATTCATACTGTAAATAGCAATAAAACAGATTTAAAAAAAATGATAATTAATTGTGATTTGTTAATTGGAGGAGTCCTAATACCAGGAGCAGAAGCACCAAAATTAGTTACTAAAGACATGATAAAGCTAATGAAAAAAGGCTCAGTAATAGTTGATGTAGCTATTGATCAAGGCGGTTGTGTCGAAACAAGCAAACCGACTACACATGCAAATCCAACATACACTGTAGACGGAATTGTGCATTATTGTGTTGCTAATATGCCTGGAGGAGTTCCAAGAACTTCAACACTAGCATTAAATAAAGCCACTCTTCCCTTACTGAAAAAAATAGCGGACCAAGGATATTTTAAGACACTTTCCGAGAATAAAAATTATTTGAATGGACTAAATATTTGCAAGGGTAATATCACTTGTAAAGGTGTTGCAGAAGCACTAAATTTTGATTATTTGCCGCCAGAACAGGCTTTAAATTTTTAAACCCAAACCGGACTTTAAATCAAAACAATATAGCGATTATCAAACTATTTTTGGAAAAATTACCCAGTATGAACTTATTTAAGATTATATTTTGCTACAGTATGTGATTTAATACTCTTAAAGTATGAGTGTACAACCAGAAAATAAAGAGAGTAATTATTATACAGCGTCTAGAAACTCTGAAACATTAAACAGAAGAGTTAATGTAAATGACTTAGTTTCAAAGATGAACGAGAATAAGGCTAAAGAAAAAAAAAACAGTATGATATTGGGGGCAGCAGCTATATCTGCAGTAACTGTTTTTGGCATCATTCTTACATTATAAAATATACAAAAAATAACCAATTATTGTTAATTTTATAGGAAATATTTTTAATTTAATACTATTAAAACCATTGATATAAGGTTTTAATGAAAATTAAAAACTGCCGTATTTGCAAATCTTCAAAACTTACAAAATTATTTTCTTTGGGAAAAATGAGTTTCACAGGAAAATTTCCTACCAAAGATCAACAAATAGAAAAAAAACCAATCCTGTTAGTAATGTGTTCTAATTGCGAGTTGGTTCAATTAGGTCATAATTTTAATTTAAAATACTTATATGGTCCTGACTACGGTTACAGAACAGGTATAAACAAAACTATGTTAAATCATGTCAAACAAGTTACCAAAACTTTGTCCAAAAAAACAAAATTAAAAAAAAATAACTTAGTCCTAGATATTGCTAGCAATGATGCTTCATTATTAAATTTTTATGATAAAGACATTATTACTTTTGGTGTAGACCCGATTTTAAAAAAATACGAACCAGAATATAAAAATATAAATTTTAAAATTGCCGATTTTTTTTCAGCAAAAAAAATAAGAGAAAAGACAAAAAAAAAATTTAAAATTATCACGGCTTTATCTGTATTTTACGACGCCCTAGAGCCAAATAAATTTTTAAAAGATGTCAAAAATCTTTTATCAAAAGATGGTATTTTCCTTTTAGAATTTGCCGACCTAGCATCAATTATAAAATATAAAATGTTCGACACTATTTGCCATGAACACTTAGAGTATTATAGCAGTAAAGTAATTTTAAATTTAGCTCAAAAAAACCAACTAAGAGTTTTTGATATTAAAAAAAATAGTATTAATGGAGCAAGTAAGCAATATTTTTTGTGTCACAAAAAATCTAATTTTAAAACTAACGAAAAAGCAATAATTAATGAGCTTAAAATAGAAAATAAGTTAAATCTTAATAAAATCATTACTTACAAGAGTTTTATAAAAGAAATTAATTATTCAAGGAAAAAGTTAATTCATCTTTTAAAAAAGATTAAAAAAAAGAAAAAAATAATACATTGTTATGGGGCATCAACAAAAGGAAATGTTTTATTACAATACTACAACATTGATAATAAATTAATTAAATACGCAGCCGAGAGAAACAAAAACAAATATAACTTATTTACTCCTAATACGAAAATTAAAATTATTTCAGAGCATCTATCTAGGTTTTTAAAACCAGATTATTATTTAGTTTTACCTTGGCATTTTAAAAATGAAATCTTGAGTAGAGAAAAATTTATAAGAAAGAAGGGTACAAAATTTATTTTTCCACTACCAAATCTAAAAGTTATCTAATATTTATTATATCTTTAACTAATTTCTCAAAATGACTCTGGAAATAAAAATCATAACCCTGTGAACCATTAGGATAAACTAAAGGAAAATTTGGGCCAGACTCTAATAATCTTGGAACTTTGATTGCTTCTGCCAAAGCGTATCCGAATGATAAATTTCCGATAAATAATTTAGCGTTTTTAATTATTGATGCTAACTCTAAAAAATCTTTACTATCATAATATTCTAATTTTTTAATTGATTTCTTTAAGTCATCAAATTCCTCTTTTAATCCAATAAAAACCAAATTTTCATAATTATTAATAAATGAATAATTTATTTTTCTGTTTTGTCTTCTTAAACTACGCATAATTACAATATAATTTTTAAATTTTTTATGACCCTCGATATCTACGTAGCTTTTTGATAAATCAGGAAATATACCAGTGAGATGGAAATACCATCTTACAGAGTCAATATTAAAATTTATTGGTAAATCTCTAAAAAAGTTTAAATCTATATCAATTTTTTGATCATTAAAAATTTCAACATTTCTTAAATAATTTTGACTTTTTAATAATGGAATTATTTTTTTTATTGAATTTTCTGAAAGATAAACTGAACCAAAAGGGTGATCTTTGGAGATAACATGTTTGGGAATCTCTTTATCTTTCTGAATAAAAAGATCACATTTTTTTGTTTTTGCTAATTCTTTTATTACAGGTAGACTATTAATTATATCACCTAGATGACCATAATGTAAAAAAGACAAATTATTTTTTTCTGATATAATATTTTCAAATTCTTTAATTTTGGGAAGAATATACTCATTATATTTTTTATCCCTGTCTTTTTTTTTAAATAATTTTGAAAAAAAAGTGTTCACAATTGGAGTTTTTAGTAGCCCTCTTTCTCAACAAACTCTAAATCCGCTCTTACCATATCTTTGACGAGTTTTCTGAAATTATATTTAGGCTTCCATTTTAATTCTCTCTTAGCTTTTTTACAATCTCCTAGCAAACTTCTTACCTCAGAAGGTCTATAAAGATTTTTCTCTATTTTGATAAATTTTTTATAATCCAAATCAACCAATTCAAAAGCTAATTTAGCAAATTCTCTTACTGAGTATTGTGTTCCTGTACTTATTACGTAATCATTAGGTTTTTTTTGATTCAACATAAGCCACATAGCTTCCACGTAATCTTCTGCATGACCCCAGTCCCTTTTAGCGTCCATATTACCAAGCTTTAAATTTTTTTGTAAACCAAATTTAATTCTAGCTACCGCGTGTGTAATTTTTCTAGTAACGAACTCAAAACCTCTTCTAGGAGACTCATGGTTAAATAAGATACCACTACAACAAAACATGTTGTAGGCTTCTCTATAATTTCTGGTAAGGTCATAACCTGCGACTTTAGATATTCCATAAACAGATCTAGGATAAAATGGAGTTTTTTCTGATTGAGGAACCTGTCTTACCTTTCCAAACATTTCAGACGAACCAGCAAAATAAAATTTTGATTTTGGAGAGAATTCTTTTAAAGCAGATAAAATATAGTGTGTACCGTTTATATTCGTATTTAAAGTTGAAAATTCGTCTTTAAAAGAGTAATCAACATAACTTTGAGCACCAAGATGATAAACCTCATCTGGCTTTATTTTTTGAATAATTTTAACTAAACTTGCGTAACTTTCTAACGATGCTGGATGCAAAATTATTTTATCTAACAAATGTCTTAATCTCCAAAGTCTGTGATTTCCGTCCTCAAGAGCAACCCTTCTTACTAATCCATGAACCTTGTACTTCTTTTTTAACAAAAATTCAGTTAAATAAGATCCATCTTGACCAGTTATTCCAGTTATTAGTGCTTTCTTAATCATTATATTTTAGTTATTAAGTGTTATTAATTAGTAATTAAAATATTTAAATTGATTTATACTATTAAAAAAAAATTACAATTACTATTTAAAAGGTTCTCGTATGGGCTTTTTAAATTATTTTATGGCGAAATTAAGGAATATGAGCCAATCGGAAGTAGTCCAGACTCAAAAATAATAATATCCAAAATTGACAATAAGTACTCTTATAAGGTTTATTCAGTTCTCAATGCAAGACTTTATACTGACACAATAAACGATACAGCTATTATCAAAAATAATAAGATTATAAGCGGTCCCTCTTTTCAAATAAGGAATGTAAAATTTGAGGAAATTAACAAAAATATTGTATTTTCTAAAGGAACTCCAAGAATAAAGAAAAAAATAGTTGGAAATTTATTTTCTTTACTTACCGGTGGCGGAGGGAATTACAATTATTGGCATTGGATGTTTGATGTATTGCCAAGGATTAAAATTCTTTCAAAAGTAATTAATATCAATGAGATAGACAATTTTTTATTTCCAAATCTTAACAAAAATTTTCAAAGAGAGTCTCTTACTTTACTAAATATTCCGGAAAAAAAAAGAATCTCAAGTATAAAATGTAGACATATTGAAAGTAAAAATATTATAACTACCGATCATCCATACGTAATTAGAAATAAAGCATCAAGTGAAATTCAAGAAATGCCAATATGGATTATAAAATGGTTAAATGAAAATCTAACAAAAAATATTATAAAAAAAGTAAAAAACAATTTTTCAAAAAAAATTTATATAGACAGAGGTGACTCAACTTCTAATCAGGGTCTAATGAGAAAAATAATAAACGATCAAGAAATTAAATTTCAACTTGAAAAAATCGGATTTCAAATAGTTAAATTGGGTCATTTTTCCTTAGAAAAACAAATACAAATTTTCCAAAATGCAGAAGTTATTGTTGGTCTACATGGAGGAGGTTTCGCAAATCTAATTTTCTGCAAACCAAATACTAAAGTTATTGAGTTAAAACCTTCAGGAGCAGGGTTAGTAATATCTAATTTAGCAGAGAGATGTGAATTAAATTATGAGGTAATTTCAAAAAAACCTGAGAATATAGAACAAAATAATCAACAAGGTTTGATTAAAGTGGAAATTGAGGAAATATTAAAAAAGATATGAAAAAATACTTTGGAATCGAAATTTTAAGATTTTTAACATCAATATCTGTTTTGATTTATCATTATCGTCATTTTTTTGGGCCTTATAATTCTTCATCAAACTTAAACTATTTTGAAATTTCATCTTCACTTCCACTTTATAAATTTCTTGGCGTAATTTATGATCATGGAATATTTGGCGTACATGTTTTCTACACAATATCCGGTTTTGTGTTTGCCCACATTTATTTAAGTACGACTGAGAGAATTAGTTCAAAAAACTTTTTTATAAATAGATTTGCTAGACTATATCCACTTCACTTTGCAACTTTAATATTAGTAACGTTTTTACAACTCTTTAGTTTAGGAGCTTTTGATACATTTCAAGTTATACAAATTAATGATTTCTATCATTTTTTTCTAAACATAATGTTTATCTCTTCTTGGGGGTTTGAAAATGGACACTCTTTTAATGCTCCAATATGGAGCGTTTCTGTTGAGGTGGCAATATATATATTATTCTTTTTTTTATTATCTTTAATAAAAAAATATAAAATAATTTTTATTATTTTAATAAGTCTAATTTTATTATTAATAGACAAAACGAAAATATTTGACACTTTGTTTTTAGAGTGTGCAAGATTATTTTTTTCAGGAACAATAATATATTATCTTTTAAATATGAAATTAAATAATTATATATATTTAATTTTTTCGCTTTTTTTAATTATTTTAGCTTTCATTGGAAATTTTAAAACCTTTGTTTTTTGTCCAGGTTTAGTTTTATTTTTTGTTTCAATAGATATTTTTATAAAAAATAAATCTTATCAATATGCTTTTAGAAATTTAGGGAATTTGACTTATTCTCTTTATCTTTTACATTTACCATTTCAAATATTAATCCTCATAATCTGGAAAATAATTGGAATTGAGGATATTATTTTTACAAAGTTTTACTTTTTAATTGCATTTTTTGTAATACTTATATTTGTTGCAAATTATTGCTTTAAATTTTTTGAAAAACCCCTTAATGAACTTATTAGAAAAAAATTTAAATAAATATTATGGATAAAAAATATAATATTTTAAAACCTATTAGGAATAAAAATCTTATACGTCTGGGGAGAAAAGCAGACGGTGGATATGTAGTAGATAAAGAAATAGTTCACAACACAAATTTTCTTATTACTTTTGGCTTAGGACCAGATTGGTCTTTTGAATTAGATTATATTAAGCACAATCCAAATATAAAAATATTTATGTATGATTATACTGTAAGTAGTTTTCCATATGTAAAAGAAATTTGGAAATATCTAAGAAGATTCTTAACTTTTAGAGCAAAATTAAAAGACGTTCTTGATAGAGTAACTTATTTAAAAAATTATCTAAATTTTTTAAAATTAAAAGAGGTCAATTTTTATCCTGAAAAAATAACATTTCCAATTAAAGAAAAAATAGATACAGATATCGATAAAGTTTTCTCAAGATTACCAGTAGATGCAAAGGTTGTGCTTAAAAGTGATATTGAGGGCAGTGAATTTGATGTAATAGACGGTATTTTAAAATATCATTCAAAAATAAAAATGATAATTTTTGAATTTCACTGGATGAATAAAAATGAGAAAATATTTTTAGAATCATTAAGTAAATTAAAAAACAAATTTAATATTATCCATATTCATGGAAACAACCATTGTGAAAAACTACCGAGTGGTCTACCAATTGCTTTAGAAATGACATTATTAAATAAGGATATTCAAAAAGACGTAGGAGAATACGTTAAAAATTTTCCGATACAGGATTTAGATTATCCCAATAATCCATATAAGGAAGATTTAGTTTTTTCTTTTCCAGATTAGATAAATATCAAATTTCTATTGAATGAATTATTGTATATAATATAAACAAAAGGAATTTGGCGAGGTAGCTCAGTTGGTTAGAGCACAGGACTCATAAGCCTGGGGTCGGCGGTTCGACTCCGCCCCTCGCTACCATCTATTTAAAAAGTTATGAAATTTACAATAATAATTATTTCATTTAAAAGCGATCATTTACTTGAGAAATTAATAAAAAAATTTCCGAAAAAATATGAAATTTTAATTGTAGAGAACTCACTTCAAAGTAAAACAAAAGTAAAGATAGAAAAAAAATTTAAAAATTCTAAAGTGATTATACCTAAAAAAAATTTAGGTTATGCATCCGCTTTTAATTTAGCTTTAAAAAAAAGTAAAAATAATTTTGTCTTCACATTGACGCCTGATGTAATTGTAAATAATAAACTTATTCTAAATATTGAAAAAATTGTAAAAAATTTTAAAGATTTTGTATTATTAGCTCCTGAGTATCGAAACAAAAAAATATATCAAAATTATTCTCCAATAGACAACTCAAAATATAAAGTTTTAAAATTTAATAATTTTCAACTTACTCGAGCTAAAGATATAGATTGGTGTTTTTGTATTATAAATAAATCAAAATTTAAAACAAAAACAATTTTAGATGAAAATTATTTTTTATATTTTGAAACAATTGATTTATGTAGAAATCTCTATAATCGAAATAAAAAAATGTATATTATCAATAATTTAAAATTTGATCATTTAGGAACAAGCTCCACAAATAATAAATATAGCCTAATAATTCAAATTAATAGAAATTGGCATTTTAGTTGGTCTAAATTTTATTATTTTAAAAAAAACTATAATTATTTCTTTGCATTAAAGAAGATTATCCCAAACATTTTACAAAGCATAAAAGGTTTACTGATATCGTTAATACTCTTCAGACTTTCACATATAAAACTGCACTTATCTAGCTTAAAGGGAATTTTAAGCAGTGTTTTGTTGATGAAGTCATATTTTCGGCCTAATGTTGATTAATTTATAGAATTATTATGAGTAATTTAAAAATGTATTGTTTAACACTTGAGCCTTCTCACATTAATTACATTGAAAGTCTTGGTTATACTCCAGTTGGTTTAGGAGATAAAAAATTTCCAAATAATTGTTTATCAGATAAAAAAGACAGGAATATCTCCGAAAAGAATAAAAATTATGGTGAGTATACATTCCACTATTGGTTATGGAAAAATCATTTAGAAAATTTGGAACAAAAATGGATTGGTTTTTGCCAATACAGAAAATTTTGGTCGCTGAATTTTACACCAAATGAAAAACTTGACTTAAAAAATTTAAAGGATAAAGCATTAAGAGAAATTCCTGCGGAATTTAATGAATTTGAAGTAATTTTAGGAGACCCTTTTTTTGTGAATAAACGTAAAATAATGAAGTTTTTAAAAAAAGGTTTTCCATTGATAATTTCCAATCCCCAAATTTTATTTAATAAAAAAGCAAGAAATATAAAATTTCACTTTGATTTAATGCACGGGAGAAATAATTTAGATAAAGCTATTGATCTTTTAAACGATCAAAATAAAGAAGACTTTAGAAAATTTGTAAATGATGAAGTATCTTTTAATCCACATAACATGTTTATATGTAAATCTAAAAAATTACTAAAATCCTACTACGACGATATTTTTCCTTGGTTGGAGAACTGTGAAAGATTATTTGGTTTTGAAGACTTAAAAGGTTATGGGCTCACAAGAATTTATGGTTTTTTAGCAGAGCGATTTATGTCTTACTGGTTTAAAAAAAATTCAAATTATAAAGAATTACCTATTTTGTTTCATGATATAAACAATCATTTAAAATAGTATTTCCTTTAAATATCTAGAGTAATCGCAATTACCATAAAACTTGATACTTTCACCTAGATCTTTTTTGTTAATCCACTTTTTATTTAAAGCTATTTCTTCAAGACATGCTATTTTAAAACCTTGTCTTTTTTCAATCGCTGAAACAAAAGAAGTAGTGTCGTAATAATCATCAATCGATCCTGCATCTAACCACGCACCACCCCTTCCTAAAAACTCTGCACTTAAATTATTTTTTTTCCTGTATTTATTTAACAGATCTATAATTTCAAGCTCTTTTCTTTTTGAAGGTTTGAGGCTTTTACTTAGCTTAACAACATTTTTGTCGAAAAAATATAAACCAGTTACTGCTAGGTTCGATTTTGCGGACAAAGGCTTTTCTTTTAAACTAATGATTTTTTTATTTTTAATTGTCGCTATTCCATAAAGTTTTGGATTTTTAACTGGATGTAAAAAAACTTTTGCACCTTTGTTCAATTTTGTAGCCTCTTGTAAAGTTTTAGTTAAACTTTGAGCATAAAAAAAATTATCACCTAATATTAAAGCAACTCCATTATTATCAATAAATTTTTCTCCGATGATAAAAGCTTCAGGTAAACCATTTGGACTCTTTTGCTCCTTGTAAATAATTTTGACGCCAAAACTCTCTCCATTTTTTAAAACTTTTTTAAATTGATTAGTTTGACCTTTATTAACAATTATTAAGATTTCTCTAATGCCTGCAAGCATAAGAATTGAGAGTGGATAAAAAATTAGTGGCTTATCGTAAATTGGTAATAATTGTTTATTGACTGATTTAGTAATTGGACTCATTCTTGTCCCAAGACCACCTGCTAAAATAATTCCTTTTTTTATCATATTTTTAAACCAATTCTATTAACATACAGTTTTTTTGAAATAGCAGTTATAAATTTTTTATTTTTTAAATACCAATCTATGGTTAAATTTAACCCACTATTTAGTTGAGTTTTTGATTTCCATTTTAATTTTCTATAAATTTTCTTACTGTCAAGAGAATATCTAAAGTCGTGACCAGGTCTATCCTTTACAAACTTTATTTTAACTTTATTTCCAATATTAAAACCTTTTTTTCTAAAAATTTTTATTATCTTTCTTACTAATTTAATATTTGTTATATTTATATTAGAACCAACGTTATAACTTTCTCCCGCTTTACCTTTTTTAAAAATTTGAAATAAAGCATCACAGTGATCATTAACATATATCCACTCTCTAGAATTAAGTCCCTTAGAGTATATTGGCAGAGCTTTATTTGATAAGATATTTGAAATTATCTTTGGAATTAGTTTTTCAGGAAACTGATAAGGGCCATAATTGTTACAACAATTGGAAATTATGGCTGGTAGTTTGTATGTTCTTACATATGATTTTATTAAATGATCACCACTTGCTTTTGAAGCTGAATATGGCGAGCTCGGATTATAAGGAAATTTTTCATTAGATTTTTTTACTTTAACATCTCCATAAACTTCGTCAGTAGAAACGTGAATTAATTTTATCTTTTTATTTTTTTTATTATTTTCTCTAATGGCTTCAAGAAGATTAAAAATTCCCAAAATATTTGAATGGATAAACTGGTAAGGTTTATCTATTGATCTATCGACATGTGTTTCAGCTGCAAGATTGAATATACATTCAGGTTTATATTTTTTGATAATATTCTTAATTTTTTTTTTGTTATTTATGTCTAATTTGTAAAATTTATAATTTTTTTTTGAAAGTAAATATCTATTATAATTATTTGATGAATATGTTAATTTATCTACATTGATGATAAAATAATTTTTTTTCAATAAGTAATTTACTAAATTACTACCTATAAACCCAGATCCACCCGTAACTATTATTTTTTTCATATTTGAAACAAGAATATTTAGTGTAATTGTGTTAAAATAAAGAATTATTTTATAAAATCAATTATTTACATACTAAATGAATAATAAAGATATTACAGCAGTTATTACATCATTCAGGAGTGAAAAAAAGATAATAAATTGCGTTAAATCTTTAGGTAGAGATATTAATGTAATTGTTATCGAAAATTCAAATGATAAAGATCTAAAGTTTCAATTAGAGAAAGAGTATTCAAATTTGAAGTGTATTTTATCAAATGAAAACCTGGGCTATGCAAAAGGCAACAATTTAGGTTTATCAATAGTGAAAACAAGATATGCTTTAATAATAAATCCTGATGCAGTAGTTCAACATGGGGCGATCGATAATTTTTTTTCAACAGCAAAAAAAATAAAAGATTTTGCAATAATTTCTCCATATATTCAGGAAAATGTAAAAAACTCACACGAGAAAATTGCAAAAGGAATATCTCAAGTTAAAAATGTTAAAGGTTTTGCAATGTTTTTAAATTTAGAACAATTTAAAGAAGTAGGGTTTTTTGATGAAAATTTTTTCATATATTTTGAGGAAATTGATTTGTGTAGAAGACTCATAAAAAAAAATAAAAAAATTTTTTTAGACACAAGCATCAAAATTAATCACGATGGTGGGAAATCTCATGAAGAGTCAATTAACTATGAAATGGAAAAATCTAGAAATTGGCATTGGATGTGGTCTTCATTTTATTTTCACAAGAAGCATTATGGATATTTATTTGCAATAATAAAAATTTTTCCTAAATTTATATCTTCTATTTTGAAAACAATATTTTACAAATTTTCTCGCAATAAAGAAAAAAAAGATATTTATTACTGCAGATTTAAAGGAATTTTAAATTCTATTTTGTTGAAAAAATCTTGGTACAGACCTAAAATATATTAAAGTTGATTTATACTTATTTAAAATATAAACATTTTTAAGTGAAAAATAATCAATATAAAATACTTGTTACCGGAGTTGCCGGTTTTCTTGGTTCACATCTTGCTGAAAAATTATCAAATTTAGGTCATGATGTAATAGGAATAGATAATATGATCGGCGGCTATGAAGATAATATACCAAAGAAAATAGAATTTCATAATATAGACTGTTGTGATTTTGAAAAAATTAAAAGAATTATGAAAGGTGTTCAAATTGTATACCATTGTGCTGCTACTGCCCATGAAGGCTTATCAGTTTTTTCTCCTTATGAAATTACTAAAAATAATTATTTAGCCTCAGTTTCAATTTTTTCAGCAGCTGTAAATGAAAAAGTTAAAAGAATAATTTTCTGCTCCTCAATGGCAAGGTATGGATCACAAGAATACCCTTTCACAGAAACTATGAAGCCAAAGCCTGTTGATCCATATGCAATTTCAAAAGTTGCTGCTGAGCAAGTATTAATAAATTTGTGCGAATTAAACAAAATAGAGTGGGTGATTGCTGTTCCACACAATATAATTGGTCCGAAACAAAAATACGATGATCCTTTCAGAAATGTAGTATCAATTATGATAAATAGAATGTTGCAAGGTAAAGCACCAATAATCTATGGAGATGGAAAACAAACAAGATGTTTTTCTTATATTGATGATTGTTTAAGTTGCTTGATTCCTATGTTAGACCAAATAAATCTCAATAAACAAATTATAAACATTGGACCAGATGAGGAATTCGTAACAATAAATAAAGTTGCTGAGCTATGTTCTAATATCACAGGTATAAATTTGCCTCCAATTTATAAAAAAGATCGCCCTCAGGAGGTTAAACACGCAATTTGTTCAGCTGACAAAGCAAGAAAATTATTAAATTATGAAACTAAAGTTTCTTTAAAAGAAGGTATAAAAAAAACATATGCTTATATAAAAAAAAGGGGTGTGAAGCCTTTCGAGTATCACATTAATATTGAGATCGATAACAATTTAACACCTGAGACTTGGACAAAAAAAGAAATTTAATGTCCAGGAAATTCAATTAAACTCTCAGTGAAATAAGATTTTTTTTTAAGAAGCTCGTTCCCAGGCAAATCAAACAAATTTATAATAAAAATAAAACCAGCAATACATCCTCCTGAAAGCTCAATAAGCTTTGCAGCAGCTTCAGCAGTTCCTCCAGTTGCAATTAAATCATCTATAACAAGAATTTTTTCATTTTTATTTATAGAGTCTTTATGCACTTCAATTGTTGCTTCACCGTATTCTAACTTAAAATCCACCGAGTGTCTCTCAGCAGGAAGTTTATTTTTTTTTCTAAGAAGAATTAAAGGTTTTTTTAAAATATAAGAAACAGCTGATGCAAAAACAAAACCTCTTGACTCAATTGCAGATATTTTGTCGAATTCAATTTTTTTTGAAATATCAATTATTTTATCTATAGAGTAGTTGAAAGCTTTAGGCTCTTTTATCAGAGTTGTAATATCTCTAAATAATATTCCTTTCTTGGGGTAATCTGGTATAGATCGTATATATTTTTTTAATTCCATATTTAACTTCAATATCTAACAAAAAAAGGCTAAATTTTAAATAATGAAAAAAAGAATTCTTGGGATAATTGGTGGAAGTGGCCTTTATCAAATAGAGGGCTTAGAAAATATAAAGTGGAAAAAAGTAAACACTTTTTGGGGAGAGCCCTCAGATAGAATTTTATCTGCCACATTAAATAAAAAAGAAGTTTACTTTATACCCAGGCACAAGAGAGGTCACCGAATAAGTCCCTCTAATATAAATTTTAGAGCTAATATAGAAGCATTAAAAAAAATGGGCGTCACAGATATTGTTTCAGTCTCAGCTGTGGGTTCTCTTCAAGAGCATTTAACCCCAGGATCTTTTGTGGTAGTTGATCAATTTATTGATCGAACATTTGCTAGAATAAAAACTTTTTTTGATAAAGAAATAGTTGCACATGTTTCAATGGCCAAACCTACTAGCCCTTCTTTAATGAAATGTTGCGAGTCGGCTTTAGTTAAATGTCAAATACCTCACCAAGTAGGAGGAACTTATTTAGTAATGGAGGGACCACAATTTTCAAGTTTAGCGGAATCAAAATTATATAGGTCATGGAAAGCAGATGTAATTGGAATGACAAATATGCCAGAAGCTAAGTTAGCAAGAGAAGCAGAAATGAGATATTGCACTGTAGCAATGGTAACAGATTTTGATTGCTGGCATCCGGATCACGATGTAGTAGATGTACCTACAGTTATAAAAACCCTTAAACAAAATGCTTCCAATGCGCAAAACATGATTATTGAAATAATAAAAACTTTTGAGTCATTCAGTATCAAAGGCGATCCTGCTAACGATTGTTTAGATACAGCAATAATCACACCACCAAAATATCAAACTAAAAGTACAGTTAAAAAACTAAAGTTTATTGCAGGTAGAGTTTTAAAAAAATGAGAATTGAGGGTAAGAATTACCGAACAATTTGGTTTGAAAAAAATGAGGTAAAAATAATTGACCAAACTAAACTTCCGCATAAATTTATAATTAAAAGCTTAAAAAACATAAAAGATGCAATTAATGCTATAAAAACCATGGAGGTACGAGGCGCACCTCTTATTGGAGCTACCGCAGCTTATGGATTGGTTTTGTCTATAATTGAAAAAAATGATTTATCTTTCTTAAAAAAATCAAGTGAAGACTTAATTAACTCAAGACCTACAGCAATAAATTTGAAATGGGCAGTAGATCGTATGATGAAAAAATTATCTGGAGTTAATAACAATGATATTTTTAAAATAGCATTAAATGAAGCACAAACAATTACAGAAGAGGATGTAGAATTTTGTAAAAATATAGGAATTAATGGGCTAAAAATTATTGAGGAAATATCTAAAAAAAAAAAAGACGTAGTTAACATTTTAACCCATTGTAATGCAGGATGGTTAGCTACAATAGACTGGGGTACAGCAACCTCTCCAATTTATCATGCTCACCAAAAAGGCATAAAGGTTCATGTTTGGGTTGATGAGACTAGACCAAGAAATCAAGGAGCCAATTTAACTTCTTACGAACTAAACGAGGAAAAAATTCCTAACACTATTATTACAGATAATACTGGTGGAATTTTAATGCAAAGAGGAAAGATCGATATGTGTATAGTAGGAACTGATAGAACTTTATCAAATGGAGATGTATGTAATAAGATAGGCACTTATTTAAAAGCATTATCTGCTAAAGATAATAACATTCCTTTTTATGTTGCATTGCCAAGTTCAACTATTGACTGGAATATTAAAGATCACAAAAAAATACCCATCGAAGAGAGAAATTCTGAAGAATTATCTCATATAGAAGGAGTTGATGAAAATAATAAGATTAAAAGAATAAGAATATACCCACAGAAAAGTAAGTCACTAAACCTAGCCTTTGATGTAACACCTGCTAAATTAGTTACAGGATTAATTACAGAAAAAGGCGTTTGTGAAGCTTCAGAACAGGGACTAAAGGGATTATTTAAGTGAATAAGCTTAAAACAGAAGTAATCAAATATTCAAAAAAATTAAATTTAACTAACCTATCAGCTTTAAGGTCTGGAAATATATCAGTAAGAGTTAAAGAAAACGGTGTTGAAGGTTTTTATATTACTCCTTCAGGAAGGAAGTATTCAACACTAAAACCAAAAGATATAGTCTTTGTTTCTTTAAAAGGAGTCTACGATAAAAAAAGGACAAAACCTTCATCAGAATGGAGATTTCATTTGGATATTTATGTGAATAAAAAAGAAGCCAAAGCAATTGTTCATGCTCATTCTACTTGTGCGTCAGCAATTTCAACACATCAAAAAAATATTCCGGCATTTCACTATATGGTTGCAGTTGCAGGCGGGGAAGACATTAAATGTGCTAAATATGCAACTTTTGGTACCAAAAATCTTTCTAAAAATATTATCAAAGCTTTAAAAAATAGGTCAGCATGTTTAATTGCTAATCATGGACAGGTTGCATTTGGTGATAATCTTGAAAAGACTTTTGAGCTTGCGCAAGAGATAGAAAATATTTGCCATCAATACATTAATGCCATAAGAATCGGAATACCTAAGATTCTTTCAAAAAAAGAAATGAAAATAGTTTTAGGTAAATTTAAAAATTATAAAAAAGGTTAATTTTTAATGGTAAAAGTTGGTGAACACATTACAATTGATTTTTTAGGTGTAAAAAAAGACTATACACCTGAATTTTACGAAAAAATCATATATACAATTGCTAAAGCAGCGAAAGTTGAAATTTTAAATGTTGCATCACATCGTTTTCAACCTCAGGGTTTTACACTTGTAGCATTATTAGCTGAAAGTCATTTTAGTTTTCACACTTTTCCAGAAAAGGGTGTAATAAGTTTTGATTTTTTTACCTGCGGAAAGGTCCATCCAAAAGTAGCTTTAAAGATTTTAAGAAAAGAAATTCAACATGAAAGAGTTGTTACAAATGCTTTTGATAGAAGTAGTATTGGGCTTTATGATGATATTTATAGTACTCCAGGTCAAAAAAAATATTATGTAGTCAAAAATGTCTTAGAAAAATTTACATCAAAAGCAGGTCAATTTGTTGAGATAATGGATTTAGAGGAATTCGGTAACGCCTTATTCATTGACCATGAAATTCAAGTATCAGAAAAGGATGAAAAAATTTATAGCTCTAATTTTTTTAAATCAAGTTATGATCTAAGTAAAAAAAATAATAATGTTGCTATAATAGGAGGTGGAGACGGGGGAGTAGCAAGAGCTTGTTTAGAAAATAATTCTAATTATATTGACTGGTTTGAACTCGATCCAGAAATTGTGGATGTTTGTTTTAAACATCTTCCTAAAGTTTGTTCTAAGGTTAAAAAAAGTAATAAAATTAAAACATTTTGGGGCGACGCATTTAAAAGTATAAAAGATATAGAAGACTCAAAATATGACAAAATTTTTGTAGATTTAAATGATGATCAATATTGCATTGATTTAGCAAAAAAAAATATGAAAAACTTAAAAAGAATTTTAAAAAAAGGTGGCGTAATTACAGCTCAAGTCGGTAGCCAAGACAAAAAACCGAAACAGATAGAAAAATGGTGTAATGTTTTAGAAAAAAATTTTGGTAACGTAAAACTCTCAGGTGCTTACGTGCCAAGTTTTGACTGCAAATGGAATTTTGCGTCATCAATGATGCGATAAACCTCAATAATACACAATAATAAAATACTAGTATATTATCATTTAATTTCCTAGAATTTACAAATGTTTAGAGTTTCTTGCATTCAAATGTGTTCGTCTGATTGTATTAAAGATAATCTTAAAAGAACTGAAAACCTAATTAAAAAAGCAGTAAGTCAAAAAGGCGATCTAATAATAACTCCTGAAGTATCATCAAAGTTTTCATTAAATAAAAAGAAACTTTTACAAGTTGCTACAACCATGAATAAGGATTCCTATCTTTTGGGTATAAAAAGATTAGCAAAAAAATATAAAAAGTGGATTTTAATCGGCTCTCTTATAATAAAAAATAAAAATAAACTATTAAATAGATCGGTTCTGATTAATAACAAAGGAAAAATAAAAATATTTTATGATAAAATTCATATGTATGATGCTAAATTAAGTAATTCAGAAAAATATTTTGAGTCAAAAACTTTTAAAGCAGGGAAAAATATCAAAGTTGTTAAGCTTCCATGGGGAAAATTAGGCCTATCTATTTGTTATGATCTTAGATTTCCTAATATGTATAGAAAAATGTCAAAAAAAGGAGCTATTTTTTTAAGTATTCCCTCAGCTTTTACTGAAACTACTGGAAAAAGACATTGGCATACTTTGTTAAAAGCAAGAGCTATAGAAAATTTTTCATACGTTTTCGCTCCAGGACAAGCTGGAAAACATTGTAACGGAAGAAAAACTTATGGACATTCTTTAATTGTATCCCCTGATGGAAAAATTTTAAAAGAATTAGGTAAAAATGAGGGCGTTATCACTTCAACTATTGATCCAAAAAAACCAATCAAATTAAGAAGAACTATTCCGAGTGTTAGTTATGATTAATAATGGGATTTAACTTCTTTAATATTTGATCCCAATATCTCATTAATTTTTAATTTTATTTTAGCTCTTTCATCGTTAGATTTATATACATCACGTGAGAGCTGTATGAAAGCTTCATCAAATTTTTTCTCTTTTTCGGCTTTCCGTTTATTTTCTTCGATAGTCCAAAGTTTAAGATTTATTTTTTTCAAATTTAAAATTAGATCCTCAATTCTTTTTTTATCGGGTATTTTTTCATCAGAAGTTTTTGTAAGCGAAGATAACTCTTTGTTTATATTTTTTAATTTTTCACTATCTGTTATTTTTTCCCTCTTTATCTCAAGAATAGTAATTTTATCCAATAGCTCTCCAGCAGAAATTTCAGCTAGTATTTGATTTAATTTTGTATTCATAAAGTATTTTTTTGATTATACTAATTAATCCATTATATAAAGTTAAAATTATGTCAAATATCTTAATAATAAAGCACGGATCTCTTGGGGATCTTATACAAGCAAATGGGGCTATCCAGGATATAAAAAATGCTTTTAAAACATCTAAAGTTTTACTTTTAACTTCGAGGCCATATTTAGAATTTATGTCATCATGCCCTTACGTAGACGGGGTAATTTTAGATAAAAGACTTCCCAGGTGGAATTTATTTTATTTAAAAGATTTAAAAAAATTATTGGAAAAATATGAATTCTCACACGTATTTGATCTACAAAATTCAAATAGAACAAAATTTTACAAAAAATATTTGTTAAAAGAACCTATTTGGTCATCATCAGAAACCTCTCTTGATGATGGAGAAAAATTATCAGATTTTAACGAAAACTCTGTTTTGACAAGGATGGAAAAACAATTGGAAAAAAGCAATATCTTAACTAAAAATACTCAAGCCATTAATTTGAATTGGAGTATAAAAGATATTTCTAGAAATTTAAAACAATATACAAACGGAGATTATGTTTTACTTTTTCCTTTTTGCTCAAAAAAACATGTTAAAAAAAAATGGCCTTATTTTTCTAAATTAATAATCAGAATAAAAGAATTTTACAAAAATAAATATCCAGTGTTAGTTGCCCCAGGTCCAAATGAAATAGATGAGGCAAAGAAACTAAAGGCAAAACTTGTTTTAGATAAAAATCAACCAGTAAATATAAATTTTTTGATTTCTTTAATTAATTCTGCCAAATATATTGTATCTAATGATACAGGACCCGCACATATTTGTTCTCACCTTAATAAAAAAGGCCTTGCATTATTTGGAAGTCATACCACAGCAAAAAAAGTTAACATAGGAAATACAAATTTTAGAACGTTAACAGTTAAAAATTTAGCAGAGTTAGAAGTTGAAGATGTTCTTGATCATATTAAAAAAAATTTAGACTAGTTTAATATATTTTTTTATAATTTTATCCCAATTAAAATTTTTTGAAAAAGTGAGAGCATTTTTACCTAGATGTTTATAATTATCATTATCATAAAACTTAACTATAGTTTCATATATTGAATTTAAGTCACTTCCATCACATAAATAACCAGTAACCCCTTCTTGAATAGCATCAGAGGCACCACCAACAATACCTCCAATTGAACCAGTTCCAAAAGCAGCTGCCTCTATGAAAGATATTCCAAAACCTTCAACGGATTTTTTATAAATTACAGAAGGCATTAAAAAAAGATCAGATTGTTCTAATAGCGCTGCTTTTAATTGCTCAGTTGTTTCATTTAAAAGCAGCACTTCATTACCAAGGCCTAATTCATTTTTTAAATTTCTAAGATTTTGCATTTCATCACCATCTCCAATGGAAATATATTTAATGTTTGGAAACCTTGGTTTTAAATTCTTAATTGTCATTAAAATATTTTGATGACTTTTTCTCTTATCAAGTCTCGCTACAGTGATAATTTTTGGAAAGTTATTTCTAAACAAATCTTTCGCTTTATCTAAATTTTTGTTGTCAATTTTAATTGGATAGTTACAGCCAGGATGAATAACTTTAATTTTTTTTTCATTCAAACCATTTTTAATAGCAAGTTTTTTAGTAAATTCAGAATTCGAAATCACATAACTTGCTTTATTTAAAGCTTTTAACATTCTTTTATTTAAAAAAGTACCCTCTTCGTGATTAATTTCTTTGGAATGTATTAGGCAAAATGATGTCTTATTTTTCAAGATTTTATCATCTATTTTTTCTATACTTTTCCAATGGTCGAAAAAAAAAGCTCTAATTGAATTTTTAAGAGAAAATTCTTTTACTAAATTTGCTTTTCTATATTTTCTAAAAATTTTAAAACCTGAAACACGAGTAATATTAACAACTGCATTTTCGTCATAGTTATTTTCTAAATTAGTTTTTTCCGCAAATACTTTCACTGGGCCGTGCTTTAATAAAGATAAAGATAGTCCACCCATTAAATTTTGCATTCCACCAATTTCTGGAGGAAAGTTTCTTGTCGATATTACAAACATTATTTAATCCACTTTATGTTACAGCCCATACTAGGTATCTGTTCATTTGGACCATTTTGTGTTTTCGAGATCTTTAACATGGCTTTTTTGAGATCACTTTCACCATTTTTAATAGGGGTAAGATTTTTTAACTCTCTGAACCTGCCCCTATATTGTAGTTTCAATAGTTTATTATAACCAAAAAAATCTGGGGTACACACAGCCCCAAATTTTCTAGCAATTTCCTGATTATCATCAATCAAGTAAGGGAATTCAAAATTATACTCCCTTGAAAAAGATAGCATATTTTCAAAAGAGTCCTCAGGATAATTTTTTGTATCATTGGACATAATAGCGACTGTTTCAATTCCATTCTTTTTTATTTCTTTTATATCTTCCACTAATTCTTTAATTATAGCTTTGACGTAAGGACAATGATTGCAAATAAACATAATCAGAGTCCCCTTTTTTCCTAAACAATTATCAAGTTTGTAAAATTTATTATCTACTCCTTTTAGATTGAAATCGTGAGCTTTTTCATCAAAATTACATATAGGGGTTTTTGTTAAGACCATGTTATATTATAAATATATTAATGATTTATAATTTCAACAATATAAGTCCAAAGATTGATAAGGATAGCTGGTTTGCACCAAATTCAGTTCTAATAGGTAACGTCACTCTTAAAAAAGATGCAAACGTTTGGTTTAACGCAACGTTAAGAGGAGATGTAGAACCAATCACAATAGGTGAGGGTTCAAATATACAAGATGGAAGTGTAATTCATACTGATCCAGGTTGTCCGGCAACTATAGGTAAAAATGTTACAGTAGGACATTTGGTAATGTTACATGGATGTATAATCGAAGATGATTGTTTAATCGGAATTGGAAGCACAATTCTCAACAAAGCCAAAATAGGAAAAAATTCAATTATAGGAGCTAATGCTTTAATAACAGAGAATAAAGTAATTCCTGAAAGATCTTTAGTTATAGGTAGTCCAGGGAAAGTAATTAGACAAGTCACAGATGAAGAAATTAAACATATTAAAGAAAACGCAGAGCATTACGTAAAAAATTATAAAAAATATAAAAATTTAGGGAATTAACCAAGAAAATTTTTTAGACCCGTCAAACTCAATTAACGCTCTTCGATGACCTTTAGCAGCAAGGTAAAGCCACTCAATACTTTTGATTTTGCATTTAATAACACAAAAGTTTTTATATCCTGCTTCACTTTCTTCTTTGGTAAAATCAAAGTTATCAAACTTGTTATCTAATCCTGAAGTTGGTTTTTCAGATTTTGTACCTGGGCCATTAGTTACTAAATAACACTTCCTACTTATATGCCCTGTTTTATCCCAAGATTCTTTTGTAATTTCATCATTATAATGTAATTTACTTTTTACTTTCATCCTTAGCTGTATTTTTTCTTTTTTTCCGTAAAATAAAAGTGAGCTATTAGGATTTTTCTTAATAGTATCAATTTTAGTAGATCTGATATCACTATGAAATTGAAGAGTTATATTCTTTTCATCTACTTTTCTAAGAACGACAACTCTTCCATCTAAGTTATTCCTATCCCCACAAATAAATACAGGTGTTCTAAACTCTGAACTTCGATCATTTACTGCTCTTATAAGCAGTGCCCATAATTTTTTTTCTATCTCATTAAAGTCCTCGTAATAACTGATGTTTTCCACTGACACTATTTTCTAAATCTTTTTATCAAGCTTGAAGTATCCCACCTTTGACCACCCATTTTTTGGACTTCAGCGTAATATTCGTCTATTATTTTAGTTATTGGTAAAGGAGAATTATTTTTTTTAGCTTCTTCCATTGCAATTTTCAAATCTTTTCTCATCCAATCAACAGCAAAACCATAATCAAACTTGTCTTCAATCATAGTTTTGTGTCTATTTTCCATTTGCCAAGATTGAGCCGCACCCTTAGAAATAACTTCAATAACATTGTTCATATTTAATCCAGCGTTCATTCCAAAATTAATTGCCTCTGATAAACCTTGCACCAAACCTGCTATACAAATTTGATTTACCATTTTAGTTAATTGACCACTTCCCGAAGGACCTAAAAGTTTAATTTTCTTACTATAACAATCTATCACTGGCTCAGCTTTTTTGAACGGGCCTTCATCACCGCCAACCATTACAGTAAGTGTTCCACCCTCAGCTCCAGCTTGGCCACCTGATATAGGAGCATCTAAAAAATTAAATCCTTTTGATTTAGCCTCTTTATATAATTCCCTAGCAATATTTGCTGAAGCAGTTGTGTTGTCTATGTAAACTGAACCTTTCTTAGCTGTTTTAAATAAACCTTTATTGCCCAATGTAACTTCTCTTAAATCATTGTCATTTCCAACACATGTAAAAATATAATCACAATCTTTTGCAGCATCCATTGGCGTTTCTGCAAGATTACCTTTGTATTCTGTAATCCATTTTTCGGCTTTAGATTTTGTCCTATTATAAACAGTTACATTATGTCCGGCTTTTGATATATATCCAGCCATGGGGTAACCCATTACACCCAAACCTATGAAAGAAACTTTACAACTCATAAATGATTAATTTGACTTTAAATAAAAAAGTAATATTTTTTGGCTTTATTTTTACATTTTTTTCAAGTTTTGGACAGAGTTTTTTTCTGGGTTTGTTTAACGCACCAATAAGGAATGAATTAGATATCTCTCATGGACAATTTGGAACAATTTATGCTTCTTCCACAATATGTTCAAGCTTGCTGTTAATTTGGGTAGGAAAAAAAATAGATGATTATAATTTATTATATTATGCATTATTTGTTGTATTATTACTTGCATTATCTTCTTTGTTATTTTCTTTTATTAATAGTATTTACTTTTTGGCATTAGGAATTTTTCTTATGCGATTTTCTGGACAGGGACTAATGAGTCATACAGCAGCAACAACTATCTCCAGATTCTTTGAAAAATCTAGAGGTAAAGCTTTAAGTGCAATCTGGTTCGGTTTATCAACAGCAGAATTTATTTTACCAATCTTTATAACTTATTTAATATTTTTATATTCTTGGAGATCGGTTTGGCAAGGTATAGCAATACTTATCACTATTTTATTACCAGTTATTATTTATAAATGCATTAGTACAATCAAGCTAGACTCTAGAGAAGAAGATACAATAAATAAAAAAAAAGATATAATTAAAGATTGGACACGTCTTGAAGTAATTAAAGATTTTAAGTTTTATATTGTTTCACTTAACATGCTTGCTGGTCCGTGGATAATTACAGGTATTTTTATTTATCAATCTTTTATTACAGAAGCAAAATCATGGAGCTCTTTTGCTATACCTAAGGCTTTTATGATTTATTCAATTACCTCAATATTGTCATTAATCCTATCAGGTTTTTTAGTTGATAAGTTTACAAGTAGAAAGCTGATACCAATTATTAATATTCCTTTATTATTATCGATGATAACATTAATTGTTTTTCAACATGAATTAAGCGCTTTTATTTTTTTAGGATTAATTGGAATATCGAATGGTTTAGCTAATGTATTAGGCTCATCAACTTGGGCAGAGATTTATGGTGTTAAATACATAGGCAGTATTAAGGCATTAACAACAGCTTTAATGGTTTTTTCAACAGCTTTTGGGACTGCTTTATTTGGAATATTGATTGACCATGGATTTACAATTGAAAATATAGCTCTTGTAAGCGTAGCTTATATTGCCACTTCTTTAATTTTACTACTACTTTTTCGAAAAAAATTAGAACCCGTAATGCTAAAATAAGCTTGATTTATTAAAATTTATTGAATAAATAATTCTCATCATGGCAAGAATTACCGTAGAAGACTGTTTAGAAAAAATTGATAATCAATACGATCTTGTTTTGCTAGCCAAAGAGAGAACTACTCAATTAAACTCTGGTTCTCCTATGTTAGTAGAAGAGGATAATGATAAAAAAACTATTATAGCTTTAAGAGAAATTGGTGATGGCAAACTTTCAGTTAAAGAACTAGAAAAAAATGCAATCACAAGATTGAGGAAAGAACCTGATGAAGTTGAAGAGCTCGAAGATACCGAAGAGGAAGTTAATGATGATTTTGAGAACATATATAAAGGACAAGTTTCAAAAAGCGGAGTTGCAATTTTACCATCAAAAAGAACTAGGCGTACTCCCGAGCAAAAATCCACAAGTAATTTAGCAAAAGAGGCTTTATCTGAACTGAAATCAGAACAGCCTGAAATAAAAGAAGAAAATTTAGATAAAGAAGAGCCTTTAGAACTCAAAGAAGAAATCGAAAAACCAGAAGAAAAGTAATGATTAAATCTATTTCAGTTGCTCCGATGATGGATTGTACTGATAAGCATGAAATATATTTTTTAAGTTTAATAAGCAAAAACGTTCATTTATATACTGAAATGATTGTTGCGAATGCAATTATAAGAGGTGATAGAAATAAACTTCTTTCGTTTAAAAAAATCTCAAATCCTGTAACACTCCAAATTGGTGGTTCAAATCCAGGGGATTTGGCAGAGGCTTGTAAAATTGCTGAAGGCTATGGTTATAAAGAGATAAATTTAAATTTAGGCTGTCCAAGTAAAAAAGTTCAAAAAAATAAATTTGGAGCATGTTTAATGCAAGAACCAGATCTCGTAGCAGAATGCATTCAAAACATGACTAAAGCAACAAAGCTTCCTATAACAATTAAAACAAGAATAGGTTACAACGAAATCGAGGACTTTGAATTTTTAAAATCTTTTATTCAAACAACTAAAGATGCTGGATCAAAAAAGTTTATTATTCATGCAAGAAAAGCATTATTAAAAAAATTAAGCCCCAAAGAAAATTTAAATATACCACCTCTAAAATATGAATTTGTCTATAAACTCAAAGAACATTTCAAAAATGATGAAATTATTATTAATGGCGGAATTAAATCCATTGAAGAAATTAAAAATCACTTAATGAAAGTTGATGGTGCAATGATTGGTAGAGCTGTCTATCATTCACCTTATTTTTTAGCAGATATTGAAAAAGATATATTTAATAACAAAAATGTTCCTACAAGAAGTGATGTTATGGAAAAATTAATTCCTTACATTCAAGAGCAAACATCTAAAGGAGTTCAACTAAATCATATCATGAGACATACCGTTGGATTATTCCATGGGCAAAACGGATCAAAAACTTGGAAGCAATATCTTTCTAAAAATATGTGTATTAGAGATGCAGACCTTCAAAAGGTCAATCATATAATGGATCAGGTTCAAAAAACGAATCCTGTATCTTTAGAAAGATAATTTTGGATATTCTCTCTCAATCAGAAATTATTTATCTAATTTTTATTATGATAATAACTGCAATTCCTGCTGGATTTGCTGCAGGTTTATTTGGAATTGGTGGCGGTTTAATTACAGTTCCAATTTTGTTTTATATTTTTAGCACTTCAGGAGTAGAGCCCAGTTATTTGATGCATTTAGCGGTTGGTACCTCATTTGGAATTATAATTCCAACTTCTATTGTTTCTGTAATGACACATCATCAACATAAAGCTGTAGACTTCAACATTGTTAAAGGTTACGGAATATTTGTTGCTACAGGGGTTGTTCTTGGAACAATTTTAGCAGCAAGTTTAAAAACAAAACCTTTGATTTTGTTTTTCACGATTGTTGTTTATATTTTAGCTTTTTATTTACTCTTCCTAAAAGAAAAAGAGAGAAATTTAGATGTTAAAATAAGTTTGCCGTCCAGAATAATAGCAGGAATTGTAAGTGGTTTCATATCTGCACCAATGGGTATAGGAGGTGCAGTAATGAACGTGCCGATTTTAAAGTTCTTCGGTTACCCAATAAATAAAGCGATAGGAAGTGCTGCAGCTATTGGTTTTATTATCGCCTTATTTGGAGTATTAGGATTTTTAATATCAGGCTCATATCTAAACGCACAGATACCTCTTAGTATTGGTTTTTTGAATATTCCAGCATTTCTTATATTTTTTCCAATCACAGCTTTTATGGCTAGGTTAGGGGCTAAAACTAGTCACAGAGTAAATAAAAAGAAAATGACTAAATATTTTGGTTTATTCTTAATAGTTATAGGAACTAGATTTCTTTACGAATATTTTTCACTTTAAATTTTTTGGTCATATTCTCCAATTTTACCAGTTTTTTGTAATAAACCATCAATAAATTCAAATATTTTCTTTTTACGTTGATCCGATGTAGGGCTTTCGGTTACCACTACTAGAGAAGGTTTATTAGACGAAGCTCTAATTAAACCCCAAGAACCGTCATTAAAGGAAAATCTGACCCCGTTAACAGTTAAAACTTCAGTAATTGTCTGGTTATCAATCTTAACACTTTGTTTTTGGAGTTTTTGAATTTCTTTCACCATTTTATCTACAACTTTGTATTTTTCTTCGTCTTTACAGAACGGTGCCATAGTAGGAGTTTGAAATGTATAAGGTAATTCATTTATTAACTCGCTCATTTTATTATTCTGATCGTTTAATAAATGACAAACTTGTATTGCAGAATTAATACCATCATCATAACCATATCCCAAAGGTTGGTTAAAAAAGAAATGTCCACTTTTTTCAAAACCTGCCAATGCTTTTTCTGTATTTACTTTTCTTTTAATATGAGAGTGTCCTGTTTTCCAATAAATAGTTTTACATTTATTGTCTGTTAAAACTTTATCTTTTAAGAAAAGACCAGTTGATTTAACATCTACAATAAATTTAGAGTTTTTATGTTTTGGTGCTAAGTTTCTAGCGATCAACAAACCTATCTTATCTGAAAAAATTTCATTACCTTTTTCGTCAATAACTCCACATCTATCCCCATCACCATCGAAACCGAAACCTATGTCGGCTTTATTATCCTTAACAGCTTTGGAAATCGCATGAAGCATTTTCAGATCTTCTGGATTTGGATTGTATTTTGGGAATGACCAGTCTAACTTACAATCTAATTCTATTACATCACAACCTATCCCCCTCAAAATTTCTGGCGCAAAAACTCCAGCTGTTCCATTTCCACAAGCGACTACAACTTTAATTTTTTTATTAATTTTATTTTTTTTGATTAAATTTTGTATGTATATGTCTTTAAACTTATTAATTATTTTGATATCACCTTTTCCAGATTTAAATTTTTGGTTAAGAGTTATATCTTTTAATTCAGTCATTTCTTCGGGGGCGTGTGTTAAACCCTTTTTGATCCCCATTTTCACACCAGTCCAACCATTTTCATTATGACTTGCTGTTACCATCGCTATTGCATCAGAATTTAAATTAAATTGAGCAAAATAAACCATCGGTGAAAGTGATAAGCCTAAATCCTCTACATTACATCCTGTTGAAACTAAACCCTCAATAAGAGATTTTTTAATTTTTTCGCTATAAGATCTATAATCATGACCAACTACAATTCTTGGGTTGTTTAATTTTGTATGATTTATAATTTGAGAACCAAGGCCTTTACCTAAATCGGTGATTCCCTCTAAATCGATCTCTTTTTCAAAGATCCACCTAGCGTCATACTCTCTAAAACCGTTTGGATTGATTTTCATGAGTTATAAATACTAGAGAATAAAGGCATTTGTTATTAAATGTTTTATTAACAAAATTTTCCACTTGCAAAAATATTAAGATGTTCTTATAATGTTCTATTGATTTTGATGGTATATAGTATATTAACAATAATGTAACACAACATATAGTTGTTTATTAACAATTAACCAGTAAAACAAGTAAAAATATGAGCAAAAACGTATCTTTGGCAATAAAAAAAGCTATGGGCAATATAAGCCAGTTAAACCAAAATGAACTGGCAATTAACGGCCCTAAAAAACCAGATTTATTCTCTTTATCAGGTGAAACAGAACTATTCCAAAATGATAAGGGTATTACAATTAAAATTGATAGATCTAGAGATTCTAATCTTACAGATTTCGGTAGAGCCACATTAACAGATAGATATTTAGGTCAAAACGAGTCATTTCAAGATCTTTTTGCAAGAGTAGCGAGTACATATGCTGACGACAATTTACATGCTCAAAGATTATATAACTATATAAGCAATTTATGGTTCATGCCGGCTACACCAGTATTATCAAATGGTGGCACAGAAAGAGGTTTACCGATTTCATGTTTTTTAAACGAAGCAGGTGATAGTTTAGAGGGAATTCTTGGTCTTTGGAGTGAAAATGTTTGGCTAGCTGCAAGAGGTGGTGGTATAGGAAGTTATTGGGGAAACTTAAGATCAATAGGCGAAAAGATCGGTAAAGTTGGCAAAACATCCGGAATTATTCCTTTTATAAAAGTTATGGACTCTTTAACACTTGCCATCAGTCAAGGATCTTTAAGAAGAGGATCTGCCGCATGTTATCTTCCAATTGACCATCCAGAAATTGAGGAATTTATAGAGATGAGAAGACCGACTGGCGGCGATGTAAATAGAAGATCATTAAATTTGCATCATGGAGTTTTAGTTACGGACGATTTTATGAGAGCGGTCGAAACTGATGGCCAGTGGGCGCTAAGAAGTCCTAAAGATGGCACTGTGCAATCAACTATACCAGCAAGAAATTTATGGATTAGATTACTAACTGCTAGAGTTGAAACTGGCGAACCTTATATAGTTTTTATTGATACGGTTAATAGACAAATTCCCCAGCACCATAAACTTGCTGGACTAAAAGTTAAGACGTCTAATTTGTGCAGTGAGATTACATTACCAACTGGAATTGATAATACTGGAAAAGAGAGAACGGCCGTTTGCTGTTTATCTTCTCTAAACATAGAAACTTATGACGAATGGAAAGACGATACAATGTTTATAGAAGATGTAATGAGATTTTTAGATAACGTAATGTCAGACTTCATAAATAGAGCCCCTGACAGTTTTACTAACGCAAAATATTCAGCTATGAGAGAAAGAAGTGTTGGTCTAGGCGTCATGGGTTTACATTCTTTTTTTCAACAAAAAAATATTCCCTTCGGTTCAGTAATGAGCAAGGTGTGGAATCAAAAAATTTTTAAACACATACAAGAAAAAGCTGATCATGCTTCAGTCAAATTAGCTGAAGAAAGAGGTTCTTGTCCTGATGCTGAAGAATACGGTATCAAAGAAAGATTTTCAAATAAAACTGCTATAGCCCCGACAGCTTCCATTTCAGTTATATGTGGAGGTGCTTCTCCTGGAATTGAACCTATTGCCGCAAACAGCTATACTCACAAAACTTTATCTGGATCATTCAACGTAAGAAATAAATATTTAGCCAAAATTTTAGAAAAACATGGAAAGAACGACGATGAAACTTGGTCCTCGATTACAACTAATCAGGGATCTGTTTCACATTTAGATTTCTTAACAGATATTGAAAAAGATACTTTTAAAACAGCTTTTGAAATCGATCAAAGATGGATTGTAGAATTAGGTGCAGACAGAACACCAAATATATCTCAAGCTCAATCAATAAATATATTTGTACCGGCAGATATTCATAAGAAAGATTTACATCAAATACATTTTCAAGCATGGAAAAAAGGATTGAAGAGTCTGTATTATTGCAGATCAAAATCAATACAAAGAGCAGAAAACGTTAACACTGGATCTTCAACAGATGTGACAAAAAATGTTTATAAAGCTAACAAAGAATCAAATAATGAAGAAAACAAATATGAGGAGTGTTTATCATGTCAGTAGCAAAAAAAGAAAACAGTAAGAAAATCATAGAACCAAAAAAAATGGGATTATTAGTTGAAAATCCTGTTTATAAACCCTTTAGATATCCATGGTGTTACGACGCTTGGTTAACACAACAAAGAATTCATTGGTTACCTGAAGAAGTGCCACTTGGAGATGATGTAAGAGACTGGCAAAGAAACTTATCTCAACCCGAAAAAAATCTAGTCACACAAATCTTTAGATTTTTTACTCAAGCAGATGTTGAAGTAAACAATTGCTATTTAAGACATTACACAACAGTTTTTAAACCCACAGAAGTATTAATGATGATGACTGCCTTTGCATCTATGGAAACCGTTCACGTAGCTGCTTATTCTCATTTATTAGACACAATTGGTATGCCAGAGTCAGAATATTCTGCTTTCATGAAGTATAAAGAAATGAAAGATAAATATGACTACATGCAAGGTTTTAATGTTAATTCAAAAGAGGACATTGCAAAAACTGTAGCAGTTTTTAGTGCCTTTACAGAAGGACTACAATTATTTGCTAGCTTTGCAATTCTCTTGAATTTTCCAAGACACAATAAACTTAAAGGCATGGGCCAAATAGTAACTTGGTCCGTAAGAGATGAAACTCTGCACTGTAATTCAATGATTAGAATATTTAAGGAGTTCATTAAAGAAAATCCAGAAATCTGGACACCTAAATTAAAAAAAGAACTTTACGAGGCTTGCAGAACAATCGTTGAGCATGAGGATGCATTTATTGATTTAGCTTTTGAGATGGGCCCAATGAAAGGTTTAACAGCTCAAGAGGTAAAAGATTATATTAGGTTCATTGGAAACAGAAGATTAGTTCAATTAGGATTAGAACCTATTTATGATGTTAAAAAAAATCCGTTAACGTGGTTAGATACTATGCTTAACGCAGTAGAACACATGAACTTTTTTGAGGGTAGAGCTACAGAATATTCTAAAGCCTCAACTAAGGGAACGTGGGTTGAAGCATTTTCATAAAATTTATTGAATTTTAAATTCAAAAAATATTGGCGCAAAACTGGTTTAAACCCCAAATGGGGAAATAAATTAATTGAATTAATTGATCAAAAAAAACCTCATCACTTTTTAGAAATCGGTGTTTTTTGTGGTGTAACTTCAAGGAACATCTGTGAGTTTTTAAATATAATACAACACGGTAATTTTACTTATACAGGAATAGACCTTTTTGGAGATGATAACGAAGATAACGACGAAAAAAAACCAACTTATATCAAGCACCAAAAATTTTCTAATCCTTTAAAACATATTTATTACAACTTTTTTTTAAAGGAAAATTTAAATTCACTTGAGAGTGTAAAGAAATTTTTAAAAAATTTTGAAAACAAAGTTTACCTTTATAAAGGTAACTCAAATAAAGTACTAAAAAATTTAGATATTAAAAAAATTGATTTTGCTTTTATTGATGGTGGCCATAGTTATCAAACAACATTAAATGATATTGAAATTGTTCATCAAAATATGAAAGGCAAGAAAGGAACTATTGTTTGTGACGATTACCAAGATGCTTCTTATATAACCGATGTTAAGAAAGCTATTGATTATTATGTCAAAAAAGAAAATTTGTCTTTAAGAGTCATAGAGGGCAAGTTTGCAGTAATTGAAGTTTAATTATCTTTGATTTATTAACATTACTTCTCTAACCTCTTGTCCTTTATATTTTGATAGAGGCCTAATTAATTTGTTTGAAGCATGTTGTTCCATTATATGAGCTGACCAACCTGTAATTCTAGACATTACAAATATGGGAGTATAAAAATCTATATCTATTCCCATCATGTAATAAGTTGGTCCGCATGGAAAATCTACATTTGGGTGTATGTTCTTTTTCTCTAACATAACTTTTTCTAATATTTCGTATATTTGAGTATATTTCTCTTTTTTTAAAAGCTTTGCCACTTTAAACATATAATGTTTCATAGTAGGTACTCTCGAATCTCCAGTTCTATAAACTCTATGACCAAATCCCATAATAACCTTTTTCTTATCTAATGCATTTTCAATCCAAGCTTTAGCTTTTTCAGGTTTTTTTATTTCTTTCATCATGTGCATTACGGCTTCATTAGCTCCACCGTGCAAAGGACCTTTAAGTGAAGCTATCGCTCCTGTAATAGCACCGTGCAAATCAGACAAGCTACTTGTTATTGTTCTAGCAGTGAAAGTCGAAACATTAAAACTATGTTCAGCATATAGAATTAGAGATATATCAAAAGCTCTAACAATTTCTTTATCAGGAACTTCATTAAACATCATTTTGAAAAAATTTTGTGAAAATGATAATTTTTTATCTGGGGAAATAATTTTTTTACCTTTTCGATATCTAAAATAGGCCGCAACTGCTGTAGGCGTCTTCGCAAAAATTCTCATTGCTTTTCTCATGTTAGCTTTAGGAGAGTTATCTTTTGTGTCTTTATCCTCTAAGGCCATCAAACTTACGCAAGTTCTAATAACATCCATAGGATGTGCATTCTTTGGCATTTTTTGAATATCATTTAAAATTTGTTTTGAAAGTTTTCTCTCTGATCTTTCATGTTTAATAAATTTTTTTAATTGTTTTTTGTTTGGTAATTCTCCGTGTAAAACTAAGTAGGCCACTTCCTCAAAATCACATTTGTCACATAATTCTTGAACCGTATAACCCCTGTAAGTAAGCGTGCTCAATTCTGGAACAACGTGTGATATCGTAGTTTCATCAACTACTATTCCTAATAAACCTTTTTTAATTTCTTCACCCATTATTCATGCCCCTCAGTAGAAAAATCTGTAATTTTTTTATCCGGCGTATTGTATTTCTCATATTCTACTAGCTCATACAACCTTTTTCTAGTCTGCATTTTGTCTATGATATTATTTTGGTGACCATCTTTGAAAATAGACCTCAGACCTTCTTCTGCACTTTTCATGGCTAATCTTTGAGTTGTTACTGGATAAATAACTAAATTGTATCCTAAATTTTCCAGTTGTTTTTTATCTAATAATTTAGATTTACCAAACTCAGTCATATTGGCTAGTAAATATCCTTTTGAATTTTTTCTTACTTTTTCGAATTCTTTCTCATCTTTTAAAGCCTCTGGGAATATCATATCAGCACCTGCACCTTCATATGCTTTTATTCGATTAATTGTTTTATCTAAACCTTCAACCGTATTTGCATCTGTTCTGGCAATAATTAAAAAATTTTTGTCTTTTCTTGATTTGACACTTTCTTCAATTTTCTTAACCATTTCATCTATAGAAATAAGTTCTTTATTATCTAAATGACCACACCTCTTTTCAGCAACTTGATCTTCAAGATGACAACCAGCCAAACCTTTACCTTCAAAAACTTCAATTGTTTTTTTACAATTGCCAAAACCCGTATCAATATCAACTATCGTTGGTAAATCTGTAACCCTTGCTATTTGGGAACTTCTATAGCTCACCTGCTCTAATGATGTTAGACCAATGTCCGGCAGTCCTAAGTCATTTGACATTACTCCCCCAGAAACATAGACACCATCGAAACCTATTTCAGCAATTAATTTTGCACACAGGGGATTATATGCACCTGGAAACCTCAATAATTTTTTTGATTGTAATTTTTTAATTAAGTTAGATCTTTTTTCTGCTACTGTTTTTTTTGTAAAGTGCATTTGCCAAAATGTATATTAGAGCAGAGTATAAAAATCAAAGATTATTTAAGCAAAATAAATAAGCCTGTTAAAATTAACATTATTGCAAGTAAATACTCGATTGTTTTTTTAATTCTCAAATTTGTAACAAATTTTCTTAAACCACTACCAAATAAAGCCCAAACGCATATTGATGGAAAGCATATTACTGCTGCAGTAATTGTGACAAATGCAACACCTATAAAAATATTTTCTTCAGTAGGAAAAAAACCTGAAGCAACGGTTACAGCTATTGACCACGCTTTAGGATTTACAAATTGAAAAATTGAAGCTTCGTAAAATTTGAGAGGTCTACCTGTTTCTTTTTGTATCATACTAAAAGAACCAATCATTGTTTTAGATAGATAAAGCAGATATAAAAAACATAAAATTTTCATATAAAATTGCACTTGAGGATAAATAATGAATAAATTTGCTAATCCAAAACAGGTTAATCCTATTTGAAAAATATGACCTAGCGGAATTCCTATAACGTGAGGTAAGGTTCTAAGGAAACCAAATTTTAGTCCAGATGCTGTCAACATGGCATTATTCGGACCAGGTGTTATAAACATAGTAAAGTAAAAAGTTGCCAAAGCTGAAAATAGGGCAAAAGTTATCATAAATATTTTTCTATAACTTTTTCAAAACCGATAAAATCAGAAATTAAAGCGACGTGCTTGATTTCATTTTCAGACTTTTCTGTGTAACCGTCTTTTACTAAAATGAAAGGTAATTTAGCATTGTAAGCTGATATCTCATCAACTTCACTATCACCAATCATAATTGTTTTATCTAAATCCCCGCCAATAATTTCTACAACATCTGTTAAATGTCTAGGATCAGGTTTATTAAAAGCAAAAGTATCCGATCCCGCAATATACTCAAAATACTTGTAAAGATCTAATTTCTTTAATAAGTCAACAGCTAAACGTTCTTGTTTGTTAGTACACACAGCCATCGAAATATTTTTACTTTTTGCCCAATTTAAAAATTTGATTAAACCCTTCAGTGGCTTACTATACTTATCAATATTCTTAGCATAAAAATTGATAAATTCCTTAGTCATTGCTTTTTTAGTTTCCTCATTTTTAATTTCTTCTTTAAAGGATCTTTGCATCATTACCCATGCACCTTTACCAGCAAGTGATTTAATATCTTCCATTTTTTTTTCTTCAAAGCCAAATTTTCTCATTACATGATTATGTGCAGCCATTAAATCTGGAGCAGTATTTACAATTGTTCCATCTAGATCGAATAAAATAGTTAATTTTTGAGTCATTTTAAAAAGTTTTAAAAAGAAATATTTTGTGACTTATTTATAATCTATTTCTAATGTAAAGAGAACTTTTTATGAAGAAAAATTTAAATATAAAAAAGGCAATTAAACTAAGATCAGAACAAGACAATTTAAGAGTTAAAGCCTTAAACAAAGGTGTAGATTTAATTGCACCAGAAACTATTTTTCTTTCAAAAGATACAAAATTTGGAAGAAATGTAAAAATTGAACCTTATGTGGTTATCGGATCAAAAGTTAAAATTGGAAATAATGTTACTATTAAATCTTTTTCTCATTTAGAGGGAGCTAAGTTAGAAAAAAATGTTACGATAGGACCTTACGCTAGAATAAGACCAGGATCACATTTTTTACCAGGGTCAAAAGTAGGTAATTTCGTAGAAACAAAAAATTCTAAAATCAAATCTAAAAGCAAAGTAAATCATTTATCTTACATAGGCGATACAGAAATTGGTGAAAATAGCAATATCGGAGCAGGTACTATTACATGCAATTATGATGGGATTAAAAAAAATAAAACTAAAATTAAAAAAAATGTATTTGTAGGATCCAATACTTCTTTAGTAGCACCTTTAATAATTGAAGAAA
>CACKFY010000005.1 GCA_902599495.1 uncultured Pelagibacteraceae bacterium | reverse complement strand
GTCTTTACTTATGGTTAAAAGAAAGAATAGGTGGAATATTATTTCTGTTTATTGCTATATTTTTAGTTATTTACTTTCATAATGAATATTTAAATTACGTAGAATACAAAAATAAATTTGATGGTGGTTATATTGGATTATCTTTTATTATTAAAAATACACTAATCCTCTTAATAGCTTTTGGTTATTTCTATTTTTATTTATTTTTGGACAAAGCCAAAAAATTAATTAATAAAAACGAAGAAAAAACTAAAAAAGAAAAAAATAGTGAAATGGTTGATAATTTGGATCAATTTTTAGAAGATGATGAGATTGATAGAAAAAATTAAGTGTTTGAAGCTATAATTATTATTGACTTTGACTATAGTAAATAGTCAACTAATTGTATGAAAATACTATGTGTTCTTTACGATGATCCAAAAAAAGGGATGCCGAAAAGTTATCCTTTATCAAATTTGCCGAAGTTAGATAAATATCCAGATGGAATGACTTTGCCATCTCCAAAAGGTATAGATTTTAACCCTGGAGAATTATTAGGATGTGTATCAGGAGAATTAGGTTTACGAAAATTTTTAGAGTCTAACGGTCATACTTTAGTTGTAACTTCTGATAAAGATGCCAAAGGCTGCAAAGCAGATAAAGAACTTGTTGATGCTGATATTGTAATATCACAACCTTTTTGGCCTTATTATTTAACTAAAGAAAAAATTAAAACAGCTAAAAATCTAAAAATGGCAATTACAGCTGGTATAGGTTCTGACCATGTAGATTTACAAGCAGCTATGGATAATAAAATAGATGTTGTTGAAGTAACTTATTGCAATTCCCGATCTGTAGCTGAACATATTGTAATGATGATTTTATCACTAGTAAGAGATTATCATAATCAACATGCCATAGTTAAAGATGGTGGCTGGAATATAGCCGATGCTGTCCAAAGATCATATGATGTAGAAGGTATGCATGTCGGAACAGTTGCAGCTGGTAGAATAGGTTTAGATGCATTAAGAAAAATGAAACCTTTTGATGTTCACCTTCATTACTTTGATAGACACAAATTGCCTGACACTGTTGAAAAAGAATTAAATTTAACATTTCATGACTCCGTAGAATCATTAGTAAAAGTTTGTGATGTTGTAACTATAAATTGTCCTCTTCACCCAGAAACAGAAAATTTATTTGATGAAAAATTAATTAGTAAAATGAAAAAAGGTGCGTATATAATAAATACTGCAAGAGGTAAAATTTGTAATAGAGAAGCTATAGCTAATGCTTTAAAGTCTGGTCAATTAAGTGGATATGCTGGAGATGTTTGGTTTCCTCAACCAGCACCAAATGATCATGTTTGGCGATCAATGCCAAATCATGGAATGACTCCCCATACATCAGGCACTTCTTTGTCAGCACAATATAGATATGCTGCAGGAGTAAGAGAAATATTAGAGTGTTTCTTTGATAAGAAACCAATTAGAGAACAATATTTAATTGTAAAAGACGGTCAACTAGCAGGAATGGGAGCACACTCTTACAGCAAAGGAAGCGCGACAGGTGGGTCGGAAGAAGCTGCCAAATATAAAAAGAAATAATTAAAACAATCCTTCAACATCACCTTTCTTATTTAATTTTATTTTATCTGCAGCAGGTGTTCTCGGTAAACCCGGCATAGTCATTATTGAACCACACACCACTACAACAAATTCTGCACCACTGGATAATCTTATTTCTCTTACCTCCAACTTATGATCAGTTGGAGCTCCTTTTAATTTTGGATTAACAGTAAAACTGTATTGTGTTTTGGCAATACATATCGGGAATTTTGAATATCCAGCTTGATCAAGTTTAGATAGTTGTTCTTTAATTGCATCACTAATTTCAACTGAACTTGCTCTATAAATTTTATTTGCTACTGTTTTAATCTTTTCTAACAATGAGATTTTATCGTCATAAATAAAATTAAATTTTGATTTTTTTGACTCTTTACAAAGTTTAACAACTTTATTTGCTAAATCTTTTGTTCCTTTTCCACCATTAGCCCAGTGAGTACAAAGGCTTACTTGTACATTTAAATCATTACAATATTTCTCAATAATTTTTACTTCTTCTTCAGTATCAGTTTCAAAATGATTAATAGCGACCACGAGATTTAAGCCAAATTTTTTAATATTTTCAATATGTCTCTTTAAGTTAGGAAGGCCCTTTTTAAGCGCATTTAAATTTACTAATTTAAGATTATCTTTTTCAACACCGCCATGCATTTTTAAAGCTCTTATAGTCGCAACAAGAACCACGCACCTCGGCTGTATTTCAGCTTTACGACACTTTATATTTAAAAATTTTTCAGCACCCAAATCTGCTCCAAACCCCGCTTCAGTGATTACATACTCAGATAATTTTAATGCAGTTTTAGTCGCTAAAATTGAGTTACAACCATGAGCAATATTAGCGAATGGACCACCATGAATAATTGCAAGATTGTTTTCCAAGGTTTGAACTGCATTAGGTCTTATCGCCTCTTTTAATAATACAGTCATTGGTCCATGAGCGTTTAAATCCTTAGCGTAGATAGGTCTTTTACTTTTTGTATATGCAACTGTTATATTTCCGATTTTTCTTTCCAATTCATTTATATCGTTAGATAAACAAAAAATAGCCATTACTTCTGATGCAACTGTAATATCAAAACTATCATCTCTTGGAGTATTAGCTTTAAGTTGCTCTAAATTTATTTTTATTTTTCTTAAACTTCTATCATTTAGATCGACTACTCTTTTCCAAACAATATTTTCAGGATCGATTTCCAGTTTATTACCCCAATAAATGTGATTATCAATAAGTGCGGACAACAAATTGTGAGCTGATGTAATGGCATGAAAGTCTCCAGTAAAGTGTAAATTAATTTGCTCCATAGGAACAACCTGAGCATATCCTCCACCAGCAGCTCCACCTTTCATTCCAAAAGAGGGACCTAAACTTGGCTCTCTTAAACAAACAATAGATTTTTTTCCAATTTTATTTAAACCATCGTTTAATCCGACTGATGTGGTAGTTTTTCCCTCACCAGCAGGAGTTGGCGTAATCGCAGTTACTAAGACTAAGTTATTTTTTTTTGATTTTAGTTTTTTTATATATTCTAAATTAATTTTTGCTACATGGCGACCCATTGGACTGAACGCAAATGGTTTATCAGGAACTTTAAATTTTTTTAGAACTTTATTAATGGGATACATTTTTGCTTTTCTTGCAATTTCAATATCCGACTTAAATCTACTCATTTTCAACCCTATATATAAAAATTATACCAGTGTATACTTATTATTATTTTCTGGATTTAGCCATGATAAGAAATATGTTATGGTACGAAATGATTGAGTTTTTAAGAAAAAGACGAAAAATAATTCTTATTATTTTAATTGTTTTATTTATAGAGCTAAGTGGCTATGGTATTTTGGCATCACTTTCAAGGTTACTTAGCACCTTTTAAATTATATTTTTTCATGGCTGCTTTAGCTAAAATCAAATTTGGATCAAAAAATGTTTTTGAAGACTTAACTTTTTTAAATGATTTAAAAGCGAAAATCGCTATGGGTAACTCTGTACACGCCAAAATAATTTTTTTGCATTTCATTTTTAATAAATATTTTATAACTGGTTTTATAATTTTTTCTGCCTCTTTTACTTTTCCTTTTTTTACTAGAATAATAGATTTATTAACGTATCTTTTTTGTAACTTTAATGTAGGTTCAATTAGTTTGTATTTTTTTTCAAAAAATTTGTGATAAATTCTTGTTCTTAAAGTACTTTCAGTTGCTAAAATACCAATTTTTGTACCATAGGGGCAATTTTTTTTTGCAAAAGCAAAGACTTCCTTTGGCATACTAAGTATAGGGACTTTTATTCTTTTGTTTAAGTCATCATACCAATGGTGTGCAGTGTTACATGGTATCGTAATAAATTTACAACTATTTTTTTGCAAAAAGGCACATCCCTCTAACAAACTTTTGAAGACCCTTTTGTAAACTTTTTTATCACTTAATCTTTTGGGCACATTTGACTTATTATATAAAACAAATAATGGATATTTTTGATCCAACTTACCTCTATATAATTTGGCCAGTTTTGTTGAAAAATCTAAACCAGCTTGTGTGCCCATACCACCTAAAATACCAATCATACTTTTAAATTATTTTTGCTCTTTGTTTACCAACTAAAATTTCTTTGTTTTTTAATTCTGACGCTTTTTTATCAAACGTATTAATTAATCCAAAGGGGTATGGATTAGCAATTAAAAGTTTACCAATTTGATTACCGTTCAAAGTAATTTCACTTCCAATTTCTAAATTTTCTTTAGACACTATCGGTAATAATTTTTTTCTTAGTTTATTTTTTAATTTCATTCTTGCAGTATTTTCTTGCCCAATATAACAACCCTTTTTAAAATCAATAGCAGAGAGCTCTTCAAAGTTTGCCTCTAATCCAAATAAATTATTTTGTAAATTTTTAAGACTCTTAATAGGTATTCCAGCTTCGTGAGCATTTTTAAAATAGTCACTTCTATTCTCAATTTTAAGAGATAATTTTTTTATAGTTAGATACAATTTCTCTAAATTTGATAATACTCTTGATCCCAATTTTTTAGATCTAGGATCTTGAAAAAAAGGACTTGATCTATAAATAATTGTCTGCGTTGACTTATTTTCCTCTTTTTTAATCTCCTCAAATTTTTCATTTGAAATTATTGCCACAACATTTTCACCTGAAACATCTTTAATCTCAACATCTGAATTAAGTTTATATTTTTCTAAAAAAACTTTTAATTCTCTCACAAATTCTTCTGAACAGTCTAGGAAATATCCATCATCTGACTTTACTATAAAAAATTCATATAAATATTTTCCCTGTGGAGTAAAAATTCCTGAAAAAATACTATTATCTTTATTAACAATATTAATGTCATTCGTAATTATATTTTGAAGAAATTCTTTAGAATCTTTACCCAAAACTGAGATTATTCCTCTGTCTTTTAAAATATTAATTTGATCTTTTTTCATTTTAATAGTTTTAATATTGTATATTATAATCAAAATTTATGTCTGATAATAATAGTCTCATCATAAAAAATGGAACTTGCTTTATAGGTGGTAAGCTAGTTAAAATTGATATAACTGTATCAGGAGGGAAAATAAAATCAATTGGTAAAGCCGACTTAAATAACCATAGAGTTTATGATGCAGAAAACAAAATTGTTTTACCTGGTATAATAGACACGCAAGTTCACTTTAGAGAGCCTGGCTCAACTGATGCTGAAGATTTAGAAAGTGGAAGTAGAGCAGCTGTATTAGGCGGAGTAACATCGTTATTTGAAATGCCTAATACCAACCCACCTACAGCCAACTTAGTTGAGTTTGAAAAAAAACTTAAAGCTGCAAAAAATAGGATGCATAGTAATTATGCTTTTTATTTTGGAGCTACGCCATCAAATACCGATCAACTTGCACAACTAAAGAATGTTGAGGGATGCTGTGGTGTAAAACTTTTTGCTGGGTCTTCAACGGGAAATTTATTAGTAGATAAAGAAGCAGATATTGAAAAGGTAATTTCAAGCAGCGATAGAGTTGTTTCTATTCACTCTGAGGATGAAGATATAATTAAACAGAGAAAAAAGTTTATAAGGAAAGGGGATGTTCATTCTCATCATGAGTGGAGAAATGTTGAATGCGCGATGTCTTCTACTCGAAGAGTAGTAAAAATTGCCGAAAGATATAATAAGAAAATTCATGTATTGCACGTGACTACAAAAGATGAGGTAGATTTTTTAGCAATGCATAAAAAAAATGTTACTTTTGAAACCACTCCTCAGCATTTAACATTGTACGCACCTGATTGTTATGACAAGTTAGGAACTTACGCTCAAATGAATCCTCCTTTACGAGGAAAAGAACACTATGACCGTCTTTGGACCGCTATAAAGAATAATGTTGTGGATGTTTTAGGATCAGATCATGCTCCGCATTTAAAAGAAAATAAAGATAAAGAATATCCGAATTCTCCGTCAGGAATGCCAGGAGTTCAAACTATTTTTCCAGTTATGATTAACCATGTAAACAATGGAAAACTTACATTAAATCAACTAATCAATTTAATGTGTGAAAACCCTTGTAAAATATTTGGAATTAAGAACAAAGGGTTTATAAAAGAGGGCTATGATGCAGATTTGACGATAGTAGATATGGATAAAGAGGTAACTATTAAAGATGAAATGATAGCGAGTAAATGTGGTTGGACACCTTTTAATAATTATAAAGTCAAAGGCTTTCCAGTCGGAACTATTGTAAATGGAATATTAGTAATGTCTGATGGAAAAATATTAGTCGAGTCTAAAGGCAAACCTTTAAGCTTTTAGAATATTATTATCTTTAAGATCTTGTTTAATTTCATCTAAGATAGCTGGATCGTCTATAGTCGCCGGCATTTTATAAGGTTCATTATCTGCAATTTTTCTTACTGTTCCCCTTAACACTTTTCCAGATCTAGTTTTAGGTAATCTTTTTACTACTATAGCAATTTTGAAAGCTGCAACAGGACCAACTTTGTCCCTAACCATTGAAACACACTCTTTAATAATTTCTTCATTCTTCTGTTTAACTCCAGCTTTTAAAGCTAGTAATCCAATCGGTATTTGTCCCTTAAGTTTGTCTGCAATGCCAATTACAGCACACTCCGCAACTGATTTATGTTCAGCCAGAACTTCCTCTATTGCACCTGTTGAAAGTCTATGGCCAGCAACATTTATTATGTCGTCAGTCCTTGACATTATCCAAACATAACCATCTTCATCTATGTGTCCTGCATCATAGGTTTGATAGTAACCTGGATAATTGGTCATATAATTTTCTTTGTATCTTTTGTCAGCACCCCACAAAGTAGGAAAAGTTCCTGGTGGAAGAGGAAGTTTAACAACAATGTCTCCCATTTTACCTGGACCAACCTCTTTACCTTCTGAATTCAAAACTTTCAAATCATATCCTGGAACAGGTTTAAATGCAGATCCATACTTTACTGGAAATTTTTCAATACCTGTACAACTAGATGTTATTGCCCAACTTGTTTCAGTTTGCCACCAATGATCAATTACTGGTGACTTCGATAAATTCTCAAACCACTTAATAGTATCTGGATCAGCTCTCTCTCCAGCTAAAAACAATGTATCAAATTTACTTAAATCATATTTTTTAAAGAATTTTCCTTCAGGATCCTCTTTTTTTATTGCCCTAATAGCGGTTGGAGCTGTGAACAACGATTTTACTTTATGTTCAGAAATTACTCTCCAAAAAACTCCAGCGTCAGGTGTTCCAACTGGTTTTCCTTCAAAAAGAATTGTCGTGCAACCATAAAATAATGGAGCGTAAACAATATATGAGTGACCCACAATCCATCCAATATCGCTTGCTGACCACCAAACATCATCTTGATCGATATTATAGATATTTTTCATAGTCCATTTTAAAGCAACAATATGTCCACCTATGTCTCTCACAATTCCTTTTGGCAAGCCTGTAGTGCCTGATGTATATAAAATATAAGCGTAATCATTCGCATTCATTTCAACACAATTTTCAGGTTTTGCATCCTTAAGAGACTCTTCCCAAGTTATATCCATTTTAGAATCCAAAATGGCTTTATTCTTTTCTCTTTGAAAGATGATACATCTGTTAGGTTTGTGTTTAGCTATTTCTAATGCTTTATTAAGCAATGGCTTATACTCAACAACTCGGCCCGGTTCATAACCACATGAGGCTGAAACGATAATTTTTGCTTTAGAGTCATCAATCCTACTAGCTAATTCGTTTGCAGCAAATCCGCCAAACACAACAGAATGAATTGCGCCAATTCTTCCGCAAGCAAGCATTGCTATTACTGCCTCAGGTATCATTGGCATATAAATAATTATACGATCACCTTTATTAATTCCTTGACTTTTCAAAGCACCCGCAAATAAAGACACCTTTTCTTTAAGTTGGTTATATGTAAAAGTTTTTTTTACACCTGTAATAGGGCTATCGTAGATGACTGCTAATTTTTCACCTCTACCATTATCGATGTGATAGTCTATTGCGTTATAGCAAGTATTAGTAATCCCATCTTCATACCATTTATAAAAAGGTGGGTTCTTAGAATTAAGTATCTTTGATGGTTTCTTATACCAAAAAATATTTTCAGCGACTTCCTTCCAAAAATTCTCTTTTTTACTGATAGAAGAATCGTATATTTCCTTATATTTGCCTTGCAAATCCTTCCCCCAAAATTTATGTGTTTGACCCATACTAAACAGAAATATCCCCAAAAAAAACCCAAAAATCCAATAAATACGGGGTTTTTTTTTCAAAAAAAGACTTCACTGTAACACTGATTTTTATTAAGGTTCCGACCAGCTAATCTAGTAATGATAAATTAATCACTTATTAGATAGTTTATTAATAAACTAAAAAAAGAAAACTAACTAACGAGGGAGGTTTTCATGAGAAAATTAAGTCTAATTGCTTTAGCAGCAGTTGCCTTTTTAGGTATCACTGGCTCAGCTAATGCAGCGACGCCTATGCTTGAGACAGGAGATTTCGTAGGAATATCTTTCTGGCTTGTGTCAATGGGTATGATCGCAACTACAGTATTCTTTTTCGCAGAAAGAGGTACGGTAGCAGCATCTTGGAGAACATCAATTTCAGTAGCTGGACTAGTTACTGGTGTTGCATTTATCCATTATATGTATATGCGAGACGTTTGGGTGACAACTGGTGATACACCAACAGTATACAGATATATTGACTGGTTAATTACTGTGCCACTTCAAATGGTAGAATTCTATCTAATCTTGGCAGCTGTAAGAAAGGTGCCAACTTCTATTTTCTGGAAACTATTAATTGGTTCTTTAGTAATGTTAATTGGTGGATACTTAGGTGAAGCTGGTTACATTCAACCATTTGTAGGTTTCGTAATTGGAATGGCTGGATGGATCTACATCTTGTTTGAAATATTCTCAGGTGAAGCTGGAACTGCAGCTGCAAAGTCAGGTAACAAGGCTATGTCAACTGCGTTTAGCGCAATGAGAATTATCGTAACAATTGGTTGGGCTATATATCCTCTAGGATATGTATTCGGTTATTTAACTGGTGGTGTTGATGCTAATGCATTAAACATTATTTACAACCTAGCTGACTTTATCAATAAGATCGCTTTTGGTCTTGTGATTTGGGCAGCAGCGATGCAAAATACAAGATTAGCATCTAGATAATAAGATCATAAACTTTTAAAGGGCGAGTACGTTTTACGTACTTGCCCTTTTTCATTAGATACTTATATTAAAACAAATGCCAAAAATTACTTACATTGATCAGAAAGGAATATCACAAACATTTAACGTTGAAAATGGTTTGACTGTAATGGAAGGAGCTGTACAAAATAATGTCCCTGGGATAGATGCTGATTGCGGTGGATCAATGGCTTGTGCAACTTGCCATGTTTATGTCGAAGAATCATGGTTTAATAGATTACCTGCTGCTGAAGATGCAGAAAAAGATATGATTGATATGGCATATGATCCAAAAAAAAATAGTAGATTGAGTTGTCAGATTATTGTCTCAGATGAAATTGACGGACTAATTGTAACAACACCAGAGAAACAAACTTAATGATCAAAACAGATGTAGTTATAATTGGAGCTGGTCCTGTAGGTTTGTTCGCAGTTCATCAGCTCGGAATAAAAGGATTAAAATCTGAAATTATTGATAACCTCGATAAAGCCGGAGGCCAATGTATAGAGCTTTATCCTGATAAACCAATTTATGACATACCTGCAGTACCAGAATGTAGTGGAAAATCTTTGACGGACAATTTATTAAAACAAATCAAACCTTTCGGCTCAACATTTCATTTAAAAGAAAGAGTACAAGAAATAAAAGATGAAAAAGGTACTTGGGTGGTCAAAACAAATAAAAATAAAATTTTTCACACTCCAAATATTATTATTGCAGGTGGAGTAGGGTCTTTTGAGCCGAGAAAACTACCTTTAAAAAGTTTAACTAAATTTGAGGATAAATCTGTTTTTTATTCCGTCACAGATAAAAATTTATTTAAAAATAAAAAAATTTCAATATTTGGAGGAGGTGACTCAGCTTTAGACTGGGCATTAGAATTTTCAAATTACTCAAAAGTAACATTAATACATAGAAGAGAAGAATTTAGAGGTACCCCACATACTTTAAAAGAATTAGAAAAATTAAAAAAAAAAGGAAAGATATCAATTAAAACACCTTTTCAAATAAAATCAGTAAATGAAGGTGAAAAATTAAAATTTGTAGAAATAGAAAATTATGACGAAAAGACAGAAAATATTGAAACTGATGTTATTTTAGGTTTCTTTGGACTGATTATGCAATTAGGTCCGATCGCTGAATGGGGTTTAAGTATGAGTAAAAAGACTATTGAGGTTAATACTCAAAACTTCGAAACAAATAAACAGGGCATATTTGCAATCGGAGATATTTGTAGTTATCCAGGAAAGTTAAAACTTATTCTATCCGGCTTTCATGAGGCTGCTTTAGCTTCAGTTGAATGTTTTAAAAGAGCTAGGCCTAACGAAAAATATAAATTTCAATTCACTACCTCATCAAAAGAAATTCAAGATCGTCTTGGCATAAAAAAATGATTGAAGTTTTTACCTCTAATACTCCTAATGGTAAAAAAATTTCCATTATGCTTGAGGAAATAGGTTATAAATATAAAATAACAAAAATAAATATCGATAAAAAAGAACAATTTAAACCTGAGTTTCAAAAAATTAGTCCATTTAGAAAAATCCCTGTGATAATTGATCATGATGAAAAAATAAGTTTGTTTGAGTCAGGTGCGATTTTAATTTATCTCGCTGAAAAAAGCGGTAAGTTTTATGATAAAAATAAAAGAACAATTATTAATCAATGGTTAATTGGTCAGATGGCTTATGTAGGACCTATGTTGGGTCAGCATCATCAGTTTCATCATTATAATCCAGGGAAAAGTAAATTTGGAGAAGAAAGATATTTTAAGATTAGCGAGAGGATTTATTTTGAATTAGACATGAGATTAAAAAATTCTAAGTATCTTGCATATGATGAATATACTATTGCAGATATAGCCACTTTTCCGTGGATAGCTAGACATGATTGGCATGATATTGGACTTAAAAATTTCAAAAATTTATCTAGATGGTACGAGGAAGTTTCATCTCGTGAAGGTGTTATTAAAGGTTATGATTTACTTAATAGAGGAGAAAAAATCCCTAAAATTTAATCATCAACAAAAATTTTCTCATTCCTTTCATGTTTTTCTTGTGCCTCTATAGTCAGTGTAGCGATAGGTCTAGCCATTAGCCTTTTTAAACCAATAGGCTCACCTGTTTCTTCACAAAAACCGTAAGTTCCATCTTTTATCCGTCTTAAGGCCAAATCAATTTTTGCAATAAGTTTTCTACTTCTGTTTAAGGCTTTCATCTCTACAGATTTGTCTGTATAAGAAGAAGCTTGATCAACCATATCAGCAGAAGACATGCTGTCATCTGATGAATTTAATAAATTTCCAAGATTATTAGCCTTTATAATATCCTTTTTCCATCTTACTAATTCGTCAGAAAAATACTTTTTGTGTTTAGCGCACATATATTTTTCCTTTTGACTTGGGGTATATCTTTTATTAATACTTTTTTTTACCATACTGAATTCGGGGGAGTATAGATTTGAATTTAAGCGTGTCAATAGTCTTAAAATTGTATTATTTTGTATACTATGTTGATTAAAAATAATTATACAATCGTTCTTTACATTTTTTTACTAACCCATCTTACTATTTGGACATTAGTTCCTACTTTATCTAATATTAATTTACCTCTTGATACTATAGAAGCTTTGGCTTGGGGAAGTAACCTATCTTGGGGGTATTCAAAACATCCTCCAGTTAGTGCTTTCATGGTAGAGTTAGTCTATAGTTTTTTTGGCAACCAGGATTGGGCATATTATTTATTAAGTCAAATATTTGTTATAGTTGCTTTTATATACGTATGGAAGTTATCAAATTTAATTTTTAGGAATAAATTATACTCTTTATGTTCAATATTATTTTTAGAAGGAATATACTTTTATAATTTTACTACACCAGAATTTAATGTAAACGTTTGTTTATTACCTTTTTGGACACTTGTTGTTTATTACTCTTGGAAATCGATCAACTATAAAAAAGTTTCAGATTTAATTTTGCTAGGTATTTTTATGTCAATAGGTTTCTTAACAAAATACCTTTTTATTTATTTAATTTTTGCAATTAAAATTATTTTTATTTTGGATTTAGTTCGAAGAAAAACTTTTAATATAAAGCTTCTCATTCCTGGAACAATATTTGTATTATTTTTAACACCTCATCTAATTTGGTTATTTAAAAATGACTTTATAACAATTACTTATGCTTTAAACAGAACTGAGATTGGAGGAATTAACTTTTTAAATCATTTTTATAACCCTCTATTATTTTTAGTAAAACAAATAGGAATTTTAATTCCGGTCATTATTATGCTTTTTACATTTATTAAAATAAAAAAAATAAACTTTAATAATGCAAAAAAAGATAGGTATTTTTTACTATTTATAAATATCATTCCAATAATATTAATATTTCTTACGTCGGCAATTGCTGGAGCAAAGATAAGAACAATGTGGATGACACCTTTTTATTTATTTTTTGGTGTTCTTTTAATTCAAATTTTTAAAGATCATTTAAATAAAAAAAATTTGAAAATTTTTTTATTTTCCTTTGCTCTATTTTTTATCTTATCTCCATCAACCTATTTATTTGTCTCACTTTCTAATGAATTTAAAAGAACTGATTATCCCGGAAAGGAAATATCTGATTTAGTACAACGGAGATGGGACAGAAACTTTACTAATAATATTTCAATCGTAGTTGGGGATGAATGGTATGCTGGTAATTTATCTTATCATTTAAGATCAAGACCAATTTGGTTCAACACTATCGAGAATAATTTATCATCAATAAACTCAAACACTGGCGTTATTTACACCGGCAACCCTGATATTTTAAAAAAATTCTGTCCTGGAATATATGGTACAATTAAACCTATTGGAATTTGCATGATAGGAGCTAAGTGAAAAATATCATAATTATAACCCCAGTTTATAATGATTGGGAGTCTTTTACTAAATTAATAAATGAGATTAATAAAGTGGTTATAAATTTTAAAGACATTTCATTTAAATTAATAGCAGTAAATGATGGTTCACAAGAAAAAATACCATCTATATCTGTGCCATATAGTTTTGAAATAATAGAAATTTTGAATATGAGAATTAACCAAGGTCATGCTATATGTTTAGCGAATGGAATAAAATATGCATTAAATAATTTTCAATTTGATAATTTAATTTTAATGGATGCAGACGGGGAGGATAGACCTGAAGAAATATTTGACTTAATAAGTAAAGCAAGAGAGTTAAAAGATATTTCAGTTGTAGCTAAAAGAGTAAAAAGATCAGAAGGGCCCATATTCACAATTTTTTACTCCATTCACAAAATTTTAACATTTTTGTTTACAGGCAAATTAATGAATTTTGGAAATTATAGTATAATAACTAAAAAGGATGCTGAAATTATAATAAAGGACCCAACAATAGTTTACAATTTTTCTGGAACAGTAAAAAACAACATAACAAAACTTGGAAATATAAATTGTATAAGAGGAAAAAGATACTATGGCCCATCTAAGATGCCTCTGTTTAAACTAATAATTCACTCTTTTTCCATTATAGCAGTTTTCAAAATGAATGTTTTTATAAGGTCAGCTTTATTTTTAGTTTTACTATCTTACTTGTATCCATACATTGGAATAATTTCACCTATTCTTCAATTTACAATTGTAATATTTAATATTTTAATTTTCATAATTTCAACAAGATCAAATCAAAAGAAGCTTGAAAACTTGGATACAAATTTAGAAGGCACACAAAAGTTTACACACTAAATAGTTGATTTCTGAGTCTAAAATGGAGTCAAAAGTGAATCAAAACAAGAACATTTAAAATCTTAATATATTCAATGTTTATAAGTGTTACTTTACGTCAAAAAAATGAGTTATAATTTATCATGAGAAAACTTAGATGTCATTGTGGAGATGTGGAAGCAGAAATTAATACACCAGAACGGTTAGAAAAAATAATGAGATGCAATTGCTCTATTTGTAAAAGAAAAGGAGCAATTATGTCTATTGTTAAAAATGAAGATTTCAAAATTATTAAAGGAAATGATAAATTAAAATTATATCAGTTTCATTCTAAGATTGCTAAACACTACTTTTGTATTAATTGTGGAATATATACTCATCATAATCCAAGAATTAATCCTTCTTTAACAGCTTTTAATATTGGATGTATTGATGAAATAGATTCATTTAAAATTGAAAATATTAAGGTTGCCGATGGCAAAAATCATCCTTTAGATAAAAAAAAATAATATTTAAATTTTGATTATGTCTGATCTAAAAAAAATCTATCTAAAATTTATTAGAAAACAAGAGTTAACCGGTGAAAAATTTAAAGATAAGGAAATACAACTTCAAAAATACTACATACCTTTTTGCAATAGACTTTTTAAACAATACAAGTCTCGAAAAAGACCTTTATTAATTAGTTTATCTGGTGGTCAGGGATCTGGCAAATCTACTATTGCCCAAATTTTAAAGATAGTGTTACAATTAAATTTCAATTTAAACGTAGTGTGTTTTTCAATTGACGATTTTTATAAAACTTCATCTGAAAGGAAAAAAATGTCAAAATACATTCATCCTTTATTTTTGACTAGAGGTGTTCCCGGAACTCATGATTGTAAAATGCTTTACAGAACTATTAATGCTCTTTTAAAAAAAAAATTTAATTCCGTAAAAATACCTAAATTTGATAAGTCAATTGATGATAGATTTAAAGTTAGGTATTGGCAAAAAATAAAAAAAAAACCTGATATTATAATTTTTGAAGGATGGTGTGTTGGGGCGGGACCTCAACAACTTAAAGAATTAAAAAAACCAATGAATATTCTCGAAAAAGAGGAGGATACAAAGTTGACTTGGAGGAAAAAAGTAAATAATGAGTTAAAGACAAATTATAAAAAAATTTATAATTTGATAGATAAAAAGGTATATTTGAAAGTTCCAAATTTTAAACATGTTTTAAAATGGAGAATACTTCAAGAAAAAAAACTTAGATTAAAATCTAAAAAAAAGACTATGAATAATAATCAGATAAAAAGATTTATAATGTTTTATGAAAGATTAACAACTCATATGGCAAAAAATTTTAAAAAAAATGATGTTGTAGTCCTTATAGATGATTCACACAAAATTAAATCAATAAATTTTAAATGATCAAATATTTTTTAATTTTTTTACTAGTTCTTAATTTTAATAATCTTTTAGCGGAAAACAATGCTCTTTTTTACGTAAAATCTGCTTTAAAAAATAATCCTAAAATAAATGCTGAACGTGAAAATCTAAAAGCGATTAAACAAAATGAGAATATTTCAATGAGTGAATTTTTTCCTAGTCTTACAATTTCAGGCTCACAATCGAGCACAGAAACATCAAATATCATAGATCAGTCAGGATCACGATCTGGTAATACTAAAAGAAATACAGAAACTAAAAAAATATCTATTGACCAAAAAATTTTTCAAGGATTTCAAGGTTATAATAATTTCAAAAAATCTAGGCTTGAATTCGAAAAAGCAAAAAATGAATATAAACAGGTAGAACAAGATACTATTATAAAATCTGTTTCAGCTTATTATGACTTAATTTTTAAAAATAAAAGTAAAAATTTTAATTTAGCAAATGTTGACTTATTCGAACGTCAAGTGGAGTCAGATAAATCACGACTTCAAAAGGGAGAGATTAGCTTAACTGATTTAGCTCAATCTGAGTCATCTTTGGCTGGAGCTCAAGCCGCGTTTATAAAAGCAGAGTCAGAATACGTTTCAGCAATAGCAGAGTTTGAGAGAATAAACAGAATTACTGCCCCAAAAGATTTAAATGATAATTTTGATGTTTCTTTTTCAATGCCAAAAAGCCTTAAAAATGCTCTTGATCTATCAAACTCCAATAATCCAAGTCTTAAAATTGCTAGGATAAATTTAGCTATTTCTGAAAAAGAATTAAGTGTTGAAAAAGCAAGACTTTCACCCTCAGCAACTATTAATTACTCTAAAACAGAGAATAAAGATTTAAGCGCTACAATTGATGAGGACGAACAAGAAACTGTAAAAGCAACTGTTACTTGGCCAATAATAAAAGGTGGTAAAAATTTTTCTTCAATTAAAAAATTTAAACATAAAAGAGAAAAAAACGCCTTATTATTAGAAGATAAGGAGAATGAAATTAAAACTCAAACATCAATTTCCTGGTCTTTTTTTCAATCTGCTCAAAGCGTCTTAACATCAACAGAAGCTCAATTAAAAGCAGCAGAAATTGCTAACGAAGGTATAACTTTAGAATATGACTCGGGTAATACGCGAACAACACTTGATGTTATTCAGTCTAGAAGTTTGCTTTTAGAGGCAAGAATTTCCAATGCGAAAGCTAAAAAAGATTATATTATTTCTAAGATGAAACTTCTCAGCCAAGTTGGAGAATTGGACCTAAAGGCCTTTAAAACCCCCTAATATCGAAAAAAAAGCTTTTTTTAATTTACTTGATAAAAAGAACAAAATGTGTACATTTAGGTTAACGATTCGAACAAAAAAAGGATAAAAAATGACAAAAAATAATTTAAAAGTTGTTAAGCCAGACAATAAAAAAACCCAAGAAATTAAGGAAAAAAACAAGTCCCTAGAGGCTGCTATAAGCCAAATTGATCAAAATTTCGGCAAAGGTTCAGTTATGAGACTTGGTCAACAAGAAGCTTTAGATGTAGAGGCAATTTCGACTGGATCTTTAAGTTTAGATTTAGCTCTTGGAATTGGCGGACTACCTAAAGGAAGAATAATAGAAATTTATGGTCCAGAATCATCAGGAAAAACAACTTTAGCCTTACAAGTAGTAGCTGAAGCCCAAAAGGCTGGAGGCATATGTGCTTTTGTTGATGCAGAGCATGCTATGGACCCAGCTTATGCAAAAAAATTAGGAGTTAAAACTGATGAATTGCTAATCTCTCAACCTGACACAGGAGAGCAAGCTTTAGAGATAACTGATACATTAATTAAATCAGGTTCTGTCTCAGTGCTTGTGGTAGACTCGGTAGCAGCTTTAACACCAAAAGCAGAACTAGAAGGTGAAATGGGAGATCATCATGTAGGTTTGCAATCAAGATTGATGAGTCAGGCATTAAGAAAAATTACTGGTTCAGTAGCTAAGTCAAATACGATGGTAATTTTCATAAACCAAATTAGAATGAAAATTGGAGTTATGTTTGGAAACCCAGAAACTACATCAGGCGGAAATGCATTAAAATTTTATTCATCTGTTAGAATGGATATTAGAAGAATTGGTGCCATAAAAGACAAAGATCAAATCATTGGAAACACGACTAGAGTGAAAGTTATCAAAAATAAGGTAGCTCCTCCTTTTAAGGTTGTAGAATTCGATTTGATGTATGGCAAAGGTATCAGTAAAAATGGTGAATTAATCGACCTAGGTGCTAAAGCAGACATCATCGAGAAGTCAGGTGCTTGGTACGCATACAAAGGTGAAAAAATTGGGCAAGGAAAAGAGAATGCCAAATTATATTTGGAAAAAAATCCTAATGTTGCCGAAGAAATCGAAAAAGCCGTAAGAGAAAAGGCTAGAGCAATAACTAAAGAGCTTGAAGGCAATCCTTCACCTAAAGAAAAGATTAGCAAAGACGAGGAAAAATAGTCATCTTAAAATTAAGGGGGTCATCGACCCCCTAATCTTTGTTTCCCATGAAACTTTTAACAACTAAAGATTGAATCAACTAAAAATTGTAGTTGAAAATAATTATCACTTAACCCTGTACAAAGTTGTCAAGATTGGGTTTAATTAAATTAATTAACAAGGAGGGGAAATGAGCACACAACAAGCAAAAAGCTCGAAAGTGTCAGCAGCTCTAGATACCTCTCATTTAAAGGTTAAATTTCCATTTAAAGCAAAGTACGGCAACTATATAAATGGTAAATTTGTTGAACCTAAGTCGGGAAAATATTTTGACAATCCTAGCCCGATTTCTAATGAGATAATCTGTTCTGTAGCACGTTCAAATGAAAAAGATGTGGAAGCAGCATTGGATGCAGCTCACGCAGCTTTTAAAGAGTGGGGAAAAACAGACATCACTACGAGATCAAATATCTTGTATAAAATAGCTGATGTATTAGAAAAAAATCTAAATTTATTAGCAACAGCTGAATGTTTAGATAATGGTAAACCTATTAGGGAATGTATGGCAGCAGATCTGCCTTTGGTGATTGATCACTGGAGATATTTTGCTGGAGTAATCAGAGCAGAAGAAGGCTCTGTGGCTGAAATAAGCAATTCTCAATATTCATACAACATACCTGAACCTTTAGGAGTAGTTGGTCAAATAGTTCCATGGAACTTTCCATTATTAATGGCGACATGGAAATTAGCACCAGCTTTAGCAGCAGGTAATTGTTCGGTTTTAAAACCAGCTGAACAAACACCAGCATCAATTATGGTTATGATGGAACTTATTGGAGATTTATTACCTCCTGGAGTAGTTAACATCGTAAGTGGTTTCGGATTAGAGGCAGGAAAACCTTTAGCGTCATCAAAAAGAGTAGCTAAAGTTGCTTTTACTGGAGAAACGACAACCGGTAGATTGATAATGCAATATGCTGCTCAAAACATAATTCCAATAACATTGGAATTAGGCGGTAAATCTCCAAACATTTTCTTTGAAGACATTATGCAAAAAGATGATGATTTCTTAGATAAATGTGTTGAAGGTTTTGTAATGTTCAACTTAAATCAGGGTGAGGTTTGTACCTGCCCAAGTAGAGCATTAGTTCAAGAATCTATCTATGATAAATTCATGGAAAAATGTATAAAAAGAACTAAAGCAGTTGTTCAAGACAATCCTTTAAAAATGGAAACTATGATCGGAGCACAAGCTTCTGTAGAGCAAGTTGAGAAGATTAAATCATACCTTGATCTTGGGAAAAAAGAGGGTGCTAAGGTTCTTACTGGGGGATCTCAGGCTAAATTAAATAGTGGATTGGAAAAAGGAAACTACATTCAACCAACTATTTTTGAAGCTAAAAATAATATGAGAATTTCTCAAGAAGAAATTTTTGGACCGGTCGTTTCTGTAATTAAGTTTAAAGATGAAGCAGATGCGTTAAAAATAGCAAATGATACTCTTTACGGCTTAGGCGCAGGTGTCTGGACTCGAAATGGGAATATTGCTTATAGAATGGGAAGAGCAATACAAGCAGGTATAGTGTGGACAAATTGTTATCATGCATATCCAGCTCATTCACCATTTGGTGGCTATAAACAATCAGGTGTAGGTAGAGAGACTCATAAAATGATGTTAAATCATTATAGACAAAACAAGAACTTACACGTTTCTTATGCTGAGAAAAAATTGGGCTTCTTTTAACCAATAATATATACTGGCCCATGATTCTATATCATGGGCCGTACACAAAAAATGAAAGTATCAGCCACACATGCAGCATTAAGTTTGCTATCTAAATTACAAAAAAAATACGGTGAGAAACTAATGTTTCATCAGTCAGGTGGGTGTTGTGATGGCAGCGCTCCAATGTGCTTCAAAGAGGGAGAGTTTCCTTTAGGAGATAACGATGTTAAATTAGGTGAAATAGGCGGTGTTCCTTTTTATATGAATGGAGATCAATATGAAAAATGGAAACACACTGACTTAACAATAGATGCAGTTAACGGAATTGGCGGTATGTTTTCATTAGATAATGGAACTGGTCAAAGATTTCTCACAAAATCTGAAATTTGCTTAGTCGTAGACAACGGAAAGCAAAAAACAGGCTAATCTCTTTTATAGACAACCTTAAAAATATCTGTATTTAATAAAGTATGAGCCAAATTTTACTTACAGATGTTAGAAAAAAGTTTTTAGAGTATTTTAAGAAAAATAATCATCAAATAGTCGACTCTAGTAATCTTGTGCCTAATAACGATCCGACTTTAATGTTTACTAATTCTGGAATGGTTCAATTTAAAAATGTTTTCACTGGACTAGAGAAAAGACCATATAATACAGCCACAACATCACAAAAATGTGTAAGAGCAGGAGGAAAACATAATGATCTTGAAAACGTGGGTTACACACCAAGACATCATACTTTTTTTGAGATGCTCGGCAATTTTTCATTTGGAGATTACTTTAAAGAGCAAGCAATACATCATGCTTGGAATTTATTAACAAAAGATTTTAAATTACCTAAAGACAAACTTTCTGTGACTGTTTTTCATGAAGATGATGAGTCTTTTAATTTATGGAAAAAAATAGCTGGGCTGAGTGAAAATAAAATAATAAGAATTTCTACAGCAGATAACTTTTGGTCAATGGGTGACACCGGACCGTGTGGACCATGTTCTGAAATTTTTTATGACCATGGAGAAAAATTAAAAGGAGGGCCACCTGGAAGCCCAGAACAAGATGGAGATAGATTTATTGAGATATGGAATCTCGTCTTTATGCAATACGAACAAATTTCTAAAGAAAAAAGAATTAATCTTCCTAAACCTTCAGTAGATACAGGCATGGGTCTTGAGAGAATGACTGCTGTACTACAAGGTACGCACGATAATTATGAAATAGATCATTTTAAAAAAATAATGGCATCATCATCAGAAATAACTAAAACTCCAATTAATGAGAAAACTATAGCTAGTCATAGAGTTATAGCTGATCATCTTAGAGCTAGTAGTTTTTTAATTGCTGAGGGAATTTTGCCTTCAAACGAAGGTCGAGGTTATGTTTTAAGGAGAATAATGCGAAGAGGTATGAGACACGCTCATTCTCTTGGAAGTAAATCACCGCTTTTTCACAAACTTTTTAATGTTTTGTTAAACGAAATGAAAATTAGTTATCCAGAATTAATAAATGGTAAAGATCTTATTATTGAAACTCTAAAAAACGAAGAAGAAAAGTTTTCTTCACTTCTTGAAAGAGGAATGAAAATTCTTGATGATAATTTGTCCAAAGTAAAAAATAATATTCTACCAGGTTCAGTAGCTTTTAAATTATACGATACCTATGGTTTCCCAGTTGACTTAACTGCTGATATTTTACGAACAAAAAATATTAAAGTTGATAGCAATTCCTTTGAAAAAGAAACGGAAAAAAGCAAAGCTTTAGCAAGAGCAAACTGGAAAGGATCTGGAGATAAATCTGTTGAAGAAAGATGGTTTAAAATCAGAGAAGAATTAAAACCAACCGAATTTTTAGGCTATGAATTTGATAAAGCAGAAGGTGTTGTTTTAAAAATATCAAAAGATAATAAATTCGTTGATACTGCAAGCAATGGGGACAAAATTGAAATAATAACAAATCAGACCCCTTTTTACGGTGAGTCTGGCGGTCAAGTAGGAGATCAAGGTATAATTTATACATCAGAGTGTGAAATAAATATTAAAGATACTCAAAAAAAAATGGGAGATCTTTTTGTTCATTATGGAGATATTAAAAAAGGAAAAATTAAAGTAGGACAAAGCGTAAATTTAGAAATAGATATTGAAAAAAGAAATAATTCAAGAGCAAATCACTCAGCCACGCATTTACTACATGAGTCTTTACGAAGAACTCTTGGAAAACATGTTACTCAAAAAGGTTCTTTAGTTTCACCCGAGAGATTAAGATTTGATTTTAGTCATAACAAACCTATTGACGAAAGCGAGATGACAAAAATTAATGCAGTGGTAAACGAAATTGTTGATGGCGGAAGCGATGTTCAAACAAGAATTATGACACCAAAAGAAGCAGTAAAATTGGGTGCCCTAGCACTGTTTGGAGAAAAATACGGAGAAGAAGTGAGAGTGGTATTTATGGGAAAAGAAAATAATGGTTTTTTCTCAACAGAGTTATGTGGCGGTACACATGTAAAAAATACAAAAGATGTAGGAAAATTTAAAGTAATAAGTCAGTCATCAATTGCCTCTGGAGTGAGAAGAGTAGAAGCTTTGAGAGACAAGCAATTAGAGAAACATGAAAACCATTTAAAACAAAACAAGTCTTTAAAAGAGAAAAATTTAAATAAAGAAATTGAAACAATTAAAAAAGAACTTCAATTTCTCAAAATAACACCAGATTACAGGGATCAATTAAATTTATCTGAGAACTTAAAAAATTTAAGTAAACAATTGAGTCTGGTTAGAATTGAAAATATCAAAAAAGACAAAAGTAAAAATATAATTAAAGAGAGACAAATAGGTAAAATAAAGATAAGAGAACAACTTTTAAAAGACTTCCCACCAAAAGAACTAAGGGGAGTAATTGATCAAGGCAAAAAAGAAATTGAATCAGGAATTATAATTTGTATTTCAACTTTTGAGGATAAAGTTGGTGTAGCCGTAGGTGTTTCAAAAGATCTTACCTCAAAGTATGATGCAGTAAATTTAGTTAAAATTGCATCTAAGACTTTAGGCGGAAAAGGTGGTGGAGGGCGAAAAGATTTTGCTCAAGCAGGAGGAGTAGATAATAATAAGGTTGAGAAAGCTTTTAAAGAGATATTAAAAACAATTAATTAAGCTTTTTTTTTAGATTACTATCTATAGCTTCTAAAAACTGATTAGTAGTTAAATACTTTGTAGATTTATCGATTAATACTGCCAAATCTTTTGTCATTAAGCCACTCTCAACTGTATTAATGCAGACTTCTTCTAAACTTTTAGAAAATTTGATTAATTCATCGTTATTATCAAGCTTTCCTCTATGTGCTAAACCTCTAGTCCAAGCAAATATAGATGCAATTGGATTCGTTGATGTCTCTTTTCCTTGTTGATGCATCCTATAATGTCTAGTAACTGTGCCGTGCGCTGCTTCTGACTCTACTGTCTTTCCATCAGGTGTCATTAAAACACTAGTCATTAATCCTAAAGAACCGAACCCTTGCGCAACAGTGTCAGACTGAACATCTCCATCATAATTTTTACAAGCCCATACGTATCCACCATTCCATTTCATTGCACATGCTACCATATCGTCTATTAATCTGTGTTCATAAGTTAATTTTGCTTTTTGAAATTTTTCTTTGAATTGTTTATCAAAAACTTCTTGAAACAAGTCCTTAAATCTTCCGTCGTAACCTTTTAAAATTGTATTTTTTGTTGACATGTAAACTGGATAATTTCTTTGAAGACCGTAATTCATACAAGCTCTTGCGAAATCTCTTATTGAATCATCCAAATTATACATTGATAAAGCAACACCTGAGCTTGGGAAATTAAATACTTCAAATTCTTTTTTTTGTTTTCCGTCAGCAGATGTCCATTTCATTTCTAACTTTCCTTTTCCTGGAACAAGAAAATCCGTTGCTTTATATTGATCTCCAAAAGCATGTCTGCCAATAATAATTGGATTTGTCCATCCTGGAACTAGCTTGGGTACATTTTTACAAATAATTGGCTCTCTAAAAACGGTACCACCAAGTATGTTTCGAATTGTACCATTGGGCGATCTCCACATTTTTTTTAATTTAAATTCTTCTACTCTTGCCTCATCAGGAGTGATAGTCGCACACTTAATACCTACCCCAAATTCTTTAATTGCATTTGCACAATCAACAGTTATTTGATCTGAGGTTTTGTCTCTACTTTCTATTCCTAAATCAAAATACTTGATATCTAATTCAAGATAGGGCTTAATTAGTTTCTTTTTAATAAATGACCATATTATTCTAGTCATTTCGTCACCATCTAGCTCAACTATTGGATTTTTAACCTTAATTTTTGCCATAAAAATAATTTGATTATGTGAGATTTTTATACATATTAGTGGAAATTATCAAACTTTATTGACAATTATGATGGACAACATTTTTCCAAAACTACATAAAGAGGGCTATAAATTTTTAGCCATTTCAATAATTATAACCTTTATTGTTTGGCTTTTTTCAAATTTTCTAACATTCATAATGCTGTTAATAACGGTATGGGTTTACTATTTTTTTAGAGACCCAGATCGAGTAGCGATTAACGACAATTCCTACTTGGTTAGTCCTGCTGATGGACTAGTCACTGACATTTCTGAAATTAATGGTCCAGAAGAATTAGGATTAGAAAATAATAAGTACACAAGAATAAGTATATTTATGAATGTATTTAATTGCCACGTTAATAGAACTCCGATCGAAGGAAAAGTAGAAGAAATTTTTTATAAGCCAGGAAAATTTTTTAATGCCTCATTAGATAAGGCAAGCAAAGAAAATGAGAGAAACTACTATAAAATTTTGTCTATCAAAGGAGAAGAGATTATCATAGTTCAAATTGCTGGATTGATTGCGAGAAGAATTATTTGCGAAGTAAGTAAAGATCAAAATTTAAAACAAGGCGATAGAATAGGGATGATTAGGTTTGGAAGCAGAGTAGATCTTTTTGTTAAAAATAAAAAAATCTTAACCAAGATTGGACAAAATGTAGTAGCTGGCGAAAGTTTACTAGCTAAAGAATAATGGAAAAAAAAAATTTTAAAATAGTTGAATCCAAAAAAACTAGGTACATTTTACCAAATATTTTAACCATAGCGGGCGTCTGTTTAGGAATAAGTTCAATTAAGTTTTCTTTAGATTTAAATTTTAGCATGGCAGTTATTTTTATTACTTTGGCAGCAATTCTTGATGCTTTAGATGGTAGAATAGCCAGATTAATAAAAGGTACCACAGACTTTGGTAAAGAATTAGACTCCTTGACTGACTTTGTGAGCTTTGGGATAGCCCCGGCTTTTATCATATATTTTTGGGAACTCAATAAATATGGGAAATTAGGTTGGGCAATTACATTAATATATTCTGTTTGTTGTGTACTAAGATTAGCACGATTTAATTTAACAAAGTTTAAACCGGAAGAGATATGGAAACAAAATTATTTTGAGGGCGTACCATCTCCAATAGGTGCACTTTTAATTTTATCCCCTTTAGTACTAGAGCTTACAGAATTTAATTTTTTAATAAACAATAATTATTTTGTACCTTCATTTACATTAGTTATTGCAGTGTTACTGATCAGCAAAATACCAACTTATTCATTTAAAAAAATTAAAATTAAACCAGCCTTAACAGTTTTTATCCTTTTAGGAATTGGAGTATCTTTAGTGACATTAATGTTTTTTACTTTTGAAACTTTATTAATATTTAGTTTTTTTTATATCTTATCAATTCCTATGGCCTGCTTTACTTACTTAAACAATAAGAAATCAGTTCAAGCAGATAATTCTGAGGATGATCATGAAGATATTCTATAATGAAAAAAAACAAAAGTTCTAAAAATTGGATAATAAAACAACATAGAGACCAATATTTTAAACAAGCAAAAAGCTCTGGCTTCAGATCTAGATCAGCATATAAACTTTTAGAGTTAAATAGAAAATTCAAAATATTTTCAAAATGTAAAACAGTTATTGATCTTGGTAGTTATCCAGGAGGCTGGTCTCAGGTTCTAAAAAAAAATCTTAAAAATTGTAAAATTTTATCTATTGATATAAAAAAAATGGAAAAAATTGAAGGTGTAGATTTTTTATGTTGCGATTTTCGAGAGGAAAAATCGAAAGAAAACATATTAAAAAGACTCAATAGTAAAGCAGATTTACTGATTTCAGATATGGCTGCTGATACTACTGGCAATAAAGACCTTGATTGTATAAGAACGAATGCTTTGTGTGCAGAGGTTATAGATTTTTCAAGTTATGTAATTAAAGATAGTGGAACAGTTCTTGCGAAGGTTTTTAATGGTCAAGACTTTGAAAATGTTAAAAATTTAGCTAAAAATAAATTTCGAAAAGTTAACTTTTTCAAACCAGAGTCTAGTAGGGATTACTCCAAAGAGACTTATATACATTGCGTTGGAATTAAGACTTTATAAATTTACAAAATTGTATATAAGTTTATATGGAAACAATAAAAGAGGCCCTTACATTTGATGATGTTTTATTGATACCAAAATTTTCGTCAATTACCCCAGCAAACGCCAATATAAATGTCAATTTATCAGATAAAATAAATCTTAAAATTCCTTTTATTTCATCTGCCATGGATACAGTCACCGAATCAAAAATGGCTATAGCAATGGCAAAAAATGGCGGAATCGGAATAATACATAGAAACCTAGAAATTAAAAAACAATGTAATGAAGTTAAAAAAGTTAAAAATAAGAATTTAAAGGTTGGGGCAGCAATAGGAACTTCCCATAAGGAATTGATTAGAGCGAAAAACTTAATTGACTACGGCACGGATATGTTAGTTATTGATACAGCTCACGGACACAGTAACAATGTGTTAAAAATTTTAAAACAAATAAAGAAATTTTCTAATAAAATTACGATTTGTGTTGGAAATATCGCCACTGGTGAAGCAGCAAAACTTCTTTACAATTCAGGAGCTGATATTTTAAAAGTTGGAATAGGGCCAGGATCTATTTGCACAACTAGAATGGTGGCTGGAATAGGAGTACCTCAAATCACTGCTTTACTTAATGTAAAAAAGGCAATAAATAAAAAAAAAGTTAAAATTATTTCTGATGGTGGAATAAAATTTTCAGGAGATATTATAAAAGCAATAGCTGCAGGAGCAGACGCTATAATGATGGGATCAATATTTGCTGGCACAGAGGAAAGTCCTGGTAAAAAATTTAAAATTAAAAAAAAATTATATAAGCTTTACAGAGGCATGGGATCTATAGGAGCAATGTCCTCTGGATCCTCTGAAAGGTACTTTCAAAAAAGCTATAAGGATAAAACCAAGTTTGTTCCTGAAGGTGTTGAAAGCAGAGTATTGTTTAAAGGCCCAGTATCTAAAATAATTTATCAATTACAAGGCGGTCTCAGATCGTCTATGGGTTATATAGGAGCTAAAAAGATTGATGAAGTGGGTAAAAGATCTAAATTTATTAAGATTACCAAAGCAGGATTCTATGAAAGCATGGTTCACAGCGTAGAGACAATTAAAAGCACAACAAATTATAAGTTATGAAATTAATTAAAAAACTTTATATTATTTTCCTAATTTTATTTTTTACAGCTTTAAAAGCTGAAATAAACAATTTTGAAAAAGGAAAAAATTTATTTAGTGAGAAAAAATATGATTTAGCCAAATTTAAATTTGAGCAAGATATAGTTTTCAATCCTAAAAATGAAAATTCTTACCTCTACCTAGCAAAGATTTATAATTTTCAAAAGAACGATGAACAAGAAGAAGCTTATTTAAAAACAGTAATTTTATTAAACCCAAAAAATGAAGAAGCAGTCTTAAATTTAGCACAACTTAAAATTAGAAAATCTAACTATTCTGAGACTAAAAAACTTATAAAAAATTTTAAAAAAGTTTGTAAAAATTTATGTGATCAAACTTCAAAATTACAAATTAAATTAGATTATATATTCAAAAAATAAATGTTTTCAAAGACTAATTTAAAAAAAAAAGACAAAATTCTTATAATAGACTTTGGTTCCCAAGTAACAAAATTGATAGCAAGAAGAATTAGAGAGCTAAAAGTTTATTGTGAGATTATGAATTTAAAAGAATTTAGCAAAGTTAAAAATTTTGCAGAGATCAAAGGCATTATTTTATCTGGAGGTCCTTCTACAGTAACAAAAAAAACATACCCTAAAATCTCCAAAAAAATTTTTGAAAAAAATATTCCAGTTCTAGGTATTTGCTATGGATTACAATTAATATCTAAAGTTTTTGGGGGACAAATTAAAAAATCTGAAAAAAAAAGAGAGTTTGGTGAAGCAATTTTAAATAAAAAACATAATTCAATTTTATTTAACAAATTTTTTAAATCTAAAAAAGCTAAAGTTTGGATGAGTCATCAAGATGCTGTTTCTAAAATTCCCAAAAATTTTATTAATATAGCGTCTACATTTAATTCAAAATTTACTGCCATACAACATATAAAAAAAAAAATTTATGGAATTCAATTTCATCCTGAGGTTACTCATACCATTAATGGGTACAGAATTATTAAAAACTTCGTTTTAGATATTTGTAAAATAAAAAAAAATTGGATTATAAATATTGAAAAAAATAGAATTATTTATGATTTAAAAAACAAGATACAGTCAGATAAAGTTATTTGTGCTCTTTCCGGAGGTGTGGATAGTAGTGTTGTAGCTTTGCTAATTAATAAAGCAGTAAAGAAAAATCTTAAATGCATAATGGTTGACACAGGTCTTTTAAGAAAAAATGAATTTAAAAATACTTATTATCTTTTCAAGAATAAATACAAATTAAATTTAAAATTAATTAATTGTAGAAAACTTTTCTACCAAAAACTGAAAAATGTTACTGACCCAGAAAATAAAAGAAAAATAATTGGAAAATTATTTATCAAAATCTTTGAAAGAGAAGCCAGAAAGTTTAAAAGAGTAAAATATTTAGCTCAGGGAACACTTTATCCTGATATTATTGAAAGCAGATCAGCGTCTGGTAGCAAAACATCTAAAATTAAATCACATCATAATGTTGGGGGACTTCCAAAAAAAATGCAATTAAAATTGATTGAACCCTTAAAGGAACTTTTCAAGGACGAGGTAAGGGGCTTAGGAAAATCACTTGGTTTAGATCCTTTAATATTAAACAAACATCCTTTTCCTGGCCCTGGTTTAGCAATAAGAATTGTTGGAAAAATAACAGAGAAAAAAATTCAAATATTACAAGAAGCTGATGATATATTCATGAAAAGTTTAAAGAAAAATAAACTTTATAATAAAATTTGGCAAGCTTATGCCGCCTTGTTGCCAGTAAAGACAGTAGGTGTTATGGGAGATACTAGAACTTTTGAGTATACTTGTTTATTAAGAGCTGTTACTTCTGAGGACGGCATGACAGCTGCTAAATATAGTTTTACCAATGAATATTTAAGTGAAATATCTAACAAAATTATAAATGGAGTTTCAGGCATTAACAGAGTAGTTTATGATATAACCTCAAAACCACCCAGTACAATTGAACTTGAATAATGAAACAAAAAATAAACAATTTTTTAAAAAAAAAAAATAAAAGTAAAATAGTTTGTTTAACTTCTTATTCCCAATCCACTGCAAAAATATTGGACAAATATTGTGATTTAATATTAATAGGTGACTCAATGGCAAATGTATTATATGGGATGAAAAATACTCATAATTTAAACTTAGACACGGTTATAAACCACGCAAAGGCAGTTAAACTTAATGCAACAAAGTCTCTAGTGGTCGTAGACATGCCAAAAAATAGTTATAAAACACCAATGCAGGCCTTATCAAACGCAAAACGCATTTTAAAAGAGTCTAAATGTGATGCAGTTAAAATTGAAAATAATTATAGTAACCTAAATATTGTAAAAAAACTTACTAAGTCAAAAATAAATGTTATGGGACATATTGGTTATACCCCTCAATTTAAAAAAAAATTTAAAGTTGAAGGAAAAAATAATAGAGATAAGGTCAGACTTATTAAATTGGCAAAACATATAGAAAACGCTGGTGCTTTTTCAGTAGTTTTAGAGTGTATTTCAAAAAAAACTGCTAAAGATATTACTCAAACATTGATAATACCAACTATTGGAATTGGCTCTTCATCCTTTTGTGATGGTCAAATATTAGTTACCGATGACATGTTAGGTATCAGCGGTTTTTATCCTAAATTTGTTAAAAAATATAGTAACTTGAAACTTATTATCAATAAAGCGGTTAAAAAATTTAGTAGTGAAATTAAAGGCAAAAAATTTCCAGGAAATAAACACAGTTTTTAATAATGACAGATGAAGATTTAAATAATGATAAATTACCTTTAACTGTTTTTTTAAAAAAAAATAGAATTAAGATTATTTCATTAGTCATTATCATTCTAATGATTTTATTTTCTTTTATATTTATAAATGAATACAAGAATAAAAAGAATGTAGAAATTTCAAAAAATTTTAATAAAGCACAAGTATTTATTGAGAAAAAAAAAACAACAGAGGCAGTTGAAATATTAATTAGTATAATTAATGAAAAAAATGATTTTTATTCACCTTCAGCACTAAATTTAGTTATTGATAATAATTTGGTAAAAAATAAAAAAGAAATTTTAGGATATTTTGATAAAATTTTATCTATTTCAAGTTTAGATCCGGAAACAAAAAACTTATTTATATTTAAAAAAGTAATTTTTATTGGGGATGAAATTACAGAAAATGAGTTATTAAATAATTTAAAACCTTTAATAAGATCTAACTCGTTGTGGAAAAGTACCGTTTCAGATTATATAAAAAAATATTATTTATCAAAAGGTGAATTTCTTAAAGCAAAAGAATTTACAAATTCTAAAATGTAAGGATGAATAAAATATTTTATTTTATTATTATTATTATTTTTATAAACAGTTGTTCATTTGATAATAAAACTGGTATCTGGCAAGGCAGTGATCAAATAACAAAAAAAAAGTTAAAAAAGACAGAATCAAATTTAGAGCTAGTTTTCAAAAAGAAAGAGACTGTAATTGGGCAAAAAGAGCTTTCTTTAAATCAAAAGCTTAAGCTAAATTCTCCAAAAACTTTTGTAAATTGGAGTCAAAGTAATCAGAATAAATTTAATAATATCGATAATGTTAAATTTTTTAATAACGGAAAATATAAAAAATTATCTAAAATAACAAATGCAAAGATAAATAATAGTATTTTGGGTAAAGGAGATAATCTTTTTTTCTCTGATAAAAAAGGAAACGTTGGAGTTTACTCTTTAAGTAGTAATCGACTAATTTATAAATACAATTTTTATAAAAAAAAAATGAAAAAAACTAATAAAGATATTGAAATATTGCTAAAAGATGAATCGATAATCGTTACTGATAACTTTGGCTATATCTATTCTCTTGATTATAAAAATAATAAAGTAAATTGGGCAAAAAACTACTTGATACCTTTTAGATCAAATTCAAAAATTATTGATAACACTCTGTTCGTTTCAGATGAGAAAAATAAAATTATCTTAATTAACATTAAAGATGGAAAAAAAATTGATGAATTTTATACTCAACCTTCAAAAACAGTATCCAGTTTTAAAAGTAATCTTGCCTTCGATGAAAAAAATAATCTATTATTTCTTTCTACAAGCGGAACCTTATATTCTCTTAATCTAATAAATTCAAAAGAAATTAATTGGATACAAAATTTTAAACCTGAGACGGAAATTATCTTTCGAGCAAATCCTATAGTTGTCTCAAAAAATAATATTATTATATCTACTGACAAAAAAATTTCTTTACTCACGAGCAATGGAGAAAAAAAATGGGATTTAAATGTTAAATCAAGATTATTACCAGCCTCATCTGGCAATATGATTTTGACGGTAAATAATGATAATTACTTAATATTAATAAGCAAAGAAACAGGAGAAATTTTATTTTCAAAAAGCATTTATTCAATGATTGAAAATTATTTGAATAAAAACTTTAAAAAAAAGATAAAAAAAATCAATCACATTTACATCGCAAACTCAAAACTAGTTTTGATTTCTGATAATTCCTATTTTATAGAAATTGATTTAGAAAAATTTAACGTCAGTTCAATTAAAAAAAATACCTTTGATATTTATAGCGATGTTATTTTTTTAAAAAATGAAATGATATTTGTAGATAAAAAAAAGAGAATTTATAGATTTAATTAAGAACTTGATTTGTTACTAAGTAAAGATAGTTGAGTTATTTTTTCATTTCCTAATTTATCAAGAGCTTTAATAGGATATTCTCCAGTAAAATAATGATCACTAAATTGCGGATAATCTTTATTTCTCTTTTCATTTAATAAAGCTTTGTATAATCCATCGATGCTTAAAAACTTCACACTTGTTGCACCTAAAAATTCACAAATTTCAGTTTTATTTTTATTACTTGATAGAAGCTCTTTTTTTGTAGGCATATCTACACCGTAAAAATCTGGATATTTTATTTCTGGACATGCTATTCTTACATGAACTTCTTTTACTCCTGCTTTAAAAAGCATCTTAACTATTTTACTGCACGTTGTACCTCTAACGAGAGAGTCATCAATTAAAACAATAGATTTATTTTTTAAAATACTTTTTGTAGAACTTAATTTAAGTTTTACACCAAAACTTCTGATATTTTGAGTTGGCTCGATAAACGTCCTTCCAACATAATGATTTCTAATTAAGCCAAGCTCAAATTTAATCTTAGAAGCCTGAGAATAACCTATTGCTGCGGGTACGCCTGAGTCAGGAACAGGCACAACCATATCAGCCTCAATTTCTGACTCTTTTGCTAGCTCTATCCCTAATCTTTTGCGGTACTCATAAGCACACTCACCTTTTAGAATGCTATCAGGTCTAGCAAAATAAATATATTCAAAAACACATGGTCTAGTTTTAATTTTATTAAATGGTTTAAAACTTTTAATTTGATCGTTTTCTATAACAACTATTTCTCCATTTTCAACTTCTCGAATAAATTTTGCATCTACAATATCTAATGCACATGTTTCCGATGCAAATATATATGATTTACCTAATTTTCCTATCACTAAGGGTCTTATTCCAAGCGGATCTCGTATTCCAATTAATTTTTTATTAGTTAAAATCACAAGAGCATAACCTCCTTGAATTTTAAATAAAGTCTCTGTAATTTTATCTAATATTTTTTCTCTTTTAGATTTTGCGATTAATTGAACAATTGTTTCAGTGTCACTAGTAGTTCTAAAAATTGAACCATTTTTTACAAGATCATTTCTTAAAGATATAGCATTAGTAAGATTTCCATTATGAGCAATACTTAAACCACCATGATATAAATCTGCAAAAAAAGGTTGTATATTTCTTAGAGATGTTTCGCCAGTTGTTGAATATCTATTGTGACCTATAGCGGAATTACCTGGTAATTTTTTTAAAGTTTCAATATTTGTAAAGTGATCACCCACTAAACCTTGTCTTTTTTCCGAATGAAAGCTTCTACCATCAAAAGACACAATTCCACAACCCTCTTGACCTCTGTGTTGAAGAGAATGCAATCCAAGCGCAACTACCCTAGACGCATTTTCATGGTTTGATACTCCAAAAATACCACATTCCTCATTTAATTTATCAGATTTAAATTTTTTCAATTTGTTCTTTTGTATCAATTAGATCATCTCCAGAAGGAAACTCCTTAATTAATATTTCACTTCCTTTATTAATTAAATTAAAAGACAAAGCATCTTCTGTTGATATACCCCAATTTTTAAACGGATAAAACCAATTTAATATGGAAAATATACACACTGAAACAATATAGCCTTTAAAAAAACCAAATAATAAGCCAAAAGATTTATCTATTGACCCCACTCCTGTCCAGGTTACAGTTTTACTCAAAGCCTTACCAATAAGTATTGTCAGAAAAAGAGTAAAGATAAAAATTACAACACCCAAACCTAAATTATTAATAAATTCAGACTCTATATATTCACTAACTACTGGCTGAAGTCTAGGAACTAGAATAATTGTAACAATAGTTGATATCACCCATTTCATAAATGATATCAAACTTAATGAGAAACCTTTAATAAAACACTGTACGATGCAATAGACAAAAATTATTGCTACAAATAAATCAAATATATTTATTATATTTACTATTTCCTCAAAAAAATTGCTCATTATATGAGATCGTCACTCTCTTTACCAAAAGGCTTGTAAATTAATAATAGTTTTGGGAGTAAAGTTAAAACTGAAATCATTGCCAAAAGCATAGCTATACCAGTAAACACTCCAAAATATATTGTAGGAATAAAATTAGATAGTACTAATATGGAAAAACCAAAAACAATCGTTATTGAGGTGTTTAAAATAGCAATACCAACAGTGCTGTGACATCTATCAAGTGTCTTATTATAGTTTTTTATTTTCTTAAACTCCTCTTTAAACCTATAAATATAATGAATGCTATTATCTACTGCTATTCCTATGGTAATTGCCGCAATTGTGATAGTCATCATATCTAAAGGAATTCCCATCAAACCGATAATACCGAGAATAAAGAATGCTGCTATAAAATTCGGAACAACACCAATAAATGATAATGTAATATTTCTGAACAAAATAAAGAACATGGCAAATATACCCAATATTACTATTCCGAGGGTTAGAATTTGAGACTTAAATAAACTTTGCAACAAGTTGTTGAATAATATTAAAACACCAGCTAATTTATATTCATCTTTTTCTAAACCTAATTTTGTATTAAGTTCAGTATTTATTTTTTTAATCAAATCGTCTCTTCTTAAATCTTTCAAAGAGTCCTTTATTCTTACTGCAACTCTTGCTTCATCATTATCAACTGAGATATAAGGAGATATTATTTCTTTTTTTATTTCATCTGGAATTTTGCTATATAAAACAGCAATTTCTAAACTCTGGAGTTCTTTTTTATTTAAATCTTCAGCAACTCTAAGTATTGAACCAAAAGATAAAACTTTACCTATTTCAGGCAATGAATCTAAATAATCATGCACCTTTAAAATTTTATCCATTTTATCTCTCGTGAACCAATATTTTGCTTTATCATCTTTATTTTCATCATCCTCCTCCCACTCAGAAAACTCATCATCATTTTCTTTAACCTCTTGTTTAGCTGGAAATTTTATAATTACATTTAAAGGAGTTGTTCCACCAAGATCATCATCAATTTTTTTCATTCCTTTATAAATTTCTGTTTCTTTATCAAAGTAATTTATAAAACTATTTTCAACTTCTAGTTTCGAAATACCCAATATACTTGCTATTACAATTACTATGGTGGTACCAAATATTACGATATTATTTTTTTTTGCTAAAGAACCTAGTAAACTAGTGATGAGAGACTTTTCAGTATCTTTTACATCAATTTCATTTTCTGATGAAAAAATATTTAATAAACATGGCAAAAGCAGAAACGTAACTATAAAAGAAACTGTTAATCCTAAAGTCATCATCCAGCCAAAATCAATAATAGGTTTTATTCCACTAAAAATAAGTGAAAGAAACGCACATATAGTTGTTAAAACAGTATATAGAATTGGTAACATCATTTTTTTACTTGCCTCTATAACTGCTTCTTTTTTTGTCAAACTTGGGTACTCTTTTTTAAGTTGAAGAAATCTTACAGTGACATGAATATTCATTGCCATATTGAGAATTAACATTAAGGCAATAAAATTTGAGGATATAACCGTAACTTTCCATCCCACAAAACCTAACAATCCTATCATTATTATTACGGAGGTTGCGCAACCTAATAAAGGCATAACAACCCATTTGATATTTCTAAAGATAAACCAAAGAGTTAAAATAATAAAAACAAAAACACCTATCCCAAAAACTATAATATCATTTTTTATATAGCTCATCATATCGTCGGCTATCATTGGAATTCCACCTAAGTGAATTTTTGCATTTTCTCCATATCTATTAATTATCTCTCGTATCTCAGAAATATTTTGATGATTTCTTATGTTATATAAGTTTTTATAATCTTCGTATTCTTTTAAAAAATCTTTATATTTTCTTTTTTCTAAACTACTTTGTTTTTTTTCCTTATTATCGTAATAATATTTTTCTTTTAACTTAATATATTCATTTAATCTCTCATCTTTTTTTAAATAAATTACTATGCCAGATGTTTTTCCGTCTTCGCTGATCACATAATTTCTATAAATAGGACTATTTAAAATTTCTTGAAAGCCTCGATTTTTATCTAGGTTTGGATAGGAAAGAGTCTTATAATTTTTAAGCCTTTCCATTAATGGCTCATCACTACTTTTTAAAAGTGGAACATCAATAATTGTTATAACACTGTCTACCCATGTCAATTTTTCAATTTTTGACTTCAGTAACTGTATATTTATAATTGTATCTTCATCCGTAAAATTCGTTATTGGAGCGTAAGTTAAAAAAAGAAAATCTTTTGAGCCGTAACGGCTATTTGTTTCACGAAGATATTTTAAATCCTTGTCCCCTTCTAATAGTAAAGCATCTGATGATGCATCCAAATTAAAATTTTTAGCGTAATAAAAAGATAAGATTATAAACAATGAAATTAATAGTAATGTAAATTTGTGAAAATCTAAAACTAATTTACTATAAAGTTTTAAAAACATAGATAAGTAAATGATATATCTTAAAATTGGAAAAAATGAAAAATGTTATTTCATTTATGATTTCAAATCTTTGAATTTTGTGTACATTCCCTCAAATTCTACTTGAATATTTCCAGTTGGACCGTGTCTTTGTTTGCCTATTAATATTTCTGCTAAGCCAGCAATATCACTCATTTTAGATTGCCATTCTGCATACTCAATAGATCCTAGTTTTGGTTGTTTTTTTTCTTCGTAATACTCTTGCCTAAATACAAATAATACTACATCTGCATCTTGCTCTATTGATCCAGACTCTCTCAAATCGGATAATTGTGGTTTTTTATCATCTCTTTGTTCTACTGCTCTAGATAATTGAGATAATGCTAATACGGGAACTCCAAGTTCTTTTGCTAAAGCTTTTAATCCTTGAGTTATTTCAGATATTTCTTGAACTCTACCATCATTTCTTTTTGAATTAGTCCTCATCAATTGTATATAATCAACTACAATTAAATCTAATCCAAAAAGTCTTTTAATTCTTCTCGCTCTGTTACTTAAAGTTGAAATTGTAATTGCAGGCGTTTCATCTATGTATAATGGAAGTTCATAAATATCTCTTGAAGTTTCAATGTAACGTCCTAGCTCTTCCTCAGTTGCTTTTCCTCTTCTTATATCATTTGACTTTATTCTAGATTGTTCTGATAAAATTCTTGTCGAAAGTTGTTCAGAAGACATTTCCAAAGAAAAAAAAGCTACCGCAGATTTTTTTCCTTTAATTTGAATATCTTTTGCTGCGTGGTAAGCAATGTTTGTTGCTAAGGCAGTTTTACCCATTGAAGGTCTACCAGCAATTATAACCAAATCTGATTTATGTAATCCACCCAATTTTTCATCTAAATCTGTTAAGCCCGTTGGAACTCCTACGATTCCTTGTTCATTTTTCATTGCTTGCTCAGCCATACTAATTGATTGATCAAGAGCTAAATTAAACTTAATAAAAGATTGCGAAAAAGAACCTCTTTCGGCAAGGTCAAAAAGAAGTTTTTCTGCATCTTCTATTATTGTGTCAGAAGATTTATCCTCATCGATATTTAATGTATCATCTTTAATAAGCTGTGAAATTTTTACAAGTTCTCTTTTAACATAATTTTCATGTACTATTTTAGCATAATCAATTGCTTGTTTAACTGAAGAAGAAAATCTAGTTAATTTGACAAGATAATCTACCCCTCCCACCTCATCAAGCCCTTGATTCTTTTCAAAGTAATTTTTAAGTGTAATCGGGTTAGCTATCATTCCTTTACTATTCAAATTTTCAATAACTTCATAAATTTTTATATGAATTGGATCGTAAAATTTTTCTGAATTTATAGTATTAGCTATTTCGTCTATAATATCGTTATTTACTAAAACTGAACCGAGTAAATGTTGTTCAGCTTCTATATTAGATGGAATTTCATTATTTTGTTTTTGATTTTGTGCTAATTCAAGTTTTTCCATATAATTATTCTAATCTATAATAAAGTTTTTTAAACTTTAAGTTACACACTTTTTTTTCAACCTGTGGAAAATTATTTATTTTGTAATTTATCTAGTTTTTCAACTATCAGAAATATGTTTGTTTGAACCTCTGAATGAAGAACAATATTTACTTCAAACTGACCAATCTTATTTATGTCTTTTTTTATTATTATTTCTGAAGGTCCTATTTCAGCTTTAAGTTCATCCAAAATAATTTTAGAAATTTCTTTTGGTTTTATTGAGGCATATAAATCACCATTTTCTTTAATTGCTTTATAAACCTTAATTTTTTTATTTTTTATCTTATTAGCTTTTTCTATAAATTTATTTTTTATCTCAGCATTTTTTTTTGTTAATTCAGACTTATTTTTATTCACTAATTCTATATTTTCTTTGTTGGCTCTTAATGCTTTATTTTGTCTTAATAAATAGTTTCTCGCGTAACCATTTTTTACTTTAACTAGATCACCAATTTTTCCTAGTTTTGATATATTTTCTAATAGAATGACTTGCATTTTTTTTTAAATTATTCCTAAGATTTGGGCTTTTTTTATTTCTCTCGCCAATTTTTTTTGTTTTCCTAAAGATACATTGCTTATTTTTGATGTAATTATCTTATTAGTTTCCGTTATATATTTTTGTAATAAAGTAATATTTTTATAATCTATAATCGGTGCATTCTTAACTGAAAAAGGACATTTTCTAGAAAACCTAGAATCACTTTTTTGAAATAAACTTAATTTATTTAGTGAGTTTCGAGAGTTTTTAAAATTATTTTTTCTTTTTTTCATTGGTTTTTATTTTTTGTAAAATATTCAGTTTTCAAATCTAGTTTCTTGTATTTTACTGTTAAAAATCTTACAATATTATTATCTAATTTAGTTTTAGATTTAATTTCTTCAAGTGTTGATGGTTCTCCTTCTAATTTAAAATGAAGATAATAACCCTTAGTATAATTCTTAATTTTTCTTTTAAAGTTCAATAATCCCCATTTTTCAATTTTAAGCACTTTGCCCGAATTTTTGTTTATTATATCCTCATATTTTTTTTCGATACTATCCACGTCTTTTTGTGACAGATTTTGCTTAGCTATTAAAGTATGTTCGTAGAAATTCATAATTATTTGTATTAATATTAAGCGGGTTTTATACTATTATAAAAAAGTCATTTCAACATTAATTATAAGCATGTATATCAATTAAAATGAAAGCAATTTTATTTCCAGGACAAGGTTCTCAAAAAACAGGAATGGCTAATGAATTCTACAGTAATTTCAAGATAGCTAGGGAAATATTTGATAGGGCAGACACAGCTCTTAAATTTAATTTGTCGAAAGTAATTTTGAACGGATCTGATGATGAACTTAAAAAAACAGAAATTACACAGCCTGCAATTTTAATTACAAGTTTTGCTATATTTTGTGTAATGAAACAAGAATTTAATTTTGATCTATCTAAAATAAAATATATTGCTGGTCACTCTTTAGGAGAATATAGCGCACTTGTAGCTGCAGGGTCTTTAAGTTTAGAGGATGGTGCAATACTTGTGCATGAAAGGGGAAAACTAATGCAAGCAGCTGTCCCAGAAGGTGTGGGCGCAATGTTAGCCGTCATGGGCATGAATAGTAATGAGTTAAAATCCTTAATTAAAGAATTTGATAAAATAAAAGGTATTTGTGAAATTGCTAATGATAATTCTCCAGGACAAATAATTTTAAGTGGAAATAAAGAAAAATTAATTTCTTTTAGCAATGATTTAAAAACTAAAAAAAAAAGATTTATATTTTTACCTGTTAGCGCTCCATTCCATTGCTCGTTAATGAAACCAGCTGCAGAGGGGATGAAGTCACTTCTAAAAAAAACACAGATCAAAAACCCTGACCTTAAACTTATAAGTAATGTTACAGCTCTTCCAGCAGAAGAAAATGATGACATAAAAGATTTATTATATAAACAAATATTTTCTCAAGTAAGATGGAGAGAAAGCGTAGAATACATGATTAAAAACGGTATTAATGATTTTATTGAAATTGGACCAGGAAAGGTATTAAGTGGGTTAGTAAAAAGAACAAATGAAAAAGTATTGACTAGAAGTATAACTAAAATTGATGATATAAAAAATTAAGAATGATAAATTTAAAAGATAAAAAAGTTTTAATTACAGGTGCTACAGGAGGCATTGGAGGGTCTTTGGTAAAAAAATTCTTATCACTAAATGCAGAAGTTTTAGGCACTGGAACTAACTCAGAAAAACTTGAAAAACTTAAAAAAGACTTTAGCAAAATTAAAGTTAAACAATTTGATATTTCATCACATTCTAATATAGAGAAATTTATAGAAGAGGTTTCAGATGAGCTAGGTGGATTGGATATTCTTGTAAATAATGCTGGTATAAATAAAGATAATTTATCATTAAGAATGAAAGATGAAGAATGGCAAAAAGTGATTGATGTGAATTTAACTTCCACATTTTTACTATCAAAATATGCAATAAAAAAAATGTTAAAAAGAAGTTCTGGAAGAGTAATAAATATAACTTCAATAGTAGGCCATACTGGAAACATAGGACAAACAAACTACGCTGCTTCCAAAGCAGGAACAATTGGTATGTCTAAAAGTCTTTCGATAGAATATGCAAAGAAAAATATAACAGTAAATTGTGTTTCACCCGGATTCATTGTCTCAGACATGACCAAAAGTATTCCTGAAAAGATAAGGTCTATACTTCTATCTAAAATTCCGATGGGCAAAATGGGTTCAGGAGAAGATGTGTCTAATTGTGTAGCTTTTTTAAGTTCTGATGAGGCTTCTTATATTACAGGGGAAACAATTCATGTAAACGGCGGAATGTATATGGCTTGACAATTTGTATTAATAATCTTAGTAAGATTATAATAAATAAAATAAGGAAAATTCATGTCAAAAGAAATTAGTTCAAAAGTAAAAAAAATAGTTGCAGATCATCTCGGAGTCGAAGAAGAAAAAGTTGTAGACGAAGCTAGCTTCATCGACGATCTTGGAGCAGACAGCTTAGACACTGTGGAATTAGTAATGGCCTTTGAAGAGGAATTTGGTTCAGAAATTTCTGATAGTGAAGCTGAAAAAATATTAACAGTAGGTGATGCAATAAAGTTTATTGAGGGTAAATCTGCTCAATAAGTAAAAGGGATTAGTTTTGGGATTCAACATAGTATTGTCTTCACCATCAGGTGCTGGGAAAACAACAATTACGAAAAAACTAAGTCAAAAATATCCTAACATTAAAATTTCCATTTCTCACACTACTAGAAAACCCAGACCAAATGAAATAGATGGGGTTGATTATCATTTTGTTAACAAAGATAAATTCGAAAAGCTTATAAAAGACAATAATTTTTATGAGCATGCTAAAATATTTGATAACTATTATGGAACATCAAAAGAGTCTGTAAACAAACTACATAAAGAAAATTACGATGTTGTTTTCGATATAGATTGGCAAGGAACAAAAAAGTTGTCAGAGTACAAAGAATTAAATTTGATTAGGATATTTATTTTACCTCCAGACAAATCAGAACTTAAAAAAAGATTAATAAACAGAAATCAAGACAATGAAGAAATAGTAAAAAAAAGACTAAAACAGTATGAAAATGATGTACAGCATTGGTTTGATTATGATTATGTTGTGATTAACAATGACTTGGAAAGCTGTTTTAGCCAAATTGAAAAAATTATTAATAGCTATAAAAAGAATAAAATGTCTTTTATTTGATTTTTATTTTTTCATAGACCTGGGTTATTTTGTAAAATAATTCTTCACTAAGGTTTTCTGGTCTTAAAGTCATATCTATGTTTTGATTTTTCAAAAATTTATCATTATCAATCCTTAGTTTTTTGAAAGTTTTATTAATCATCTTTCTTTTATTTGAAAAAAAAACGCTCGTTATATACTCAAGAGATTTTATTGATTTAAAACTTGCATCCTTTCTTATAATCGGTTGAAATTCAATAACAATCGAGTCTACCTTTGGCTTAGGAAAAAAACAATTTTTAGATACATAAAAATATTTTAATATCTTTAATCTAGATTTAGTTATTATCGATAATCTTGAATAATTACGACTGCCTAAGTTTGCAATTATTTTTTCTCCTACCTCCTTTTGAAACATAAAAATTAATTTTTTAAATTTTGGAGGCCAAGGGTGAAATCTTATAAATTTTATCAAAATTTGAGTTGAAATATTGTAGGGTAAATTTCCTATTATAATTGTTCCATCTGACATCATTTTTTCCAATTTTAAACTTAATATATCTCCATTCACTATCGATAAATTTTTTTTGTTCTCGAAAAGAACTTTCAATTTATTAATAAAAATTTTGTCTTTTTCTATGCAAATTAATTTTTTCGGTTCTTGTTTTAAAATTTCAGAACTCAAGTTACCAGTACCAGCTCCAATTTCTAAAATATTTTTATTTTTAAACGAAGTAAGTGAAAGAATTTTTTTAAATATGTTCTTATCTATTAAAAGATTCTGACCTAAAGATTTTTTAAATTTCATTAAGTTAGTCTAGACATTTCATCAATACATCTATTGAGACTTTGTGGATTTGAAACTTTTAATTTAATTTTATCTTTGGCAACACCGTGATCTGGTGACATTCTAATATAAGGTAAACCAAGTGTTATGTTTACTGCATCAAATTCGAATAAGGCTTTAAACGGTGCTAAAACTTGATCATGATACATTCCAACAATTACATCAAAATTTTTTAAATTTTCTTTTAAAAAAATTGTATCAGATGAATAAGGTCCAAAAATCTTGTAATTTTTTTTTAAAATATTAATTACAGGTAAAATAGTTTTTACTTCTTCCGAATTTTTTTTAAATTCTAAATTATGTGGATTTAACCCTAAAACAGCTATACGAGGTTTTTTTTTGAAGTATTTAATGTAGTTTTTATGTAATGACCTAATTTTTTTGATTAACAAATTTTTTTTAAGATATTTAGATATTTCTCTTACTTTAATATGAGTTGTTAAAGGCACAACAGAAATTTTTTTATTATAAATTACCATTACCTCAGATTTATAAACCTTATTTTTTTTTGCCAAATATTCTGTAATTCCCATATTTTTATTTTTAAATAAATTTTTTTTATCTATTGCACAATTTATTATTCCCTTAACTTTTTTTCGCAAACATAATTGATGGCCTAAAATCAAACATTTTTTTATATAAGAGGAACTTTTCTCAGGGTTGACAGAAAAAGGATCTTTAAATTCAAGAGGTATATCCAAAACATTTAAAATTTTTCCGAATTTTTTAATATCGTCTATTTTTTTTATTCTTTTTAATTTTTTCCTAATCTTTAAAATTTTCAGTTGAGATTTCAATAAATTATAGCTTCCTATGACAACTGCTTTACTTTTGTGAGCATTTGATTTTGCTAATATTTCTGAGTTAATACTATTAGGTTCTCCTAAAATAATTGCAAACTTAATCATTAATTTCTATAAACGTCTTTTTTTCTAAATCTAAATAATGTGAACTAGAAAAAATTTTTAGTTTTTCCTCTTTTTTTTTATTTATAACGTTGATTTCTATTTTGCTTACATCCAAATTATTTTTATTCATTGTTCTTATATCATTTAGTTTAATAAGTATTATATTATTATTTAACTTTATTGGCTTTGATACTTTTTCTTTTTCTAATTTTATTATTTCTTTTAAGTAAATTGGTGAAATTGACTTTGAGGGCAACCAACCAATATTTCCACCTTGAGATGAAGAAATAGCACTACTATATAGTGATGCTGTTTTTTCAAATCCAATACTAACTATACTTCTTAAAATTTTATTTAGTTTTTCTTCACTCCATTCTTCGATAACAATTTCAGATAGATTAAATTCTTTGATCTCCTTTTCCTGATTAATTTGCTCCTTAATTTCTGATTTTACTAATTCTTCATCTATATCTAATTGTTTTTTATATAAAGAGTAAATTAAAGTATTCCATTTAAGATTAACAATAGTCTTATCAATAAATTTTTTATAATTTGCATCGTACCGTTTAAATTGTTCCTCTAGATTAGTATTATTTAAATTCAGATTTTGCTCTAATTTTGAAATGTAATTATTTAAATCTGTCTCACTAAATTTATTGATTCCATACTTTTTTATCTCGATACTTTGAATTATATTTTTTTTTAAACTTGAAAATGCAATAGCTTGTAAGTCCTTATAATCACTTTGATTTGCGGTTTTATTTGACAGCGCTAAAATTGTGTTAACTTCATTAACGATATCATAGTTTGTAATTATTTCATTACCGACCTTTGCAATTATTTTGTCATTAATTTTAGCATTAGTTAAATTAAACTTGAAAATAATTAGAATTATGAAGAAAAAATGTTTAATTTTCATTTTTGGTTTGGTCTTGGGGTTTGTAGTGTTCCCAGTGGTGAAAAAGTAATTTTAAAAAATAAGGAGTCCTCTGGCTGCAAATCTTTATCTCTATAAAATTCTCTTCTGAAAGCAATACCTGCTTTTAAGCAATCATTAATATATTCGTAACTTAAATCATAAAATTCTGCGGAGCTAGTAAGTAAATTTCTTTTCGTGTCGAATGAAATTAATCCATTTTTAAAGTTATATTCAGCTTTTGATTTTACGTATTTTGTATTACCTATATGTTTTGCCTCTTCTAAAAAACTTATATTAAAACTAGTTTTAGGGTAGTTGAAACCAAGTTCAATTTCATTTTTATTTATGTCGCTTAAGTTTTGATCCAATAAAAAATTATTTGTAATTTTAATATTCTCATTTAAACTGTATGATGTTTCTCCTACTAGGTCAGAAAGTTTTTCGTTAAGTGTTGATTTGGATGGCATATCTCGATTTTCCTCAGCACTAATGACTGCGCCAAGACCAAGTCTAAATTTTTCTTCGATAATTTGTTTATTTTCGTTTATGTTATGAATTTTATAATCAAATCCAAGGCTTATATTTGATCCAGTATCTATCTCATCTATTTGTTTAACTTTATTTAACTTAAATAAATTGGCAAAATTTAACGTTGTTGGGTTTTCATGTATATTCCTCGAATCATCAGGAGAAATTTTGAATAAAATTTTTGGTTTAAAAATATTTAATTTATCGTCATTAAATTTGAACAAACCTAATTCTGATTTAAAACCCAAAGCTCCATAAAATTCTGATACGGTGTTGTCAGTTTTATAGTACTCTGCATTATTAGCTTTATAATTTACATTCTTAAATAAACCCAAAAACTCATTTTCTAATCCAAAATTATTTACTGAGCTATTAGATACCCAATTAAACTCATTAGATATTACGTCTACTTGTTGATTGACATTTGAGTTTTCTACTATTAGTTCTGATTTAAAATCAACAATACCAAAATCGTCACTCATAAAAAGATTTTTTTCTAAAGTTGCTTCAGGATAAATAAATGTAAATCTTTCATTACCTGTTTTTGATAGATCTTCAAAAGCTGATACTTTTGTATTAAAAAATAGATCGTCTTTTTGATAATTATAATCAATAGTATTTTTTAAAGTATTATCCAAATAATCAACCAAAGAAGTTTGAAGTTTATTTAGTTTTGGATAAGAACTTTTAGAAACATGTTGTAAGTTTATTTCTAGATCGCTTGTCTCATTTTCTTTTTCTATAAAAGATTTATAAAATCTTGAAAAAACATGGGATCTACTTCCAGATGTGTCTGCGTAACCAGCGGTATAGCCTGTGTCTAAAATTAAAGATGATTTAGCGAAATCCTGTCGGTATTCACCCAGAAACAAAGGATCACTACCAGAATAAATTTTTGGAGTGAAAGTAAAATCTTTATCTTTTGCGATATCCCAGAAGTAAGGGATATCTACTCCTACACCAGTGTTGGTACTATTAAAAAAAGAGGGAATTAGAAAACCAGATCTCCTTTCTACTGTAGGATCAGGATGAGAAAGCTTAGGAAAATAAAATATAGGAAAATCGTATAATTTTAAAACGGCATTATCATAATAAATAGTTTTTTTGGGATTATTATGGCTAATTTTTTTTGCCCTAAATTCCCATGGCGGACATTTATCGTTTTCTCTAAAACTACAAAATGTAAGCACTCCTTTTTGCACAGAGGTATTACCTTCACTTATTGAAACACTATTTGCAAAAATTCTAGGGTCATTTCTCGGATCTTCTTTGAAACTCGGATCATTAAAAAAAATTTTTGCGTCAGAACCTATTACTTTTTTCTTTTTCTCATCAATATAAACTTCAGTAAATTTAAAAATGTTTTGTTTTTTGTCTTTTAATTCAATATTTCCTTTAGAGAAAAGAATATTTTCAATAGAATTATAACTAAACATATCAACTAAAAAAATATTTCCATCTGGGTCTATAATTTTAGTTTTATAGTTAGATTTTATAGTTTTATTTTTATTATCAAATTTTACATTTTTACTTTCGAATAAATAATTATTTCCAGTTATTATCTTTGTAAAACCTATACTTTCTAGAAAATCTTCTTTTTTTAAATATTTTGCCTCGCTTGCTTCTAAAATATTTTTGTTTTCATCAATAGCTTTTACATTACCCTTCAAAATCATTTTAGAGTCTTTTTTATCTAATGTTACTTTAGACGAAGTAATTTCTAAATTTTCAGCATATAAATTACTTGATAAAAAAATAACAAGTAAAAATTTAATAATTTTTAAAAAACTATTTTTCATTAATTTGAAGTAAGCCTATACTATTAATTAAACTTATAATAATAACTGGAATCCAAACTGAGATTTCGGGGGAAATTCTATCAGACTTCCCTAAAGCTACAGATAAGTCTTTCATATAATAAATAATTGCACACGAAAGTACAGCTATCATAAGATAATTAATATTATTAGCGTTTCTGTTGTTAATTGTAAAAACACCCGCAAGTATAACCATTAAAGAGAGAAAAAAAGGTAAAGCAAAAAAAGAATTTATTTTTTCTGAAACAGTTATTTTTTCATATCCTCTGTTTACCAATTTTTTATTTTCAGTGAGCAAATCAACAAAAGATATAGTATCTAAATTTCTAAATAAATTATTGAGTTTTTCAACATTATAAAAAGAATTAAATTCCAGTTTCTCTCTTTGTTCAGTGGAAATATTATCACCACCGTCAAATTTAAAAATTTTAGGTTTTTCTAAAATCCATTTATTGAATTGAATATTAGCTTTTTTGGACTCAATTCTTTGCTTAACATAATTACCATTAGAGATAATATTTATTGAAACATTAATTAGATAATTGTTCTCTAGTCTATTTGAATTTATTATATACAAATCATTACCTTTTCTCTCTTTTATCCATACGCCATTTCTATTTATAGTTATTAAGTGATCAGTATCCGTAGAATAATTAGATTTTGTTTTTTCGTAATATTTTACCATGTCAGCTGTAACTGGATTAATAACTAATAAAATAAATATTCCCCATAAAAAGGCGAGCACACTAATTAAAGATATTATTTTTATATTAGAGTAACCAAAAACTTTTAAAGTAAGTAATTCATTATTGTGTTTTATTGAAACAAAAAACCACATAGCAGAAATAAAAATAATAAAAGGCATTAAATTTATAAAAATTAAATTAGGTATGTAAGATAATGTAAGAAGTATTGGAAGAAATAAACTTTCATTTGAATTTTTAAAAAACTCAACTTCCTCGAAAAGATTTAAGATTAAACCTAAACCTACCGCAAGAAGAATACAGTTTAGTAAAGTTTTGAAAAAATTACTTAGAAGATAATTATTAATTTTATTGTTCATTTTAGTTCACTTTTAAATTTGTTAATTAGAATTAGATATAAAATTGGCAACGAAATAAAAGGAATTAATAAATATATGTAAAAATTAATTTTTGTTATTCCTGAATACCTTACTAATAATTCAGATGATAGTAATAAAAAAAAACTTAGAACTCCAAATGCATATCTATTCATTAGTTTTGATTTTTTATTTTTAGAATAAATTAAAATAAAAGATATTATAATAGATACCAAAGGAATATATAAAGGCATAAGTATTCTCCTTGAAAAATTTTCAATGACAATTGCAATATTATTTTTAGGACAATTTTTTTCGTATTTATCAGTCAACTCTTTATAATAATAATCCTTTAAACACTTTAAGATTTTTAAAGTTGAGGTTTCCTGTATTTTTACATCTTTAATAACTCGGTTATCTAGATTTTCAAAATTTAATAAAGTCTTATTAAAATGTATTATCCTCACTGTGTTGTCAGCCTCATAAGATTGAATAACTCCTTTTTCTAAAATAATTTTATTTTTTTCCACCATTCCTTTTTCAGCAATTATTGTTTTATTTTTAGAAGAGGATTTTTCTGGTAATAGACTATTTAAATTATTACCGTCATCTTTAATAAAGATATTTTTTAATATGTTATCTTTTTTTTCCTCTATATAAAAAGTTAAACCTTTGAAAGTGTCACCAAAAGAATTAGGTTTGAGTAAATTTGTTACAGTGTCTACCCCAGATTTTTTTATAAGAGTTCTTGATTTATTTAAAGCGGTTGGAGTTATAATTGTAGAAAATATAAGATAAATTAATAATACAATTAAAGAAATATAAAAGAATAAATTTGCAATTTTAAATTTTGCAACTCCAGAGGTCCAAAGAACAATAAGTTCATTTTGTCGCTCTAATCTTATTATAGTAAGTATCAAAGCTAATAAAAAACTAAGTGAGATAAATTTAGTCATTATATTTGTTAAATTTAGTAATGAATATGCAAAATAAGTTGAAGTGGAGTAACCACTATCTACTATCAGATCTAAAAAATTAACTGCTCTAACAGTCCAAGCTATTAATGATAATGAGAATAATATTAGAATAAAAGTCTTAGCTAATTCAAATGTTATATATTTATAAATTTTGTTTTTTACCATGAGAATATGATATATAAAATAATGTAACTTTTACTAAAACTCAACCTATGATAGTACACTATGACTAATATTCCATTGAAATCTTGTATATTAGCACATATATACCAAACAACCCTATTAATTTAAAATTTATGTCTATTAAAATTAACTATTCAAAAAAAATAATTGGCAAGTCATCATCCAATTTAATCTTATTTGCTGATGAAAAATTTAATATTAAAAGCTTAAAAAAATATCTTTCTGATTCAGAGTTTTCTTACATAAGTGATTTATTAAAAACTAGTGATTTAAAAAAAAATTTATTTGTTTTTGAAGTAAGTTCAAAAAAAAAGATAGTTCTCATATCAGTTAAAAATAATTCAAAAATTTCAGATGTAGAAAGTTTAGGGGCAGAATTATATAACCGTATCAACTATGGAAAAAATAGTGAATACTCACTCAATTCAGATAGTATTGTAAGCAAACATAAAAATTTTTTAGGACACTTTTTACATGGACTAAAATTAAAATCTTACAAATTTAATAAATATAAAACAAAAAAAGAAACAAGACTTATTTCTTTTAATATTATAGGAAATAAAAATAAACCTTCGTCACAAAATCAATTAAAATTTAAGGCTTTAGAAGAAGGAACTTTTTATGCAAGAGACTTAGTTTCTGAGCCAGGAAATATTCTTCATCCAGATGAATATGCTAAAAGATTAAACTCTCTAAGAAAAGATGGTTTAAAGGTAAAAATATATAATGAAACGCAACTCAAAAAACTTGGCATGAATGCTTTACTTGGAGTAGGTAGAGGTAGCATCCGAGGATCATATCTTGTAACCATGGAATGGAATGGAGCAAAGAATAATTCTAAGCCTTTAGCATTCGTTGGAAAAGGAGTTACTTTTGATACAGGTGGTTATTCATTAAAGCCCGCGAGATTTATGGAAGACATGACTTACGACATGGCTGGCTCTGCTGCTGTGGTTGGTTTAATGAAAAGTTTGGCATTAAGAAAAGCAAAAATTAATGCCGTCGGTGTTGTAGGACTTGTAGAAAATATGGTGAGTGGTAACGCTCAAAGACCAGGAGATATAGTCAAATCTTACAGCGGTAAAACCATAGAGGTATTAAATACTGATGCAGAGGGTCGATTAGTTTTGGCAGATGCATTAACATTTACTGAAAAAAAATTTAAACCAAAAATAATTGTCGATTTAGCGACATTAACAGGTGCCATTATAGTTTGTTTAGGATCTGAATATGCTGGGCTTTTTTCAAACGATGATAAATTATCAAAGCAAATTTCAACTGCTGGTGAAAATGTTCAGGAGAAATTATGGAGAATGCCTCTTCATAAAAATTATGATAAACTTATGAATTCTAAAAACGCTGATGTTCAAAACATTAACTATGTTGGTGGTGCTGGTTCAACAACGGCAGCCCAATTTCTACAAAGATTTATTTTAAATAAAACACCATGGGCTCATCTAGATATAGCTGGTATGGCATTTTCAAAATATGGGGGCGCTTTAAATTCAGGAGGCGCGACAGGATTTGGAGTGAGATTGCTTAATCAACTCATCGAGGAAAACTATGAGTAGTCCAGAACAAACTCTTTCGATTATAAAACCTGATGCAGTTGAGAGAAATCTTTCTGAAAAAATTAAATCAATTTTTACAAAAAACAATTTAAAAATATTAGAGACAAAAAAACTTCATATTTCTAAAGATGAAGCTGCAGAGTTTTATAAAGTTCATCAGTCAAAACCATTTTATGATCAACTATGTAATTATTTATCTTCAGGTCCCATAGAGGTATTGATTTTAGAAGGTGAAAACGCTGTACTTAAAAATAGAGATTTAATGGGCGCCACAGACCCAAAAAATGCCAAAGAGGGAACTATTAGAAAATTATATGGAGTTTCTATTGATAAAAACTCAGTTCACGGTTCAGACTCTGTAAATAATGCTAAAGTTGAAATCGATTTTTTTTTTAACAAATAATTTATCGAATTAATCTTAAAATAGCCTCTGAAAATGCAATATATTCAAGGGCCTGAGTTTTTTTCTTGAGAGTTAAAATATTGTCCTCTTTATCAACATAAAAAAATTTTTTTAAAATTATTTTTCCATCATCGAGTTTTTCAGTAACAAAATGAACAGTGCATCCAGTTTTTTTTTCTTTTTTTCTTAATACCTTTTCAAAAGTATTAAGCCCCTTATATTTTGGCAAAAGCGAGGGATGAATATTTAAAATAGGCTTTCCAAAAGAACGTATAAATTTTTTTGTTAAAATTTTCATGTAACCAGCTAATAAAATTAAATTAATATTGTATTTTTTTAGTTCAATTAAAGTTTTATTTTCAGACAGAGTTTGATTATTGCTATATATTATGTATGGAATTGACCACTTTTTTGCAAGTTTAAGACCTTCTGCATTTTTATTATTACTTACGACTAACCTTATATTAATTGGGAAATTATATGTATTTGAATTTAAAATAAGTTTTTTTAAATTTGTGCCTTTTCCAGAAATAAAAACACAAGTATTTATTCTTACCATTTTAATTTATTATATAAGTTTAATCTTTTATTTTCTTTTGAAATATATCCTATTTCATAAGGTGAAAAATTTTTTTTAAAATACTTTTTAATTTTTTTAAAGTTTTTTCTTTTTGTTATCAAACAAAAACCTACACCACAATTAAATGTTCTAAGCATTTCTTTGTCAGAAACTTTTTTTGATTTGAGCCACGAGAATATTTTAAGCACTTTTATCTTAGATAAATCAATATTAGCTGTAAGATTATTAGGAACAGATCTTATAATATTTTCAATTATTCCTCCCCCAGTTATATTAGCTGCTGAATGAATTAAATTTTTCTTGCATAATTTTAATATTTCATTCACGTAAATTTTTGTTGGTTTAAGTAATTCTTTTTTTAACCGCTTAGGTAATTTATTCTTTTTTAAAATACTTCTCACTAAAGAATAACCATTTGAGTGAATGCCAGACGAAGGGACAGCCAAAATAATATCTCCATTTTTAACATTATCATTTTTTAAAATTTTATTTCTTGGTACTATACCTGTACTAAAACCGGCTAAATCAAATTTATTTTTTTTATAAATGCCAGGCATTTCAGCTGTTTCGCCACCGATTAAATTACAATTAGCAATTTTGCATCCTCTTAAAATACCAAGAAAAATTTTTTTTAATTTTGAAAGTTTAATTTTTTCTACAGCTATATAATCCAAAAAAAATAATGGTTTTGCACCTTGAACTATAAGATCATTTACGCACATAGCAACTAGATCAATACCAATTGTATCTAATTTATTAAACTTGTCTGATAATTCTAATTTTGTGCCAACACCATCAGTACAAGAGACGATTAATGGTTTTTTTATATTTAAAGAACTTATGTCGTATACAGAGCCAAAAGAACCAATATTATTATGGATCTTGTTTCTATTCGTTTTTTGGACATTTTTTTTTGTTAATTTGCTTATATGTTTAACAAATCTGTTTCCCAAAGAAATATTTACGCCGCTATTTTTATAACTATAGAGTTTTTTTTTCATCAATAATAATGATAATTAATAAAATATGAAAAAATTAAAGTTTATATTTGTCATTTTAATCATTTTATCCAAAACTGGAAATGTTTTATGTGGTGAAAGTATTTTTACTGTTAATAATATACAGGTAAATAAAAATACCTTTAAAAATAAAGAGGAATTAATCAATATAGCTTTTAAAAAAGGATTTGAAAAACTAAATAGTAAAATTTTATTAGAAAAGGACTATTACAAAATAAAAGATACCAGTCTAAGAAGTATTAGAAATTTAGTTTCTCACTATCAAATCGTTAAAAATACAGATGAAAACAATCAAATTTTCGAATTGGTAAATTTATATTTTAAAAGAGAGAAAATGTATAATTTTTATAGTCAAAATAATATCAAATACAGTGATGTAAGTGGTAAAATTTTAATAATATTACCAGTGCTTCAATTAAATGATGAAATATTTATTTACGATAATAATTTTTTTTATGAAAATTGGTTGGAAAGCGAAGAAGAAAAGAATGAAAATATTGAATATATTTTCCCAATTGAAAATCTTGAAACAATTGAAACAATAAAAAAAAGTCAAAATAATTTAGAAATTCTAAATTTGGATGATATTTTTGACAAAGAAAATGATAAGGACAATCTTCTGGTAATAATAGATTATGAAAAACAAAAAACAAAATTTTTTTTAAAAGGCATTATTTCATCAAAAAAAATAACAAAAAATTTTACCTTTACTGATAAGACAGTAGAAAAAATTGAATATCCAAATATTCTAAAATATTTAAAAAAAGAAATTCTTGAAATAGTTAAATCACAAAATATTATTGATATTGGTGCACCATCTTTTTTAAATGTTTATTTTTCAATTAGTAATCAAAGTGATTTATTCATATTCCAAAATATTTTGAATGAAATTGACTTAATTGAAAATTTTTATGTACGCGAATTCAATAATAAATTTGCTTATATTAATATAAAGTATTACGGTAAAATGAATAAGATCAAAGAAAAATTAAGTGAAAAAGGATTAGATATAAAATTTAACAATAATCAATGGAGTGCGAGGTTAAGATAAATTGAATCAGCTAATTTTTAAATTTCCTTTTAAAACAACTTACTTTGAAAAAGATTTTTTTGTTTCAACCAATAATTTCGAAGCTTACAAATTAATAGAAAGCTTACCTAAATGGCCCGACAAAAAAATAAATATTTTTGGACCGAGTGGTTGTGGGAAAACTCATTTAACGAATATTCTTAGTAAAAAATTAAAATTATTAATAATAAACGCAAATAAATTTAATGAAAAAATCAATAATTTAGTTGAAAATTTTGATTGTGTTGTCATTGAAAACTATGAAGAAAATATCAATGAAAATTTGCTTTACACATTTTTAAATCAAATCTCTCAACTAAATAAAATTTTGATAATTAACTCTTTAAAAAATATAAAAAATTATAATATTAATTTAATTGATCTAAAATCAAGACTTAATAGTTTTACGGAAATTCCGATAAGTTTACCTACTGATGATATTATTAGAGTTATAATTTCGAAAACTTTCTCTGATAAGCAGATAAATTTGAGCAGTAAAAATTTAGAATTCATCATCAAAAATATAGAGAGATCTTACGAGAAAATATTTAAATTTACTAAAGATATTGACAATTTATCTTTATCTACTGGTAAATCGATAAATATTAATTTAATAAAAAAAGTACTATCAGATGAATAAATATAGAACACATAACTGCTCGGAATTATCAGAAAATGATAATAATAAAGTTGTAACTTTATCTGGATGGGTACACAGAAAAAGAGACCATGGAAATTTACTATTTATAGATTTAAGAGATCATTTTGGATTAACACAATGTGTAGTAGAGAATAATAAAAATTTTTTTAAAGTTCTTGAAAAAATCAGACCGGAGTCAGTAATAAGCGTTACTGGCAAAGTTATAAAAAGAGAGAAGGGAACAGAAAATTTGGAACTCACTACAGGTAAAATTGAAGTTAATATTCAAAGTATAAAAGTTTTAGCAGAGTCAAATGACTTACCGATGCCTGTTTTTGGTGAACAAGACTATCCTGAAGATATAAGATTAAAATATAGATTTTTAGATTTAAGAAGAGAGTCCATGCATAAAAATATTATTTTAAGATCGAATGTTATATCTTTTATAAGATCTGAAATGTTAAATTTAGGTTTTTTAGAATTTCAAACACCTATCTTAACCTCATCCAGCCCAGAGGGTGCAAGAGATTTTTTAGTACCTAGTCGACTAAATCCAGGAAAATTTTATGCATTACCACAAGCGCCACAACAATTTAAACAATTAATTATGGTCTCAGGTTTTGATAAATATTTTCAAATAGCTCCATGTTTCAGAGATGAAGACGCTAGAGCTGACAGAAGCCCCGGAGAATTCTATCAATTAGACATGGAGATGTCTTTTGTTGAGCAGGAGGATGTATTTAAAGTAATTGAAACATTGATGGTTAATTTATTTAAAAGATTTTCAACAAAAAAAATTTTAAACACTAAATTTCCTAGAATTTCTTATGATGAGGCTATGCTTAATTACGGTACTGATAAACCTGACCTAAGAAACCCTTTGCTTATTAAGGATATTACAAATATATTTACTAGAGAGGATGTTAAATTTGACATTTTTAAAAAATTAATATCAAAAGGCTCTAAAGTTAGATGCATTGTTACAAAAAACACCAAAGATAAACCGAGAAGCTTTTTTGATAATATTGATAAATGGGCAAAAGAACAAGGTGCTTCAGGATTAGCTTATTTTACATTAGAAAAAACGGATAGAATTTCAGGAAAAGGCCCCGTTGGAAAATTTTTTGGTGAAGAGTCACTTAAAGAATTAATGAAAACTTGTAAAATGGATATTGGAGACAGTATTTTTATGTCTTGTGGCAAAATTAATGAGGTTGAAAAAATTCTATCAGTTTCAAGAGATAAAATTGCAGGAGAATTGAACTTAATTGATGAAAATCAGTTTGCTTTTTGTTGGATTGTTGATTACCCAATGTTTGAATTAGACGAACAAACAAAAAAAATCAAATTTAGTCATAACCCTTTTTCAATGCCCCAAGGAGATATAGAAAAAATAGATTTAACAAATCCTTTAAATATTAAAGCCTACCAATATGATATTGTATGTAATGGAGTTGAATTATCCTCTGGGGCAATAAGAAATCATATACCAGAATTGATGTATAAACTTTTTTCTGTAGCCGGATATAAAAAAAAAGAAGTTGATGAAAAATTTAGTGGAATGATAAATGCTTTAAGTTATGGGGCGCCACCTCATGGTGGAATTGCACCTGGTGTAGATAGAATAGTTATGTTACTAGCTAATGAAAAAAACATAAGAGAAATAACATTATTTCCAATGAATCAAAATGCACAAGATCTTATGATGAAAGCCCCATCTAATGTGGAAGATAAACAACTTAAAGAATTAAATATAAAAAAAGATATAAAAAAAAATTAGTTTTTAGTTTTTAAATTTAAACGAATATCGCTTAAATCAACCAATTTTTCCTCGTAGTTACTTCTTACAAAGCCTTTAGAAGTAATATTCTTAACTATTTTTAAAAATTTATCATCACTATTAACTTCATTTGAATTTTGAATTTTAGCAATTGAAGGTGTATGTGCAAGATCTTCTTTACCTAGATAAGAAATAGCAAGTTCTCTAAAAACATAATCTAATATTGATGTAGCACTTAAAATTCTGTCATTTCCATCAACTTTTCCGGAAGGTTCAAATTTAGTATCTATAAATGCATCAACAAACTCATCTAATGGTACTCCATACTGTAAACCTAAAGAAATTGCGATCGCAAAATTATTCATTAAAGCTTTTACTAACTCACCTTCTTTATTAGTATCAATGAAAATTTCACCAATTTTTCCATCATCATATTCTCCAGTATGTAGATAAATTTTGTGTTCACCAATCGAAGCTTTTTGGATATATCCCTTTCTTCTATCAGGCATTTTAAATCTGCTACCAATTTTTGTTTTAATTTTGTTCTGAATTTCGTTGTTGTTTTGGACTATATTTTTTGCTTTTTGTTCTATGTTTTTTTCAATTACTTTAATTTCTTCCTTATTTTTATTTGATCTATTGTTACTATCTCCAATTTTCTTTGTTTTACGATTATTCAGCTTTACCTCGATAACTTCTACCTCTCCATCTTCTCTATTATCAATTTCTGACATAGATTTTTCGTTTAATTCATTTAAACTATGAACAGTTTTGAAAGTACAGGTATAATAGGTTTCAACTAAATATTTTTTCATTTTTCTAGGATGAATCTGATATTTGATCATATATATAAATTGTAGTAAGTGTCTATAATATAATGATACAATTAGAAATTGTGTGGATTTAGTATGATAGGATTAAAACAAATTTTCACTTGGTGGAACAAGAATACATTCGGAACATTCTTAAAAACTTTATTTTTTGGAAAATTGGTTGGAACGGATGAATATGGAAATAAATATTATAAAAATAAAAAAGATCAAAGATGGGTAATCTATGCCAAGGACATTGAGGCTACAAAAATTACCTCTGACTGGTTTCTTTGGATGCATCACACAGTAAATGAAATTCCCTCAAAATCAGTTAAAAAATATAATTGGCAGAAAAGTCACTCTCAAAACTTGTCTGGATCAAATAAAGCTTATAAACCCAATAAAATATCAAAAAATACTAAATTTAAAAATTATGAAACTTGGAAAAATTAAAATACTTCTAATAGTTATTTCGTTAATTTTGTTTTCAAGCCTATATGCCGAAGATAAAATAATTTCGGCTCCAATTATTAATTTGGAAAATTTAGAACCAAGTTATGAAATTATTGAAAATGAAAAAGATAATATACCTAGTTCAAATACAACAATAAGAAAACGAAAGACTATAAATAAAGATAAAAATAATTTTAAATTTGTAAATTTAATTGGTTTAGATAAAATTACAGCCAAAACAATTCCAATAAAAATAAAATTAGGAGAAACTGCAAAATTTGGTATTTTAGAAATTAAAGCTTTGAAATGTGGTATTTCAAAAAGTTTAGAAACTAAAAATAATTCAGTAGCATATTTACAAGTTAGAGACATTTCAGAAAACCAAAATGAAAAAGTTTTTATTTTTAACGGTTGGACTTTTTCTTCAAATCCCTCATTAGCTCCTATTGATCATGCTATATACGATTTATGGTTGGTAGGTTGTGAGAATGCTTAAAAAAACTTTTCTTTTCCAAGCCAATTAGTGTCAAACGAGGAGTCCAAAAACTTTTTGTGATTAAGAATTTTTTTATGCAAATCAATTGTTGTAGTAACTCCCTCAAGCACAAATTCATCCAAAGATCTTAAAGTTCGTTGAATTGCTTCGGTCCTATTTCTTCCTTTACATATTACTTTTGCTATTAAACTGTCATAATATGGGGTTATTTTACATCCTTGAAAAATAGATCCATCTACTCTAGTTCTAAATCCTGATGGCTGATGACATACTGAAATTGTACCTGGGCTAGGTTGAAAGTTTTTTGCAGGATCTTCAGCATTAATTCTACACTCAATCGAGTGACCTCTTGGATTTATATCATTTTGTTTTAATGCTGTATTTCCCGTAAAAGCTATCCAAAGTTGTTCCTTAACTATATCAATTCCTGTTTGTACTTCTGTTACAGGATGTTCGACTTGTACTCTTGTATTCATTTCAAGAAAATAAAACTTTCCATTTTCAAAAATGAACTCTACAGTTCCAGCACCTTCATAACCAATATTCTCAACCATCCTCACTGTTTTATTTAACAAGTCTTTTCTTTGTTCCTCAGTAAGAACTGGACTTGGAGTTTCCTCAATTAATTTTTGGTGTCTTCTTTGAACTGAGCAATCTCTCTCTCCTAGTTGTACTGTTCTATTTTTTCCTGACATAATTTGTACTTCAATATGTCTGGGATTTTTAAAATATTTTTCTATGTATAAATCATCATTGCCAAAATATTTTTTTGCCTCATTTTTTGCTAAAGAAAATAATTCTGAAAGACTATTTTCGTTTTCAACGATTTTCATTCCCTTACCTCCACCACCTGCAGCAGCCTTAATAAGAATTGGGTAACCGATTTTTTTACATAAACTTTTCGCTTCCTCAAATGATTTTACCGATCCGTCAGAGCCTTCAATTACTGGTAATCCATTTTTTTTTGCAATAATTTTAGCTTGAATTTTATCACCCATCTCTCCTATTACTTTTGAACTAGGTCCAATAAATTTAATACCATGTTTCGTTACCACATCTGCAAATTTTGCATTTTCAGATAAAAAACCATATCCAGGGTGTATTGCTTCAGCTCCAGTTAAATCAACCGCAGACATTAACGCTGAAATATTCAAATAACTATTTTGAGGTTGGTGAGATCCTATGCAAACACTTTCATCTGCTAATCTGACATGCATAGACTCTGAGTCCACATCTGAATGGACAGCGACGGTATTTATTCCCCATTCTTTACAAGCTCTTATAATTCTAACAGCTATTTCTCCTCTATTGGCTATTAAAACTTTTTTAAACATTGATTTATTCTAAGATAATTAAGGTTTGACCGAACTCTACAGGTTGACCATCATTAACCATAATTTTTTTTACAGTTCCATCTGCCGAAGATGGTACATGGTTCATTGTTTTCATTGCTTCAACTATCATAACTGTTTGGCCTTTTTTTATTTTATCACCGACTTCAATAAATTTTTTCGCTCCTGGTTCTGGCGCTAAATAAGCTGTCCCTATAATTGGTGATTTAACTCTGACTCCTTTTTGTTCGTTATTATCTGTTAATACGCTTTTATTTGGGGACACTACTGCACTAGTTAAACCTTTTTCTGAAGAATTTTTTTGGGCTCTAGAAACCTTTATCTTTTTATCTCCATCCTGATACTCAATCTCACTTATGTTAAATTCGCTTAGACAGTTTACAAGTTCTTTTATTAATTTTTTATCTATTTTCATTTTTTTATTAAATCTATAGAAGCTTTTAAGGCTAAAGTATAGCCTTCAGAACCTAATCCACAAATAATACCATCTACAACATTACTTATAAAAGATTTATGTCTAAAATCCTCCCTTTTATAAATATTAGTAATGTGTAATTCAATAGTAGGAATTTTTAATATTTTAAGAGCATCATGGATCGCCACAGAAGTGTGAGTGTATCCCCCGGCATTAATAATCAAACAGTTTTGAGTATTCCTCGCTTTTTGAATTTCGTTAACAATTTCGCCTTCAACATTGGATTGAAAGAAGGTAAGATTTATATTATTTTTCTTAGAAAAGGATAAGCAGTCTTTTTTTATTTTTTCTAACGAAGTGTTACCATATTTATCTTTTTCCCTTTCACCTAATAGGTTAAGATTGGGACCATTAATTATTAAAATATTAGACATAACTTGATATAATTAAAATAGTTAACTAAATTATGGCAAAAATTCAAATAAATGGAAGAAAAAAATTAATAAAGCAAAACTTTTCTGTGTTTGACTTATTAAAAAAATACAAAATTAATAGGACTAAAGTTGCAATAGAACTAAATGGTAAAATTTTGCCTAAAAATAAGTACAATGTTACTAAACTTAAAGATCAAGACATAATAGAAATGGTTCAATTTATTGGTGGAGGATAAGCTGAGAAAAGATATTTTCAAAATAGATAAAAAAATTATTAAATCAAGATTAATAGTAGGCACTGGAAAATATAAAAATTTAACTGAGACAGCACTTGCTATAAAATCATCCGGAGCAGATATGGTCACTGTAGCAGTAAGAAGAGTGAATATATCGGACAAAAAAAAACCATTGTTAATGGATTATGTTAGTCCAAAAAAATTTATTTATCTTCCAAACACAGCTGGTTGTTTTAACTCAAAGGACGCTCTGAGAACTCTTAGACTTGCAAGAGAAATTGGTGGATGGGAAATGGTAAAGTTAGAAATACTAGGTGATAAAAAAACTTTATACCCTGATATGATTGAAACTTTAAAAACTACAAAAGTTTTAGTTAAAGAAGGTTTCAAAGTTTTAGTTTACTGTACAGATGATCCTCTACACGCCAAAAAATTAGAAGATTTAGGAGCCTCTGCAATTATGCCTTTGGCTGCTCCGATAGGCTCAGGTCTTGGTATACATAATAAATTAAATATATCGATCATCATAAAACAATCTAAAGTTCCAGTAATAATTGATGCTGGTATAGGCACAGCATCTGATGCGACTATAGCTATGGAACTTGGATGTGATGGAGTATTAATAAACTCTGCTATTGCACTTGCAAAAAAACCAATCTTAATGGCGGAAGCTTTTAAGTACGCAGTGATTTCTGGAAGAAAATCTTTTTTATCTGGAAGAATGCGTAAGAATTATTTTGCTGAAGCAACCTCTCCTAAGAGAGGTTTAATTAGCTAGCCTTTTTTTTTCTAACCCACAGAGTTCTTAGCTTCTTACTCTTTTTAAATTCATCTTTATTTTTAGATTTTTTTGACAAGACCTTATAGTTTTTTTTATCAATTTTTTGATTTTTTAATAAAGTTTTTTGAGCAACTAAATTTACACTTTTTACTTGATTGATATTCTCAATTTTATCGATAATTTTTTTTGATTTATTAAGTAATTCTATTTTATACTCTGGCAACATTAATTGTGGAGTATCTATCAATTCTATTTTATAAAAATATTTTTTTTGAAAATAGCTCAATTCTTTTGATAAATTTGCATTTATATAAAGTTTTACTTTATCAGGAACATACGCTCTTATTATTTTAATCTTATTATTAAATGCCAACATTTCAATTTTTTTTACTATTTTTTGTGAAAACGACTCAAGAGATAAATTAGTTTCCCATTTTATTGATCCCTCTCTTAATCTTTGTCGTGTCATCTCTAAAAGGCCAAAATTACTTATCCTTCCTATTTGAATTCTCGCCCTATCTTTTCTCACGCACTCACGCATTTTTTTTTCTACAGTTCTTTTATTGTAAAAATTAATCATATCTATAAAATCAATTACTATTAATCCTGAGAGATCTCTCAATTTAATTTGTCTGCAAATTTCTTCTGCTGCTTCTAGATTTGTATTTAAAGCAGTTTTTTCAATATTCATCTGTTTTGTTGATTGACCTGAGTTAATATCTATTGCAACTAAAGCTTCAGTAGGGTTTATAACCAAATAACCACCAGATTTTAATTTGACTGTTGGCTCAAAAATATTATTAAGCTCCTTTTCAATTTTAGCATCATGAAACAAAGGTATCTTTCCTCTATATTTTTTAACTAATTTTGCATTTTTAGGCATCAACTCTTTCATAAACTTTTTTGTTTTTTGGTATCCCTCATTTCCATCAACATAAATATATTTCGTTTCGTTGTCGTATATATCTCTCAAAGCTCTTTTTATGATATCTCCTTCCTCATAAATTAGTGAAGGAGCATTTGAAACTACCGCTTTATCTTTAATTTCTTCCCAAGTTTTTAAGGTATTCTGAAAATCCTTCTCTACTTCATTTTTAGTTTTATTTGCACCAGCCGTTCTAACAATTACACCCATGCTTTTTGGAATTTCAATTTTATTTAATATGTCTCTAATTTTTTGTCTATCACTTGAATTAAAAATTTTTCTCGATATACCTCCACCTTTCGCTGTGTTTGGCATTAAAACCATATATTTACCTGCCAAAGATATAAAAGTCGTCAATGCAGCACCCTTTGAACCTCTTTCTTCTTTTAAAACCTGAATTAAAATTACTTGCCCAGGTTTAATTACTTCTTGAATTCTATATTTTTTAAGACCGTAAGTATTTTTTAATTTTTCTCTATAATTGGTTTTATTTTCTAAAACATTATTATTATTTTTATTTTGATCTTCAGAATTTTCATTTTTATCACTATTATTAATAGACTCTTGATTAGTATTGATTTCTTCTATGTTTGTATTCTTTAAATCTTCGCGAATTTGCTCTTCCGCACTTTTTAATTTTTCTTTGTCTGCAGCTGGAATTTGATAATAGTCGGACTGAATATCATTAAACGCTAAAAAACCATGTTTAATTCTTCCAAAATCGACGAAAGCAGCCTGAAGAGAAGGCTCTACTCTGCTTATTGTACCTAAATAAATATTATTCTTAAAATTTACCTTATTTTTATCTTCAAACTCGTATTCTTCGATTGCAGTTTTAGATTTAAGAACGATTCTAGTTTCATCTGGATGCGATGCATCAATGTATAAATTTTTATCCATTTAATTTGAATTCCTTTTGAGATATTTGTTGTTTTTGTGATCATAAATTTTATTAATAAAAAAATATAATATCATTAAATACACATAATTTAAATGCCTTAAGATAGCCAAAATTAGTGATATAAGTAAGTAATTATATGTTCAAACTTATTAATTTTTCTATAAAAGCACTTATTATAATAATTATTTCAATATTATTAGTAATTTTTTCTGCTTTTTTTTATTTTTCTTCTGGTTTGCCTGACTATAAAAAATTATCTAATTATCAACCTCCTATTTCAAGTAGAGTTTATTCAAAAGATGGAAAACTTATCGCAGAATACGCCATAGAAAAAAGATTATTCGTTCCTTATGACTCTATTCCTAGCAAAGTGATAGACTCTTTTTTATCGGCGGAAGATAAAAATTTTTTTGATCACCCAGGCGTTGATGCTAAAGGAATTTTAAGAGCATCAATAAATAATATAAAAAATATTTTAGGTGATAAAAGATTAGAAGGTGCGTCTACAATTACTCAACAAGTAGCAAAAAACTTTCTTTTAACAAATGAAGTTTCTTTAAAAAGAAAAATTAAAGAAGCGATATTAGCTTTTCGAATAGAAAAAGCTTACTCAAAAAAAAGGATTCTTGAATTATATCTTAATCAAATATACCTTGGTCAAGGAACCTATGGAGTTGCTGCCGCTAGTTTGGAATATTTTGACAAATCAATAAAAAATTTAACATATGACGAAGCAGCTTTGCTTGCAGCTTTACCAAAAGCTCCTAGCAGATATAATCCAGTCAAAGATCCAAAAGAAGCAAAATTTAGAAGAAATTTAGTTTTAAAAAATTTGAATGAAAATGGGTTTATTAATAAAGAAGAATATTCAAAATTAAAAGAAAAAGAAATTATTGTTAAAAAAAGAAAAATAGAAATCGTAAATGAAGCAAATTCTTACACAGAAGAAGTTAGAAGAATAATTAAAAATAAATATGGTTTTGAGAAACTATATACTCAGGGATTAAGTATAAAATCTCCTTTAAACATAAAATATCAGATAGAAGCTATAAAAGCTCTAAGAGATGGAATCGAGTCATACGATAAACGTAGAGGATGGAGGGGACCAATAACTAATAAAAATCAAGATATTAATTGGAAAGATAAGTTAGACACTTTGGTCATTGACCCAACTTTAAATTGGAAGAAAGCTGAAATAATTGAATTAAATGAGGGTTCTTTAATTTTAAATACAAAAAAAAATAAAAATATAAAAATTTTAAAATCTGATTTTACGTGGGCATTAAGAAAAAAACAAATTTCTGAAGTTTTTGAAATTGGTGATTTTGTTTTTATAAAAAAAAACAAAGACAGATGGAGCCTTAAACAATACCCTAAAGTAAACGGGGGGATTGTTGCGTTAAATCCTTTTACAGGTGAGGTGAAAGCTCTTGTCGGTGGTTTTAGTTATATCTCAAGTGAATTCAATAGAGTTACCCAGGCTAAAAGGCAACCTGGATCTGCCTTTAAACCTTTTGTTTATGCTGCAGCGTTAGAAAATGGATTATCTCCAAACTCAATAGTTTTAGATGCTCCATTTATTGCAGAACAAGGTATTGGATTAAAAGACTGGAAACCAGAAAATTATGGAAAAAAATTTTATGGCCCATCAACATTAAGAAAAGGAATTGAATATTCAAGAAATTTAATGACAGTAAGAGTAGCAAAGAATCTTGGTATGAATAAAATTTTAGATCTATCTAAAGAATTAGAAATATACGAAGAAATTCCTGAGCTACTATCAGTGTCTTTAGGTTCCGTTGAAACTTCACTTCTAAATATTACAACTGCTTATGCGACTTTCGTAAACGGTGGAAAAAAAATTAATCCCATATTAATTAATCGTATTCAAGATAGGAGAGGTAAAACTATATATTCACCAGACTTTGCAAGATGTAAAGGTTGTGACAGATACGATGAAAATATGAGTGATAACAATTTTCCTATTATAGATTTAAATAATAAAAAAGTTATTAGTGAAGAAACCGCATATCAGATGACTTCAATCTTGACAGGAGTAGTCAAAAGAGGGACAGGAAAAAAATTAAAAAATTTAAAAGTACCTCTTGCAGGTAAAACAGGAACAACTAATAATAATTATGATGCATGGTTTATAGGTTATAATTCAAATTTAGTAGTTGGTGTTTATATTGGCTATGATAACCCTAAAACTTTAGGAAAATATGAAACAGGATCAAAAGCGGCTTTGCCCATATTTAAAAAATTTATTGAGTCAGCTTTGTTTCTAGATGATTTTAAAGAATTTGAGACACCAGACGGAATATATTTTGCTCCAATAAATTATAACACAGGTATTCAAACTGATTTTGACGATAAGAATTTTATAATTGAGGCCTTTAAAGAAAAAGATATTAACAATTTAAATAATAAGCAATTAATTTCAAATTATAATTATGATAAACTAATAAAGTTTAGGCAGTTTTATTAATGCAATCTTTTGAAACAATTCTAATTCAAACTAGCAAGATACTTGAAAATATTAGGGGGTATCTTTGAAAAAAATAATATTCAACAAAAGTTAGACAAAATTTCAAAAGAGATTAATAAAGAAAATTTTTGGAAAGACCAAAAAAAAGCTAAATCTTTAACAAAAGAAAAGAAGTTTTTTGAGGATTTAGTTTTATCTTTCAACAATTTAAAAAAAGAAATAAATAATCTCAAGGATTTACACTCTTTAGGTGCTGATGAAGAAAATGACGAAATTACCAAAGACTGTGAATTAAAATTAAAAGATTTGGTTAAAGATTTAAAAAAAATAGAAGTCTCTTGTTTTTTGTCCGGGGAAAATGATCATCTAGATATATACTTAGAAATTCATGCTGGAGCAGGTGGCACCGAAAGTCAAGATTGGGCTGAAATGATTAGAAGAATGTATTTAAAATGGTTTGATAAAAAAAATTTTACATATGAAATAATTAGTGAACATAAGGGAGAGGAAGCTGGAATAAAATCTTCAACTTTGAAAGTCTCAGGAACAAATCTATACGGTCTAATGAAAAACGAGTCTGGTGTACATAGATTAGTGAGAATATCACCTTTTGATAGTGGGGCTAGGAGACATACTAGTTTTGCAAGTGTATGGGTTTATCCAGCTATTGAAGATGATATTAATATTAAAATTGAAGAAAATGAATTAAGAATTGACACTTATAGATCCAGTGGAGCAGGTGGACAACATGTAAATACAACAGATAGCGCGGTTAGAATTACTCATCTCCCAACAAAAATTGTAGTTCAATGTCAAAATGAGAGATCACAGCATAAAAATAAAGAAACCTGTTTTAAAATGCTCAAAGCAAGATTATATGAACATGAACTACAAAAGAGAGAGGAGGAAAATTTAAAAGAATCAAATTTAAAAACAGATATTGGATGGGGGCACCAAATACGTTCATATGTTTTACAACCTTATCAACTTGTTAAAGACTTAAGAAACAAAACTGAAAATACAAATCCAGATGCCGTGCTCAATGGAGATTTAGATAGTTTTATAGAAGCAGGTGTTTTAAATAAGTAAATGAGAAAAATAATCTTATCGTTAACTACTTTAATACTCATTTTAACTGCAATTATTACTGCTTATTTAAGTATAATTGGTTATGAAACTGATAAATTTAACTCCTTTTTAGAAAATAAAATCACTTCAAATTTTTCGAATACCAAAATTGATTTTAATAAAATAAAAATCAAAATTAATTTAAAAAATTTAAGTTTTTTCGTAACAACAGCCGAACCTAACATTCAGTTTCACAACAATAAAATTAAATTTAAAAAAATAGACGCTTACGTAAATTTAAAATCTCTTGTCGTAGGGAAGCCAAAAATAGATAAGGTTAATATACAATCTAACGAAATAGATATTAAAAAAGTAAAAAATATTACAAAATATTTTAAGCCATCAAATCTTAAAAAATTTATTTTAAATCAGGTGGAAGAAGGTAAAATAAATTTTAATTTAGACTTGGATCTAAAAAATAACAAAATAGAAAATTACGAAGTTAATGGAACAGTAAAAAATTTTGGTACTAAATTACAAAAAATAAAACTCATTAAATCAAGCTTTGTATTTCTAATAAAACAGGATAGCGGGGAAATTGATAATATAAGGGGTAATTTAAATGGTTTTCAAATAAATTCCGGAAAAGTTGAATTTAAAGATTTTGAAAAACTTAAAATAAAAGGTTCTTTAAATTCAGATTTTAATTTAGGCAAAGAGGACTTAAATAACTTATTTAAAGAAAAATTTTTACAAAATTTACAAAATTTAAAATTAACAGGTAAATTGCAAAATTTATTTAATATAAATTTTGATAAAACCCTGAAAGTAATTGATTATCAAATCGAGTCTTCAGGAAATTTGAAAAAAACAACTATTGAATTTAGAGACCCAAAAAATTATTTATTTATAAAGAATAAGATTGAAAATTTAAATTTAGAAAAAACTACAATAGATTTAAATTTAAAAAAAGATGAAAAAAAAATATTAGAGTTAACTGGATCTTACAAACTTAATGAAAACTTATTTCAAAAATTTAATTTAAAATATTTATTTGGATTAAATTTACAGCAAATTTATTTCAGTGGAGACTTTGACAATGAAATTGATATACCTTTTTTAAATTTTAATACAAAAAATAAAAAAATAAATATAAATACAAATATTGATTTTAATAAAAATTCAACAAACATTAAAAAATTTGTTTTAAAAGACGAAAAAACCATAATTGATATCGATGGCTTAGTATTAAAAAAAAATAAACTTAATAAATTTAATATAATTACAGTTAAAACTTTTAAAAATAAAAAATTAAATAATGATTTCAAAATAAGTTTAAATGATTCAATTAAGATAAGAGGTACTAAATACGATGCAAGCAATCTTACAAAATTAATTGAAGGAAAAGGGGACACGAACTTTTTAAAAAATATTAGTAAAGAAATTTCCATTAATATTAAAAAGGTTTCAAATAACTTAGCCGATGAAATTTCAAACTTTAATTTAATTGGTAATATCGAAAAAGGTAAATTTAATAAAATAGTATCAAAAGGAGAATTTAAAAATGGAAAATATTTAGATATTTCTTTGAAGGCAGACAAAATATCAAAAAAAAAAATATTAGAAATATACTCCGATCTTCCAAAACCTCTGTTATCTAACTATAAGTTTTTTAATGGCATAATTGGAGGTCAACTTTTATTATTATCATCTTATGACTCGAAAAATAGCAATACAAATTTAATCATTGAGAATTTTAAAGTTAAAGATGCTCCAGGGTTAGTAAAATTATTATCTTTGGCAGATTTTGGAGGGATGGTAGATGCGTTATCAGGAGATGGACTTTCATTTGAAAAACTAGAAATGATTATGGAAAAAAATGATAAAGTATTAAATTTAAAAGAGTTATATGCTATTGGACCTAGTATATCTATATTAATGGAAGGCTATGTAGAGACCGAAACTGGACTTGTAAGCCTTAGAGGGACAATGGTGCCAGCAAAAACGTTAAATAAGTTTTTATCTAAATTACCTATCGTAGGAGATATTTTGATTCCTAAAGAAATTGGTGAAGGTTTATTTGGCATAAGTTTTAAAATGAAAGGTATGCCTGAAAATATCAAAACAACAGTCAATCCAATTAAAACACTTACACCAAGATTTATTCAAAAAGCTTTAAAAAAAACTAAATAATTTTAAAAAGATAATGTTTTTTTTTACCAAATGAAATTTTCATATTTTCATCTTTAAAATCAGAGAGATCTAATATTTTATTTTCGTTTTCGACAAGTAAATCATTAATTTTAATACCATTATTATTTATTGCTCTTCTTGCCTCGCTTTTTGAACTCATAATATTAGTATTTACGAGTAATTCTAAAAGTTTAATACCAGATTCAAGATCTTTTTTTAAAATGTTTTTTGTAGGTAAATTTAGATTTACCTTTCCAAGTTTAAAGGTATCTTTTGCGGTTTTCTCTGCTTTCAACGATTTTGTTTTTCCGTGAAGTATTTTGGTAGTTTCATTTGCAAGTATTATCTTTAAATCGTTTATATCCATTTTTTCTTGTAATTTTTTAATCTCTACAACCTCAATATCAGAAAAAAATTTTAAAAATTTAACGACATCTTTATCATCTGAATTTCTCCAAAATTGCCAATAATCATAGGAAGAAAATAATTTTTCATCTAACCATATAGCTCCTTTTTCTGTTTTTCCCATTTTTGCTCCAGAAGAAAGTGTGATCAAAGGACTTGTTAAACCAAAAGCATCTTTTTTGAGAACTCGTCTAATTAAATCGACTCCATTTACAATATTTCCCCATTGGTCTGAACCTCCAAGCTGTAATAAACACTTTTCTTTTTCATATAATTTATAAAAATCAAAAGCTTGAAGTATCATATAATTAAATTCCATATAACTTAAAGACTGCTCTCTCTCTAACCTTAATTTTACACTATCGTATGTCAGCATCTTGTTTAATGTAAATTGAGATCCAATTGTTCTTAAAAAATCGATATAATTTAATTTGCCTAACCAAGAATAATTATCAACAAATACAGGCTTAGTTTTTTTACTTTTAAAATCTAATAAACTTTCAAATAATTTTTTTATTCCAAGGATATTTTTTTTTATATTTTTCTGATTTAAAATTTTTCTAGTAGAATCTTTTCCTGAAGGATCCCCAATCAAAGTAGTTCCTCCACCTAAAAGAACAATAGGTCTATGTCCATGTTTTTGGAGCAATCTCAAAATCATAATTTGAAGTAAGCTTCCCACATGCAAGCTACTAGCTGTGCAATCAAAACCAATATAAGCGGAAATAGATTTCTTAGAAATAATCTCATCTAACTTCTCCAAATCAGTGCACTGATTTAGATAACCCCTTTCTTGCATTTCTTTCAAAAAAGTGCTTTTCATATTTCTATTTGTTATATGAACACTATTATACAATATTTGGTATAAATAAATAGAATTATGAATAAACAATACACATGCTTAGGAATGATGAGTGGAACATCGGGCGATGGAGTAGACGCATCAATTATTAATTCTAATGGTTTAGAAAACTTGGAGATTATTAAAGAAAAGTATTTTGAATATGACGCAAATATATTCAAGGAATTTCGTAACTTAAAAAAAAAGATAAATACAATAACTGACTTAAAAAATAATTCTTCTTCAATAAATGAATTAGAAAATAAAATTACAATTTTTCATGCTAAAGTCATTAAAGACATAAGTTATAAAATTAATTTAGATCTGATAGGTTTTCATGGGCAAACACTTTTTCATAGTCCTCAAGACAAAATTTCGCTTCAGCTTGGTAATGGTAATTTATTATCCCAGCTGTCAAATAAAAAAATAGTTTATAATTTTAGAAAAAACGATATTTTGAATGGTGGTGAAGGGGCTCCGTTGTCACCTATTTTCCATAAGCACCTTATTAAATCAAAAAAAATAGATTTACCAGCTTGTGTTTTGAATATAGGCGGAATATCTAATCTTACTTTTTTAAAAGATTTTAATAATTTGAATATTATAAGCAGAGATATTGGTCCAGGAAACTGTCTTATTGATAATTGGGTGCAAACTCACACAAATAAAAAATATGATATAAATGGAGAAATTTCAAGTAGAGGAGAAATAAATAAAATAATACTTGAACAGGCTTTAGAAATTCATGAAAATAATTTTAGAAAAAAAGATAATATATCTTTTGACACAAATGATTTTGATATTTCATTTATCAGAGGGCTAAGCTTAGAGGATGGTGCTGCCACACTGATCGCCTTTACCGCAAAATTAGTATCATCGAAAATTGAAGATGTTCTTAAAGAGCATAAAAATGAAAAGATAAAAATTTTAATTTGTGGAGGTGGAAGAAAAAATTTAAATTTAGTAGAACAAATAAAATTGAATTCAAAAAAAAATCTTTATTTTCACATTGCAGAAGATTTCAATTTAAATGGAGATTTTATCGAGTCAAGAGCTTTTGCTTACTTGGCTATTAGGTCAGTTTTATCTCTACCAATATCATTTCCGTCAACTACTGGATGCAATGCTCCATGTACTGGCGGTGAGATAATTTAAATTTATATTAAAGCTGTTTTTTCTTTAATGTATTTTTCCACTTCAGATTTAAGTTCTTTTTCTTTATCTTTAAAAAAATGATTTGCATTTTTAATTTTTGAAAAAATTACTTCTACTCCTTTTTGACTTTTAATTCTATTATCTAATTCATCTATACTTTCTTTTGTGACAAGTTCATCATTATCACTATATACCACCTGACCTGAAGTAGGGCAGGGAGCTAAAAAAGAAAAGTCATATACATTTGGTTGTGGTGAAATTGCTATAAAATTATTTACTTCAGGACGTCTCATAATTAGTTGCATACAAATTAGAGCACCAAAAGAAAATCCAGAAACCCAACATTGACTATAATCCATGTTCTCTCTTTCAATCCAATCCAAAGCAGCTGCAGCATCTGAAAGTTCTCCTTGCCCATTATCAAAAACACCATCGCTTTTACCTACACCTCGAAAGTTAATTTTAATTACAGAAAATCCATTCTCTAAAAAAATGTTATACATAAGTTGTACAATTCTATTATTCATTGTGCCTCCATATTGTGGATGAGGTTGAAGAACAATCGCAACTGGAGATCCAAATTTTGGATTTTTATAATATTTACCTTCCAATCTACCTGCTGGACCTGGGATAAAAACTTCAACACTTTTCTGTTTCATATTTAATAATGATAATTAGTTTCAGTAAAAGATTAGACTTATAACATGTTTTTATGCGTCAAATATTTTTTTTTAAATCATAGTAAAATAGTAGGAATTAACCTAAAACTGTTGTAAAACACGCTAATTTTATGAGATTAACTACAAAAGGAAGATACGCAGTAATGGCAATGGCAGATCTCGCATCTTATTCTAAGAATAAACCTGTTAGTTTGTCAGAAATTTCTAAAAGGCAAAATATTTCATTACCTTATCTTGAACAATTGTTCATTCATTTAAAAGACAATAAATTAGTGAAAAGCGTAAGAGGTGTTAAAGGGGGATATGCTTTAGAAAAGTCAGCATCTGAAATCAGACTTTCGAATATTTTTCATGCGGTAAATGAAGAAGTAAAAACTCTTAATTGTAAAAAAGATTCAAAAAAAAGTTGTAATAATAAATCTGTCAAATGTATTACACATAATCTTTGGGATAAATTAGATGCTCATATAAATAGTTTTTTTGAAAACGTAAAATTAGAGGAGCTAATAAAAAGATAATGAGTAGCAAAGTTATAGATACAAGCAAAGAATACAAATATGGTTTTACAACTGATATTGAAAGTTTTAAAGCTCCAAAAGGATTAAATGAAGAAACGATTAAATTTATTTCTAAAGAGAAAAAAGAACCTAAATGGCTTTTAGATTGGAGACTTAAAGCATATAAAAGGCTTAAGTCATTAAAAGAACCTGATTGGCAAAAACCAAAATATCCAAAAATAGATTATCAAGATCTTTATTATTACTCTGCACCTAAAAGTGTTAAAGACAAACCTAAAAGTTTAGAAGAAGTTGATCCAAAACTCATTGAAACTTATAAAAAACTTGGCATTCCTTTAGATGAGCAAAAAAGACTTAGCGGAGTAGCAGTGGATGCTGTTTTTGACTCTGTTTCTGTTGCTACAACTTTTAAAGGTGAACTTACTAAAAAGGGTATAATTTTTTGTTCAATCTCAGAAGCTATACAAAAACATTCTGAACTGGTGAAGAAATATTTAGGATCTGTAATTCCTATAACTGATCATTATTTCGCAACATTAAATTCTGCAGTCTTCACGGACGGATCTTTCGTATACATACCACCAAATGTAAGATGTCCAATGGAGTTATCTACTTACTTTAGAATTAACGCCTCTCAAACTGGACAGTTTGAAAGAACACTAATAATTGCTGATAAAGGAAGTTATGTAAGTTATCTTGAAGGTTGTACTGCACCAATGAGAGATGAGAATCAACTTCATGCAGCTAACGTAGAACTTGTAGCTCTTGACGATGCTGAAATTAAATACTCAACGGTACAAAATTGGTATCCAGGAGACGAGCAAGGAAAAGGAGGAATTTATAACTTTGTTACTAAAAGAGGAGCTTGTAGAGGAAAGAATTCAAAAATTTCATGGACTCAGGTTGAAACCGGTTCAGCAATAACTTGGAAATATCCAAGCTGTATTTTACAAGGAGATAACTCTGTTGGAGAGTTTTATTCAATAGCGATTACCAACAATCATCAAAAAGCCGATACTGGCACAAAAATGATTCACCTGGGTAAAAATACTAAAAGTAAAATTATTTCTAAAGGAATTTCAGCTGGTAAAGCAGATAATACTTATAGAGGATTAGTTGACATAAACAAAAAAGCAATAAATTCTAGAAATTATACTCAATGTGACTCTTTATTAATGGGAAATAAATGTGGAGCTCATACTGTTCCCTATATACGAAATAAAAACTCATCCTCAACTATTGAGCATGAAGCTACAACTTCAAAAATAAATGAGGAACAACTTTTTTATTGTAATCAGAGAGGTTTAAACCAAGAAGAGGCAGTAAGTTTAATTGTAAATGGCTTTTGCAAAGAGGTTTTACAACAGTTGCCTATGGAATTCGCCGTGGAAGCTCAGAAGTTAGTCTCAATAAGTTTAGAAGGAAGTGTGGGATAATGTTAGAAATTAATAATCTAAAAGCAGAAATTAATAATAAAAAAATTATTAAAGGCCTTAATCTTAAAATAAACCAGGGTGAAGTTCATGCAATTATGGGACCTAACGGGTCAGGTAAAAGCACTTTAGCAAACATTTTATCTGGTAAACCGGGATATCATATTTCAGGAGACTTAAAATTCGAGGGCCAAGATTTAACTCAAATTTCAATAGAACAGCGAGCTCAAAAAGGAATGTTCTTAGCGTTCCAATATCCTACTGAAATACCGGGCGTTAATACTAATAATTTTTTAAGGACATCACTAAATTCAATTAGAAAAGCTAACGGCCATAAGGATATAGATGCAATAAGTTTTTTAAAAATTGTAAAAGACAAAGCAAAAGAGTTAAAAATAGATGAAAAATTTTTATCAAGACACTTAAATGTTGGTTTTTCTGGAGGGGAAAAAAAGAAAAACGAGATATTGCAACTTAAAATACTTGAGCCAAAACTTGCAATTTTAGATGAAACAG